>DAOG01000058.1 GCA_002501765.1 Methanosaeta sp. UBA204
GTCAACCATGGGAAAGGCGGGCTGTAAAATGAAAATCAATAAACAATGAAAAGATATCCTGTAAGCAATTGTTCCACAATTGTACTAATTTACCATGAAATACTTCCGATAAAAAGTATGGGTAATCATCTCTGAATTTTTTAATGTAACTTATTGGAATTGGTTCAATATGTAAATTAATTCCTACTATCGGAGATATAGACACTTGATTATCAATCTGACTCAGAGTTTCCTGTCCCAGTTCATACATTGTAGAAGCAGCTAATAATTCCATAAAAGTTGAATTAACGTCAATGATTAATCTATCAATAACATCATTTAAATTGCTTTTATATGATTTCATCTTTATCTATATACCTCCTTTGAATGCACACTAAGTCATGATATACCCCGCACAAATGTACGAGGCCTGCATATAGTGTTTTCAGGATTATCTCCTGCTATACTCGTATGTATTATGAGCTGAAATATACTTTTCAACAATGTCTCAACTACTCCAGACAAAGCCGTGGGTGCCCATAGAGGATCTCCGCGCCGTTCTTTTAAGTATGGGAATCCTTTTAGTATCCTGTTGTTTCTTCCACGTATGCTATAAAACTTACGGGTTACTTTAGCAGGTACTTTATGAAAAAGTATCTCAATATCCCGTTACAGAGAACCTACTTCGTAGACGCGATCTTTATCACGTCGCCGTCCTTCAGCTCGTGCTTCTCCCCAAGCCTCCTCTTCGTCCTGGCGTCTATGGCGAATAGGAAACTATCCCCGATATCGGAATGGACCTGGTAGGCCAGATCCCTCGTGGTGGACCCTTTCTTCATCAGGTAGGCGTCGGGAAGGACGGCGCCGTTCTTGTCCGTCCACTTGTTCTCATCCTCCACCGGGAAGACGGCGATGTAGTCCAGAAGGTCGAAGACCACCCGGTTCATGCACTCTTGAACGCCGGTGCCCTTCCACTGTGCAAGAAGCCTTCTTATATTCTCCAGGCCGGCCTTCTGGGCCTTGTTCAGGTCGGCCTCGATGACGAAGTCATCATCGCCGGGCCTGTAGCTAACGGCGCCTTTCTTGTCTGCCATCCTCAAAGCGATCTCCGCGGCGGCGCAGGTAGGCACCACGATCTCGTCCAGCTCCATGAGCCTCTCCACGAACTCCTTCGGGGCGATATCGATCTTGTTGGCGGCGATCACCATGGGCTTGCTGGCGCCCCTGAGCAGCTGGGCGAACCTTTTGCGCTCCTCTTTGTCCCATACAGGGGCATCGGACCTCATCACCGATAGCGCCCACCGGACATGTTGCTCCATCACCCCGGCACCGGCAAGCTGTTCCGATATGAGTAGCCCCGGATTGACCCCTTCGGCCTTGACCCGTCTCATCAGCCGGGTCCAGTTCTTCTCCAGTATGCCGAAGAGCCACATCCCGATCTCGTCTTTGAGAAACTCGACGTCCTCTGTGGGGTCATGTTCGCCTATCCCCACCGGGTTTCCTTCCACGTCGGCAGAGCCGGAAGCGTCCAGGACGTGTATCACCGCCTCTGCCACCCTCAGGCTGTCCAGAAACTCGTTCCCCAGACCCCGTCCCAGGTGGGCGTCGGGGACCAGACCGGCCACGTCTATCAGCTCGATGGGGATGTATCTCATGCCATCACGACAGCGTCCGCAGGCTTCGCCCAGCTCTTTACAAGGGCAGGGCACCCTTACGTAGGATACGCCGTGGTTGGCGTCTATTGTTGTGAAGGGATAATTGGCTATCTCCACCTCGGCGAGGGTGGCCGCCTTGAAGAAGGTGGACTTGCCTGCATTGGGTTTACCCGCCAGTCCCACCGATAACATGAGATCGCCCGAAAGGTTATCTCTTGATCTCGACCGGAACGCCGCGCATCGCGAGATCGGATACCGTGGTCCGGAAGCGGTCTTCTTTCTCTTTTGCCAGCCTCTCGACGAGAGCCATGCCCTTCTTGGTGACCCCGTCCTCCTCCAGGGCACCCGACTTCAGGGCGTCCTCGTAGAGGGTCGAACCCTGCTTTGTCCTGGTGAGCACGGTAGACCAGCCGTTCTTCGATCCCACGCTGCCTACCGATACATCGGCCAGCTCGGCGGTGAAGTCGAAACAGGGACCGCACCCTTTCCAGACATAATCTTTCGTATCATCCAAGGGCACCTCATGAACATCTCCACCGGAGAGGACCCTGAACATCCCCTTCTGGATCTCGAACCTTTCGACCTTTTCGGGCTCGATCCCGAAGGTCCCCTTGACCAGGCCCTGGAAGAGGCTCTCGTACTCGAAGTTCTCCATGCAGAAGAGACCAATCAACAAGGCTATCTTCTCCTGACCGAACTGGTAGGGTTCCTCCAGAGACTGTACCTTCCTCAGAGCCTGGATCTGGCAGGGGGTACCTGTGAACCCTATCTTCTTGTAGCCCTGATCCATGGCCGTCTGGACCCCCTCCACGCTGGGGTTGATAGTGTACTTGGTGCCCGCGCAAGCCACGATCTCCTCCACAGTTGTTGCCACCTTGGAGACGGTCCTCCAGTTCTCGTCTCTGCCCGTGACCACCGCACAATCTATGACGCCCGTTTCCAGGGCGCGAGCCAAGAGGGCGGTCACCACGCCGCCATCCTGGGCAGATCCCAGGATATCCGATCCGGAAGACCGGGCAGAGACCACCTTATCGTATATCCCCAGGGGCTCGTCCTCGGATCTGGACCTGCCGAAGACGTTCTTCTCGATTAGAGGCATGTCCAGGAAGCTCCGGGGGCAGTAGGCGTAGCATAGGCCACATAGAGGGTCGTACTCGATCAGTTCGGGCCGGTTCTCTTTCTTATCTATCTTGGGACAGAAGGCGATGCAGGTACCACAATAACAGCAGAGCTCTTTCTTGATAACGTCATGCTCCAGCTCTCCGAATCCGTATTCCAGATAAGTGGGCTCGCGATACTTCTCCTTGGCAGCCATGATCATGTCTCCAGAATCTGGTGTCGTATATAGCCATCGATTACCCTAAAGCTTTTATGGTACCACCCTGGCTTTTTCAGCATGATCCTGGGTCTCGACGTGGGCGGGGCGAACACCAAAGCCGCCAGCTCCGACGGCAGGTGGACCCGGACCGTCTACCTGCCCCTCTGGAAGAAGGCCCCACTGAGAAAAGTGCTCGGGCAGATGGCAGAAGACGCCGATCCCCGGGCACTGGGGGTGGTGATGACCGGAGAGCTGGCAGACCGCTTTCCAAATAAGCTGGCTGGCATCCTTTACATTAAAAAAACGGTGGAGGATGCCTTCACCTGTCCCATACGCTTCTGGGGAACGAAGGGCTTTGGGTGGAACGACCCCCGCGACCTGGCCGCAGCCAACTGGAGCGCCTCCGCACACCTTATTTCCAGGGAAGTCGGCGACTGCATCTTCGTTGACATGGGTTCCACCACCATTGATCTGATACCGATAAGGGCAAAACCGAGAGCCGCCACCGCCGATTACCGGAGGCTGGCCAGGGGCGAGCTGGTATATTCCGGTCTTCTCAGGACCAACCTGGCCGCGCTCCTTCCTTCGGTCAGGATCGACGACCAGAGGATACCCCTATCCTCGGAACTCTTCGCCATCACCGCCGACGCCTATCGGGTACTCGGCGAGATTACCGATACAGAATATCGGTGCGACACACCGGACGGGGCCGGAAAAGATAGGCGATCTGCCCTGAGGAGGCTGGCCAGAACGGTCTGCGCCGACCTGGAGGAGATCGGCGAAGAAGGTGCCCTGGCGATCGCGACCCAGGCTCTGGAGACCCAGCACGATACGCTGATCGCCGCTTTGGCCCATCAGGCAGAAAGATACGATCTGGACACAGTCGCGGTCGCAGGGGTCGGCGAAGATGTGATCGAACGGGCGGCTCGCCGCCTGGAACTGAAATGCATCAGGCTCTCGGATCGGTACGGCCCGGCCGTCTCCGAGGTATTTCCCGCCTACGCCGTGGCCCGCCTGGCGGAGGCGGATATCTAACCCTCTAACTCTAAGTGCCAAACCCGTGGGCCAGGTAAGGTGCAAGGATCATGAAGAGCAACGAGGAGAAGATCAGCCAGGCCATGACCGCCACTAGGGTCCTGGTCATCTGCTCCGCCTTCGCCTCGCTTTGGAAGATCCTCAGGAACCCTATGTGGAGGAGGTCCCTGAAGATGTGGCCACCATCCAGAGGTACCGCTGGCAGACAGTTGAAGAGACCAGCGTAGAGGTTGATGAGACCTACCCAGAAAAGGAGGTTGGCGATCCAGAATATCTTATCGCCGAGGAGGGCCGCCCACCCGGTGGGTTCGAAGAAGCCGGATATCCAGCCAGAGAAACCGGGAAATCCCATCTCGGTGAACCCCGGTATCCCCGTAAAGGGCAGGGCCATGAACGAGACCAATCCCCAGAGACCGTGGCCGGGTATATCCCGGAGGGCCGCCAGAAAAGAGCTTGCGGGAAACTCCTGGAATATTACGCCGTTAACGCAGACCGCATCGATGGATGTCCCCGAGAACCCCACCCCCATGAAGCCCGTGCCCGAGCCGTCGGGGTTCGAGACGAGCCTGAGATGAAAGAATCCACTATCGGTCCCGATCGCCACCTTCTGACCCTCACCAGTCCTATTCATCGTGTTTCTGAACGTCTCCCAGTCCGGTGTAGGCGTTCCGTCGACCTCTTGGATGATCAACCCGGGATCCATCCCGGCCTCGTAAGCAGGAGAGTCCTCGAAGACATAGGCTATCATGACCCCTCTCGATGGAGGGCCCTGGAGGGTCAGGTCCCTCCGCCGGTCGCCCCGGAGAAGCGTGAGGTCTTGCCGCCCCGTCAGCAGGTTCTCATAGAGATCGTCCAGGCTGTCCACCTTCTTGCCAGCCATCTCCAGAAGGATCATCTGTGCCTGAAAACCTGCCAAATCGCCGGTGGAGTTGGGCACGACATCCACCACAGTCACCCTGTCATGGGACGAGATGGCCCCGATGACCGGCCCGAAGAAGAGCGCCATGGCGATCACCGCCACCACAAAGTTGGCTATGACCCCCGCGGACAGTATTCTGACCCGCCCGCTTCTCGATGCCACCGCCTTCTTATCCTCTGTGCCGAAGAGCTCTTTCTCATCGGGCTCCACGAAGGCGGCCACTGGCAGGAAGAGCAGGGCCAGACCCATCGACTTCACCCGGACCCCTTCAACTCGGCAGAGTATGCCGTGAGAATACTCGTGGACCACCATGGTTATGAAGAGGGCCAACCAGCCCCAGACGAGGGGTATGAACTGGTTGATCCCCGGTATGAGCAAGACGTTCCTGGGGGCGGTGTAGACGCTGGGCTCGGGCGGGGCGCGCATCATGGTGATGCTCAGGAGTATCAGCATCAGCAGAAAAGAGACCATCCCAAAGATCACCACAGGGATGCCCGCGGTGATCGCCAGCCTCCAGAACCTTCTGGGGCGGGCCAGATAATCGATCAGGTCTAAGCCCCGTCTGGTGCGAAGGGTGATCAAAGGTCCCCAGTTGCCCATCTTCAGGTTGGCCCGTTGGCCCATCCTGCCCAGGTTAATCGCAAGAACCCAGTGAAGAAGTACCGCCAATACGAATATGAGGAGCTTATCGAAGATGGTGAGTTGCATAGGGATATCCAATGATCTTGCCTCACGGGACCCCTATTCTGGGAAGATATATATAAGCTCATGGAGGTGGCCCCTGTGTGAAGTACCTGACCTGCCAGGTATTGCGTCTGGAAAAAGAGGGCCTCCGTTCCCACGAGGAGTTCCTGCCCCTGGAGGAAGAGTTCCGGATATTTGTGAACGAGGATCTCTTTGCCACGGTCGTCGTAACCCCGTCCCAGATGAAGGAGTTCGCAGTAGGCCACCTATATGCTCAAGGGGCGATATGTCATGCGGGCCAGATAATCGATCTGAGCATTCAAAATCGCCAGATCCGGGCGATGATGGGTCAGGTTTCGCCGTCTGAGAGCGGTACGGATGAGACGAACCGGACCGTCGGCGCATCGTCTCTCCTGGCCAACATGAGGTCCGCCATCGACTCAGACCTATACTCGTTGACCGGGGGCACGCACACCTCCGCCCTCTGCAGGGGCGACGATATCCTGATCCGTGCAGAGGACGTGGGCCGCCTCAACACCCTGGACAAGATACTTGGCTGGGCTCTCCTCGCCGGTGTGGATCTGAAGAACTGTTACGTCGTCACCTCGGGCAGGATCACAGGAACAGCCGTAAAAAAAGCGGTACATGCAGGCGTTTTCCTGGTGGCATCCAAAGGAGCTGTTACCAGCCTGGCGGTCGAACTCGCCCGGGAGCGAAGCGTGACCCTGGTGGGTTTTGTACGCGACGAGAGGATGAACCTCTATTCCGGAACGGATCGGGTCAGCCGGTAGTCACATATCTCTCAGCTCGGCCCGGATCAGGTCCCGATGTTTCTTCTCCAGGTAGCTGTAGACCGAACCGTGGGGTGCACCGTCGATCAGCATCTCGATCGCTGTTCTGGCGATCATGATCCGCTCGGGCCTTCCGATGAGGGCAACGGTCTTACCGTAGACCGATATGCTGGACCTGGTCAGTTTCTCCGTTATCTCTCTGGTCCGGCCATCTTTCCCGATTATCCTTCCCTTTAGCCTGGCCAGACCGCTCTTGGTGTTGCTCACCTTGGAAAGGTCTATCACGTCCAGCATCAGGATGTCGTCTTCTAAAAGGGGCATCGCCCTCTCTGGCGAGAATCCCCGCCCTATGGCACGGACAACCTCCATCAGGCGCATCGCCTGGAGGTTATCTTCGGTGGAGGTTACCGAGACTGCTCCGGTCTCGCTGTCTATCTCCAGCTCCGAGGCGGTCTGTTCCTCCAGCATCTTCTTCACGCGTCCGCCAGGCCCTACAAGAACGCCTATACGTTCGCTTGGAATCTTGACATACAAAATATTTAACCCCCGTGTTCAACTATCCCGGATCTTATCCCAGATCGCTTCCTCTGAGCCGATCCTGTACCTCTTCTTGAAGTAACGGGCCAGGTTGGAGATGTCCCGTTCCAGGAACGTCTGGGCCATGGGATGCACGGTGGTCACCGACTGACCCATATCTATGATCACAGGTTCTTCCTGGTCATAGAGTATGTTGAACTCGCTCAGATCGGCATGTACCAGATCGGCCCTGTTATAGAGCAGGGCTACATAACCTGCAAGCACCTCAAAGACATGCACTGCCTCGGCGAGGTCCAGACGGCAGTCCTTGAGCAGGGGTGCCGGAACTCCAGATTCTCCGACCAGCTTCATGACCAGTATGTTCTCCCTCGTGGTGAGGGGATGGGGGACCTGTACACCGGCTTCCTCGGCCCGCCTCAGGTTGCGAAACTCCTTCCCCGTCCAGGCGGTGATGACCGCTCTCTTGGTACCCTTGATCTTTCCGAACCGCGGGTCGCCAAGAAGATAGTTCTGCATGGCCTTGAAGTTGCTGGTAGCGATCCGGTAGATCTTCACCACCAGGTCGCCTTCCTTCCCTACGGCATAGAATATGTTGGCCTCTTTGCCGGTGCTTATAGGCCCGCTGAGGGCGTCGATCACACCTTTGCTCGCAAGAGCGTAGAGGTTCATCAGAGCGCGGCGGTCAAATACATCGTCTTTAACCTTGAAATCGTCGGCTTCCTTCGTCCGCACACGCATCAGATCTATCTGAGCATCGATCTTCTTGAGCTTCTTGGACTCGGTCATACGGATTCTTTGAGGTATCCCTTGCGCTTCAGCCAGTCAACCTGAGGCCCGGTATACCTCCAGACGACATCGGCCTTCTCGTCTTGAAACGACCAGGGGACCACGATCACAACATCGCCTTCTCTGATCCATATCCTCTTCTTCATCTTGCCGGGTATCCTGCCCATCCTAACCTTTCCATCCAGGCACCTGACCCTCAATCGGTTGGAACCGAGCAGAGTGTCTACGTAACCAAAGATCTCCCGATCATATTTTCGAGGGACGCGTGCCCTGGTCACCACGGCAGGCTGTGTGTTTCTCTTCCTTTTTTTGCTTCTCCAATTAGCCAGTATATCACCTCTAATGATTTATCTTGCTTCGGATCCGATATCGTCGACCTGAGACCGTTCGGCACTCCCAAAGACATCGTATGATAGTTAAAGGTTGTGACAAACGAAACGCAGATGGGCCCGACGCGATTCGAACGCGTGATCCCCGCCGTGTGAAGGCGATGTCATAACCACCTAGACCACGGGCCCACGTCTGCTCCATTCGAGAGTCTATTTAATTACTTTTCCCTGCGTCGTCTGATCCAGGGCATTGAAGGAGAACCCTTTAAATAATATAATACACGACACTCAGCAGATGGATCTGAGCAGTCAGCTATCAGCGTTCAGGAACGCCAAGCCTCTGTACATCTTTTATGAACGTCTTCTCAAATGGGAGATCATGAAGGCGAAGCGTATCGAGCACGTGGCCATCATCCAGGACGGGAACCGGAGGTACGCCCGGCGGACAGGGATCGCCAGCTACGCTGGCCACGAACTGGGTGCGGGAACCACCGAAAGGGTCTTCAACTGGTGTCTGGATGTGGGGATAAAGCACCTCACGGTCTACGCCTTCTCCACGGAGAACTTCGATAGAGACGAGGAGGAGAAGCGGTATCTCTTCGGCCTGATAAGGCAGAAGCTCCTGGATCTCTGCATCTCGGAGCGCATACACAAGAACGAGGTCAGGGTGAGGGCCATAGGGAGGATCGACCTCCTGCCAGGACGCCTCCGGGAGGCCATCAACAAGGTAGAAGAGGTCACCAAGAGTTACGATCGTATGTACTTCAACGTGGCACTGGCTTACGGGGGGCAGTGCGAACTCGTGGACGCCACCAGGGCTCTGGCAGAGAAGATCCGGGAAGGGAAGGTCAAGGCCGCAGAGGTGGACGAAAACCTGATCAGCCAATACCTTTATCCACAGGGCGGCGTCTCCGTGCCCAAAGTCGATCTCATAATAAGGACGGGAGGAGAGACCAGGACCTCCAATTTTCTTCCCTGGCAGGCCAACGGGAACGAGTGTGCCGCCTACTTCTGTGCACCTTACTGGCCCGAGTTCAGAAAGATAGATTTTCTCAGGGCCATCAGGACCGCCCAGACCAGAAGTTAAGGGCACTTAAATCAACAGGCTTAATTATCATTAGTACGGAGCTTGCGACGGTGTCCCGATGGGGTAGTGGATATCCTGGAGGCCTGCGGTGCGGACGGTCGACGCAGAGAGCCTCCAACCCGGGTTCGAGTCCCGGTCGGGACGTTCTTTATCGTTGTACATAAAGTTATACTTTACTCGAGTGCGTCAAGCTCGTCGGTCGGTGATTAGATGGTACTGGATAGTTTGGGCGGGTCTCTGCGAGGAGCGCTGAAGAAGCTAGCTTCTGCTGGCAGGATAGATAAGCAAGTGGTGGACGAGGCTGTCAAGGACATCCAGCGCGCCCTCTTGCAGGCAGACGTGAACGTCAAGCTGGTGATGAACCTATCCAATAAGATCAGGGAACGGGCACTGAGCGAGAAACCCGCTGCGGGGATGAACCCCCGGGAGCACGTCATCAATATCGTTTATCAGGAGCTAATAAGCCTCGTGGGGAAGAGCACCGAGATCGCCCTCCGAGAACAGAGGATCATGCTGGTGGGCCTCCAGGGGAGCGGCAAGACCACCACCGCGGCCAAGCTGGCCACATTCTTCCAGAGGAAAGGGCTCCGACCGGCGGTGATCTGCGGCGATACCTTCCGGGCAGGGGCCTACGACCAGCTCAAGGCGCTCTGCGAGAAGCAGGACATAACCTTCTACGGAGACAGGGGCAACCTCGACGCTCCCGAAGTCGTCAGGAACGGGCTGGAAGCCACCAAGAAGCACGACGTTCTGATCATAGACACCGCAGGCAGGCACGCCCTGGAAGCCGACCTGATCCAGGAGATGAAGGACATTCATGCAGTGACTCACGCGGACCAGAAGTTCCTGGTGATGGACGCGGCCATAGGCCAGCAGGCCAGCGATCAGGCCAGAGCCTTCGACGAAGCTGTGGGCATCACCGGGGTCATCATCACCAAGCTAGACGGAACCGCGAAAGGCGGTGGGGCCCTGAGCGCCGTCGCCGAGACGAACTCCTCGGTGGCGTTTATAGGGGTTGGAGAGACCCCCAACGACCTCGAGCGATTCGAGGCGGACCGTTTCATCTCTAGGCTTCTGGGCATGGGCGACATCAAGAGTTTGATCGAACGCGCCCAGGAGACCAAGCTGGAAGAGGAGATCGACGTCGAGGCCATGATGAGGGGCAGGTTCACCCTCAAGGACATGTACAAGCAGATGGAGGCCATGAACAAGATGGGCCCACTCAAGCAGGTCATGCAGATGCTCCCTCTGGGCGGGATGGGTATAGATGTCTCTGACAAAGACTATCAGACCACAAAGGATAAGCTGGATAGGTACCGGGTGGTCATGGACTCCATGACCGATGCCGAGCTGGAAGACCCGAAGATGGTGACCAGCTCCCGGGTCAAGCGCATCTCCAGAGGGAGCGGCACCCCGCCCGAGGTGGTTAGGGAACTCTTGAAGTCTCACCGGGCCATGAAGAAGGCGCTGAAGAGCATGCGAGGCATGGCCGGCGGCAAGATGGACATGAAGCGCATGATGAAGAAGCTCGGCCCCATGATGGGCGGCAAGATGTAGGACCGATTATCTTCCCGGCGACCGCTTCTGTTGTGTTCTTGGGTTAGTCGACGTTTGGACCAGGCATACTCAGATCCATGCCCCTTCTATCACCCGCGACCGGCGGATATACCGGCCAATTGCCCGGTGTCGGCGGGCGACGCTCGCCCGTGACCGACCCTGCCCACCTGGCGCCAGCAGGCGAATAGGCAGAATAGCTTCCCCGGGCAGGTCTGGTGCTCATGTCCAGCCTGAGCCGGTACATGTTTACTCCGTCCAGGGTGATTAGACGGATGTTCAGTACGCTGCCCACAATCGACCCTCCAGCGGCGACCGTCTGCGCCCTGCCGTTATAGATCATGGTTCCCTGCCCGAAGACCTCTCCGTCGACCTGATAGAGCACCAGGTCTGCATACCTGGTTATGCTGTCCTGCAGGGTCAAAGACCAGGACCCAGCCGCCGGACCCCATATGGAAAAGGGTTCGCTGTAGTCGTAATAGTCGTAACCGCTGATGATCCTCATATATTCCCGGCTGTGATGCACGTCCACTATCCCCAGATCGGTTATCCCCAGATAGTCTTCCTGGAACTCCTCCTGAGAGGAGGCCACCAAGGATAGACCCACCAGGATCAGCACCGATATTAGACCCCACGTTAACCTCATCTTCGTAACCCCCACCAAACGAGCGAATCCAGATAAATAGAGGAGAGGTCGCTGCCTCCCCAGCATAGGTCTCTCAGCCCAGGGTCTGCCCACTGGACCTCCACCTGCCGCCTATGGCAATCGTCCTGTCATCCATCGCCGGATAGCGATGTCCCTGCCTGGGTCGGATAGGCTTTCCTGCTGCCGTAACAGCTCCCTGTCCGGGGGAGCTCGCCCACGGCGTAGACGGTGTAGGATCCCCTGACGGTCCCAAGGTCGACGTCCAGGTTGAGCCTGTACATGCAAGACCCGCCCATGGTGACCAGGCGGAGGTCGAGTACGCTGTCTGCAACCGACCCTGCGGCGGTGATCTCTCTGCCGGTCAAGCCCTCGGTCATGGTTCCGTAACCGAAGACCTCCTCATTGTACTGGGACAAGTCCAGGTCCGCGTATCTCATCACGCCGTCCTCGAGGGTCAACGACCAGCTCCCTGCCACCGGGACCGTCTGTCCCGAGGTCGAGGAGGGTGCTCCCAGCGCGGTTCCCGCAGGCACTCCTGGACTCATTCCTGTGGCAGGGTTGAGGTAGCCGATGTCCTCACCCGCCCAGGCGCTGTGCAACCCGTCTTTGACAACCTATAT
>DAOG01000005.1 GCA_002501765.1 Methanosaeta sp. UBA204
TTTACGCATGACTCGACACTAGCCAAGAAAGCGCTATTCGGTTGGATTTACACGAAGTATATAATATTATACATTGTATGCAATAGAGCCCGAAAAACGCTTTTATATTGTGATCGTCTGTATGTGCAGAAGGAGAGGGTATCATGCTTAAGTCTAAACATTTCATTGAAACATGCCTAGCGATCGCCGTTCTTCTATTGGTAGGGTTTACCGCGGCAGCCGACGATCAGGGCCCCCCATTCACGACGGAGTTCGGTTCGATCAGTTTTGGTGACGCCCCTGCCGACCAGGACACGCCCATGTCCCCGGCCAACGGGAACACCACCCTGCCAGGAAATGCTACAGAACCTGTAGATGTGGCCGAACCTGAAGATATTACCGAACCGGTGAACGAGACCGAGGCTATGAACGAGACCGGAGACGCAGACGCAACTCCGGATCTGACCGGTGAAGAGCCCGCAACCGATACGACCCCAGAAGAGACGTCATCTGCGCAAGGGCTCATCATCGAGCCGGTAATCGTACCCGAACCGATGACCCGCACCGTCTTCCCGAACGGCAGTGATTACGAGAGCATACAGGCGGCCATCGATGCGGCCTACCCGGGAGATACAATAGTGGTGCATAGCGGCACCTATAACGAGCGCCTGAACGTGACCAAGCCTCTCGTTATCAGGGGAATGAACACCGGCGCCGGGATGCCGGTAGTAGACGCCGAAGGAAACGGGAGCACAGTCATCCTGAACGCAGACGGGATCGTCCTGGAAGGTCTCTACCTGACCGGAGCAGGCGGTTGGCCGGAGTCGGGGATCAAGGTCGACTCGGACGATAACATCATCGCCAGGGTGAACGTCTGGGAGAACAAATGGGTGGGCATCTATCTCAGAAGCTGCTCCAACAACACAATCGCCGAGAGCATCTCCAGCAACAACGGCAACGACGGGGTCATGTTCTTCTACTCCACAAGGAACACGTTCCGAAATAACGTCGTGGGGAACAACGGTGACGACGGTGTCCAGTTCCTCAACTCCGGTGATAACGAGGTTACAGGTAACGTGATCAACAACAACAACGACGACGGGATCGTCCTGGACACATCCGAGAACAACTACATATCCGCGAACAACATCAACAATAACAACAGAGGCATATTCCTGAAGAACACCGAGATCGAAGGGATCGGCGCCAACACCTTCGGGAACAACAGCGCCAAGATCCTGCTGGTCAGCTGAGAGGCCCTCTCTGCCGGAGATACGACCTGGGCGCCGTCCGCGGTTTAGATGCGGCCGCCGCCCTGGGCGTTCATCTCTCTTGAGGTGAGGACAAAGATGGCCCAAGTGACCCTCCTGACCCGGGGGTACATGCACCGCCTTTCGGGCGGGGTTATCCATGCGTCACCATCGGTGACCCTGATCAAGGACTCGGGTATCAACGTGCTGGTGGACCCCGGCGCCAACGCGAAGATACTCGTGGAGGCTCTCTTTAGGGAAGGCCTGACGCCGGACAAGATCGATCTGGTCTTTCTCACCCATTACCATCCGGACCACGTCCTGAACATAAGGCTATTTCCAGATAAAGATATCCTTGATGTAAATAATATATACCGGGGTGACCTGGAGATCCCTTACGAGGACAGTATTCCTGGAACGGAGATCGAGGTTGTGCCCACCCCAGGCCACGCTCCCGAACACGCAGCCCTGCTGGTGGATACCGACCAGGGCCGGTGCCTGGTGGCGGGTGATCTATTCTGGTGGCCCGACGACGCCGTCCAGAAGACCGATCACCGGTCTTTGATCGACCTGGAGGACGAGTTCGCCTTCGATCATGTGGTCCTGGCAGAGAGCCGCCAAAGATCTCTGGAGATGGCGGACTACGTGATCCCCGGTCATGGGAAGCCTTTCGTCGTGAACCTGCCCTGACTGGTGGTCACCTTTTAGTACTGTTCAGAGATAGCTGGTATCATGTCGGATGACAGGATATTCTGCTCGTTCTGCAACGCCTTCACAGAACATATCACCATCAAGTCGGGGAACGAGCACCTTGTCAGATGCCAGATCTGCGGAAACGTTCATCCCATCGAGCCTGAGCGGACCAGGCTCGCCAGCCTAGGGGTGATCGTCAGCAGGGGCGATACCTCCCGGCGCTACCAGGTCACCCTCCCGGCGGACGAGGTCCTCTGGAAAGGAGAGGAACTGCTGGTGGACGACGACATCCAGGACGTGGTGGTCGCGGAGATAACCTCCATCGAGACCGGACGCCGGGTGGATAAGGCCAGGGCAGACGAGATAAAGACCATCTGGGCCAGGGCGGTAGACGAGGTCGATATGAAGGTATCTGTCCACAAGGGCGGGACGACCAGGTCTGTCGTCCTCCGGACAGACGGCAGCGAAGTGATATCCGTGGGAGATATCAGATCCCTGGACAAAAGACGGTTCCAGGTGGAGAAGATCAAGCTTCGCAACGGGCGGTTTGCCAGCCGGGCCAAGGTCAAGGATGTACTCCGGGCATGGGGGGCGCAGCTTTGAGTCGAGAGGCTATCTTAGAGATGCTGCGGAGGAGAGTGGGAAATCGTGTAGTGGAAGCCGTGGCAAGGACACCCCGCGAGTTATTCGTTCCGGAGGATATCAAGCACCTGGCCTACGAGGACCACCCTCTACCCATCGGGGAAGGCCAGACCATATCCGCACCTCACATGGTAGGCATAATGTGCGACGTCCTGGACCTGCATCCGGGGATGAAGGTTCTCGATGTTGGTACAGGATCGGGCTATCACGCGGCGGTTATGGCGAAGATGGTAGGCTCCGAGGGTCACATCTATTCCATAGAGAGAGTGGCCAGGCTGGCGGAGTTCGCCCGCCACAACCTGATGGCCGCCGAGATCACCAACGTGACCGTCGTGGTGGGCGACGGCAGCGCCGGCCTTCCCGAACATGCTCCCTACGACAGGATCAACGTGGCCGGTACCGCTCCCGATGTTCCGGAACCGCTCAAAGAGCAGCTCCGGCCAGGAGGCAGGCTAGTCATCCCCGTGGGAACCAGCTACCAGGATCTGCTCCTGATAACCAGGACCGAAGAGGGGTTCAAGATAGAGCATCATGGTGGTGTGGTATTCGTGCCTCTCATCGGAAGGTACGGGTTCAAGCTATAGTATAGTGCGTGCGGACGCAAAGGATTATCTCTACCCTACAAAAACCATAATGTGATGAAGCCTGTCACTCTTATAATCATGGACGGTTTCGGGATCAGTGACCAGATCGAGGGCAACGCTGTAGCCTGCGCCTCCACGCCCAACATAGACCGGCTCGAGAGAAACTATTCTTATACAACCCTGGGGGCAGCAGGCCTGGACGTGGGCCTTCCAGAAGGCCAGATGGGGAACTCCGAGGTGGGACACCTCAACCTGGGTGCGGGAAGGATCGTCTACCAGGACTACACCAGGATCAACCGGGCCATAGAAGATGGATCGTTCATGAAGAACCCGGCGTTGACCGATGCTGTAGACGTGGCGAAGGAGATGGGGCAATCTCTCCATCTCATGGGTCTGTTATCCGATGGCGGGGTACATAGCCACAACACCCACCTCTACACCCTCCTGGAGATGGCCAGAGAGCGGAGCCTGGAACAGGTCTACATCCATGCCATCCTGGACGGGAGAGATGTGCCCCCAAAGAGCGCTTTTACCTACCTTCGCGAGCTGGAAGAGAAGATCAAATCCATCGGTGTGGGAAATGTAGCGACTGTTTCGGGACGGTACTACACCATGGACCGGGACAGAAGGTGGGACCGCATCGAGATGGCCTATCGAGCCATGACGAACGGAGAGGGGTTCAGGGCGAAGAGGTCCGAAGAGGCCGTAGAGGAAGGGTACCGGCGCGGGGAGAGCGACGAGTTCATCAAGCCCACCATAATCGACCCGGATGGGCTGATCGACGAGGAGGATAGCGTCATATTCTTCAACTTCAGGCCCGACAGGGCCCGCCAGATCACCAAGGCCTTCGTCGACCAGAGCTTCGACGAGTTCGGGACAGAGCCGCTCAAGGTTCACTTCGTCTGCATGACCCGGTACGAGGAGACCATAAGCGTGCCGGTGGCTTTTCCTGTGGAGTACCTTCATGATACCCTGGGAGAGGCGGTGAGCAGGGCAGGACTGAGACAGCTGAGGATAGCCGAGACGGAGAAGTATGCACACGTCACGTTCTTCTTCAACGGAGGAAAAGAAGCGCCGGAGAAGGGCGAAGACCGGATATTGGTGCCCTCACCCAGGGTAGCCACCTACGACCTACAGCCGGAGATGAGCGCCTTTCTGGTCACAGAGAATGTCCTGGAGGCGATAGGAAAGAACGCCTACGACATGATAATCCTCAACTTTGCCAACGCCGACATGGTGGGTCATACCGGCATATTTGAAGCGGCGGTGAAGGCGGTAGAGGCGGTGGATTCGTCCGTGGGCAAGGTAGTCGATGAGATACTAAAGAAAGACGGAGCCGTCCTGCTGACGGCAGACCATGGGAATGCCGAGCAGATGACCGATCCTGCAACGAAACAGCCTCATACAGCCCATACCACCAACAAAGTTCCCTTCGTTCTCGTTACGAACCGGGAGATGAGGCTGCGAGACGGTGGAATTTTGGCTGACGTGGCCCCTACTGTGCTGGATCTGCTCGGCCTGGCGAAACCGTCGGCCATGATCGGAAGTTCCCTGATCATAAGAGACAAAATATAACAGGAGAGTATATAATAGTATACATTATTCGTCTGTCATGATATCTTTGAATAGGTTCCGGGCATACTTGAGGGTCAGTGAAGCAGGCAAGATAGCCAGGCGTCTCTTCGTGATGAACGCCTTCGATGGCATCCTCATCATAATGGGGGTGGTGATAGGGGCCCATCTTTCCGGGGTGACAGACCCCAACGTGATTACCACCGCCGGGATCGGTGGGAGCATCGCCATGGGGATATCGGGCATAAGCAGTGCCTATCTGGCAGAGCGCGCCGAGAGACGGAGAGACCTGAAGAAGCTTGAGAGCGCCATGCTAACCAACCTTGAAGACACCCACTTTGCCAGGGCATCGGAGTTCGCCACCGTGGTGGTGGCGCTGGTGAACGGGATCAGTCCTGCCCTGGGGGCCATAATCCTCATCCTCCCCTACTTTTTGGTGCCCTTCATCGACGTGGATAGTGCATTCTATGCTTCTTTGTCTCTGGGTTTATTCTGCCTCTTCCTGCTGGGGATCTTTCTGGCCAGGATCAGCGAGGAAAGAATCCTGATCTCTGGGCTGAGGATGATACTGGTGGGATTAGTAACCATAGCCATAGTGAGCCTGGTTACCGGGATCTGAGGGGGCGGCATGTGGGGATGATATCCTATTCTTTCGTGGATCGGGGGCTGGCTACGAGAAAATGCTCCACTCGGTCGGATTTACGAACGAGCCTTGGAGATCGATCCCAAAGTGGCCAAGGACATCAACAACCTCGGCTCGATGCGTGGATCCTGAGCCTGCCGAGAGGTACGAGGTGGCTCTTCCCGGGTCATGGCGGAGGCCGTATCACCGTTCGGCGGGTTAGGCAAATCGTCCACCAGGCAGCCGAAGAGGCCGGGGTCCAGAGGGTATATGGTCACGACAAGAACGGACGGCCATTGTATGCGGTATCGCCTCATACCCCGAGGCATGCTCATGCGGTCACTGCCCTGGATGCTGGAGTGCCTCTGAACGATCTCCAGGCTTAGCTGGCGCATTCCAACCTGGCCACGACTTCTGTATACCTGAACGCCAACTTGGAGCACCGGCGGAAGTCATATGAGCGAGCTAAATTTGGGCCGCATGATAGCGGTTTAGCTGCTAGTCGAATACTAACCCGCCGATAAAAGCCCGGATTTAATAAAATTTCCCTGCATACAAAACTCTTTAAGGATATAGTTCTACGTCATAATCTCATTTGATGGCCATTTGATTGATCTGATAATGACGTAGATCTGCCCACGTCGTCGGCACAGTCTAGGATCATCTTGGTAAATCGCCTCTAAACCACTCATCAAGGGACTCTCTTGTTGTTTTATCAGCTAATTCGATTATTGCCTTTGCAACATCCAAATACATTCTATGAGGATCTCTCTTGCCTTTTTTCTTTTCCATTGAGATAAAACCGGCATCTTCATAAAATTTTATTGCATCCTCTTTGGGGTCTGTTGTCAAGAACACACATCCTATGGGGCCATCAAAAGCCAGCCCTATGGCTAAATCAAGCAAAAAGTTCCCAATGCCCGCACGCTGAAATTTTTTATCAACCGCCAGTCTCCCGATTAAAATACATGGATAAACAGGATACGTACAACAAGAGATATGATAATCCTCTTCAAGACTTTTGTCTCGGACGGAGTCCGAAGCTAATGTGATATATCCTACAATGATGTTTTTCCACAAACATACATGTGTTTTACCAACTAAGATCCTTTGCTCTTTCAGGGCATCGTTTTTTATAAAATCGTTCAAATCCGCATCGTTGCAATCAAATGCCCTGAAGTCGTGCCTCACATTTAATATCTCTATGCCAAGCTCTTCACGGGGGATTTTGTGCATTGAAATTTTAGAGGGGATCTATAGACGATACTTTTTGTATAGCCGTCTTGCGCTCTCGATGCGACTTAATTGCTCAGGGGTGAACGTGTGGGTTTCCCTATTTTTTCGGAATTCCTCAGCGTCTTCCCCCTCTAGATCCAACCCGAGCCTCATAGGTCTTGCCATATTTCCTCCTTTTTGATCATTTCGCCCGGCGCACCGTCATTTTTCAGCTCATTTTTGGGGCGGTTTGTGCCAGTACATAAAGTTATACTTTATGTGCTCAAGTAAATGCGAGCGTAAGCGAGCATTTTCTTGTTCTTCTCCCTCCTGGAGTCTTCCATTCCGCCGCGCCCCTCCCTATCGCCGCCGGTCCGGTCCTGCCACTTTATACTTATTAGTAGTACTTTTACTACCACTCATGATTACTTACTATTAGTACTTTACTTTGGTGCAATGGTGCCAACATGGACCGTGAAGCTCCTCGCCACCCGGTTCAGCGCAGTGACAGGTAGGCTTTCCACACCGTACGTATTCAGATCATGGCAGTACATCAACCCTCGCCCCCCTCAAGCTCCCCGGCCAGAACATGCACCGCCCAGTCTATCTCCGGTATCTGCTCGACCGTGTAGAACGTTCCCTGTAGTCTATCCGATCCCGCGCCCCGTGTCGTACTCTTTGGTCGTGGGAGCCGGTGTTTGGTGAGCAACCGTCCCAGCACCGCCGAATTCATCCCCACCTCCTCGGCGATCTCGCCCGCCGCAGGCTTCTCACCCTTGTTGAGATGGTCCAGAATCGCCCGCCCTGCCATATGGGCCACACATCGCCGGTGAGCAATAGCACCTCATGGCCACCAGAGCCTCGCCGGTTCTTACATAAAGCGGGGCGGATGGCCTTGCCTGCCAGTGCTTCTTGTGTATAGTTCTACGTCATAAAATTAATGACATAGAACTCTTCAAGCCTTCGCCGTCACCGGTGCTCTTCGGACGATGTGATCGCCGCCTTCAAGGTAGAGCCGGCAATAGGCCCAATGTGGACAGCTCTCCTCGTGGCAGACTCCGAGAGGTATCTCTCTCTCCAGGTCATGACGGTACACCCTCGCCAACACCACCCTCGCTCTCGCCCTCCAGGTTGTGCCTTATCCACAGGTGCTGAACATGGTTCGTTTTGCTAATTATCAAAAAATAGATGAACTCTATTGCCCTTCAATAGCCTCCAGAGCCACCGCCGCCGCCTCTCGGACCCGCTCGTTTTCATCATTCGAAGCCAGACAAGTAAGAAGTGGCTCGACAGCACGGGGATCACCAATATTGCCAAGAGCCCAGGCAGCATTCACTTAGACATAACTATCCGAGTCGTTCAGCGCTACGATCAGTGGATCGACAGCCCGGGAGTCCCCGATCTCACCGAGTGCATTGGCAGCATACCTTCGGACATCTGAATCATCGTCTTTCAGAACCAGATATGTAAGAGGCTCTATTGCCCTGGTATCGCCGATCCGACCGAGAGATTTTGCAGCATTCACTCGGACCCACTTATCCTCATCCTTGAGAGCCCCTATTAGGGGGTCTACTGCCTTGGCATCGCCAATCTACCCGAGATCCATGGCAGCCACCCTTTGGACCATTGAGTCCTCGTCCTTGAGAGCATCGATCAGAGGATCGACTGCCCTGACATCACCTATCTCACCGAGAGCCCGGACAGCCATCTCTCGGACCCACTGGTTCTCATCCTTAAGAGCCTCAATTAGAGGATCGACTGCCCTGGGATCTCCTATATAGCCGAGAGCACTGGCAGCATCATATCGGAGCTCCGCGTCTCCATTCTTTAAAACCAGTATCACCCAGTCAAAGTACTCTGTCTGCCCCAGCCTAACTAAAGAAGTTGCAGCCCACAATCGGACATATGGGCTCTCATCTTTCAGGGCCTCGACCAACGCGTCGATCGCCTTGGAGTCTCCTGTAACGCCAAGAGCATAGGCAGCTCCTTCTCGAATATCCTCATCCTCGTCTTTCAGCGCCTCGATAAGCGCTTCGACTGCTCGTGAATCGCAGGTCCTGGCAAGATCATAGACAGCCTTCTCTCTCACATCAGCCTGCCCATATTTTAAGTCCAATATGAGATTGTCTACCTCATCGGCCACAGCTGGCATAATCAGTGACACCAGCAACAGCAAAGCCAAAAACAGTTTCAGTCTCGTCTTAATCACCCACATAGAAAAGAAGACTGTCAGTACACATGGAAAAATGTTTTGGTGTTCTCGCCCTATGATGATCCCCCAAACCACCGCCTCAGATGCTTGTCTTAATGATGTATCTGATCAGATCCGGCGCTAACCTGGCTGTCCACTCAAGCCTGGTGACGATCTTTTCGGCACCCACCCCCTCGGATACCATCTTTCTGATCTCCTCGATAACGGCCTCATCAACCATAATGTACTCGCCAGTCTTCGATTTGTATCTTTGGGCATCTCCTCCTACCAGCAGATCGATGCCCTGTGCCTCCAAGACGCGACAGGTGCCCAGAGATAGTCTCCTGCGACAGTGTGGAGATACCTGTACAGCCACTAGCCCGGGGCATCTCACCATCAAGTTCACGAGGTCCACAGTAGTAGGTCTGAAGGTCAAGTAAACCATTTTTTCGTTCGGATTCAGCTTCGGGAGATCCTCATTTTTCCTCACCACTCGAAGTCTCATATAACGTCCACCTGGTGTTCTTCTAGTATTCAATCGAGGCAATCGCTCCTTTAAAGAGGATCACCTTCTTGCCTTTGCCCAGACTGAGCTCCAGTTCGTAGTTATTGAAACCCTCAAGCGTGCCCTTGATGGGCCGACCATCGACCATGCGAACCATGATAGTCTGGTTCAACAGCTTTGGTATGAACTGGGGCGGGACTCGCTTCTTCTTGTCCTTAACATCGTCTATCTCACGCTCAGGCTGTTCATCTTCGTTCTGCATCGTCTTTACGCTCTCTCCCACAACAGCATCTCTCCTCTTCGTCTATTCCTGGACTGGTAGCCTGTGCAATGGGTGTAGCGAAGGACTACCAGCCTTTCGGGACCCACTTCAGACTTCATATTTAACTGTAACCATATAAAAACTATTCTGACACAGGGTTCTCTGATAGGGTATCCTTTACTACAAATTTCACTTCGTAGTACTTCAACTGGATATTATCGTTAACAGAAACCGCATAATCAAGCCATTCATCAAATTCGTTCACAATTATAATCCCTCTGACGTTCTCATCTTTCTTTGCTAAATTCCGATTAATCCAGCCCATGTATCGTTGAATCTGACCCACAACTCTGTCGCTCCCCTTTCCCTTCTTTGTTTCAACCACGACAAAATTCCCGTTCTTATCAGTGTACAAAAGGTCTATGCGTCCGGCATTCTTTGTATCGTATTCCTTTTCCCTCAGTTCAAGACCATTTTCTATCTGCGATGGGTCGCTTGCCAGATAGTTTATCAAATCTTTTTCTAAACTCACCTGATTGAATGAGCCGTCTTTACCCCCATTCCCTACAACCCCTTCTGCTAAGACGTAATAGCCATTTTCAAGTCCGTCTGTGGATAAAATCTCTTTATTTTTGAGCTTACTTAGATACGAAGTAAGTCCTGTGCGTGTTCGGTACCCATTCTTGACATGTTCAGGTTGGCTGCTCCTTACAAATTCGATGATTTCGTCTCTATGTGCAGTGTGGTCTTTCTTTTCATTCTTCAAATAATATTCGATCAGATCACCCCCGCGCATATTCTCCAAATCAAACATTTCCATCATCAAACATCTCCATTTTTGTCATCTTTTTGGTTCTTCACTATAAGCTATTCGCGGTCCCGGCTCACCACCCGACAGCAGCTCCTCGATCCTCTCCCTCAGATCGAATGTGAAGCACCGGCCCTGCTTACCGCCACGATGCGTCTTTGTAACTCGGATCCCGTGCTTTCCGAGAAGCCACCCCATCGGTATCGTCGCCACGCCCACGGCGTTTGCCACATCCTAGACGAAAGGCTCCATTCCCTGGTCGTGGAAGGACTTGATCACCCCGAGGACAATCTCTACAACAAGAAAATGCTCGCTTACGCTCGCATTTACTTGAGCACATAAAGTTATACTTTATGTACAACAAGAAAATGTTTGCTTATGCTCACATTTATTTGAGCACATAAAAAAAGGAAGTTCCCAACGTGAAGCTGATCGTCGGAGGTGAAGGTGAACTCTTGGATCGGTATAGGTGGAATGGCTCAATACATCG
>DAOG01000140.1 GCA_002501765.1 Methanosaeta sp. UBA204
ATAGCCACAACGGGAACTGCTGCACAAACCTTAACTCCGGGCTGCGATCCAGGATTCTGTTGATGTTTCATACCAGCGCCTGATTGCGATATGTGGAAAGGCTCAACAGATGATGATCGGCGGGCAGAAACCCTGGGCGAAAGAGATCCAAAGATTGGCGGCGGGCGCCAATTACCCGCCCACCTTTATTTCTCGGCATCTTCTTCTGCTTCTGGTGGTACTTCTGGTGGTTTGCCACTGGCGCCTTCGGGTGTTTTCTCCAACGCAGTCTTGGATCCGAAATAAAACCCGATAACGACACCCGCTAGCTGGATGTACGCGGTGACGAGGTTGTTGCTCTCAAATTTGTCGTACACGACCGATAAGGCCACCAGTACAGTAAATCCCACCACGAAGGATCCTGCGATGGCCCTTCTCATCTTGCCCTTGTCCAGATTTCTATCACCGGAGTAGTAGCCAATAAGAATCAACAGAGCAAAAGTGCCGACTGCGGCCCCGACGAGAATACACAAGACGTTCCAGTCGTCCGGTTGCAATAGTTTTTTGGTAAGTTTTTCGTTGATATTCACCAGAGTTTCGTTGATGCTCTCCAGTGTTTCGTTGATGGAATCCTGTATATCAGCAGCACCGACCATCGAGGTGACCAAGCTCAGCAGGAAGATGGTCGCTGTGAACAGAAACGCTCTTCTGCCTATCTCTATAAACATAGTTCTCATGTTAACTCACCTTTGTATTTTTTTTTTTCATGCTACATCCAATTATACAACGAGACATGCATCATTTAACTAAGTTGTTCCACATAATATATAAATTTTATCTACCAAGTTTTTTGGCATATGATCAGCCGCCAGGCTATGTCTAAAATCCACAAAAGATGATGGGTCCTCAATACACGTCGACCCGACCGAGTAAATCCGCCATCCGATCGGATTTACTCAAAGCATATAATGTTATATATCGTATACAATTAAAACAGGTACAGTAGAAGCAGCAGCAAAATAGAACAGAAGATGGCCCTACAGCCCGTACTCCCTCAGCCGCTCCCTCGCAGCCTTGCGCCCTCGCTGGTGCTCTTCGAGGAACCGCTTGATCCTCTCCGCGGCCACCTTCTTGCAGGTCCCGCACATCCGTGTCCCGTTCCTGCACTCTTCGTAGATCTCCTGAAGCTCTTCCTCCTCATCGGATAGGTGGAATAGCATGAGCTCGTAGACAGAACACCCGTCAGGCTCGCCGCCCAGCTTCTTCTGCTCTGCCAGGCTCTGTCTGCCACCGGTGACCGCCTTCATCACCTTCCTGGCCGCCTCCTTAGGATCCTCGGTGAGGGCGATATGGCTCTCCGGCCTGGAAGAAGACATCTTCCCACCGGCAAGACCGGTCATGAACCGGTGGTATAGAGAAGCCGGAGGCACGAACCCGTAACCGCCCTCCTCGACCTCGAACCTTCTCACCAGCTCTTCGATATCCTGGGCGCCGGCGGCATCGTAGACATCGATGTGCTCCTCGTACCGCTTCAGCCGGTGGCACCCATTCTCCAAGAGGTAATCGGCGGCAGCCTCGATCATATCAGGACCGGCGGCCTTCCCCCTCACGCTGACGTACTCATTCCGGTCCTCCACCAGAAATTTTCTCATCCTGCGGGCCAGGTCCCGGGTCAGCCTGATGTGGGCGTCCTGGTCGGAACCCACGGGTATCACCACCGGTTTGGGCCCGCCGTTCTCCTTCAGCTGAGGGTGGAGGATATCGGCGCTCTGCATGATCACGCTTACCATGTGAGCTACGCTGGTCTCTCCAGAGAACCCGTAGATAGCGCTCAGCTCGGAGAAGTGCGCGGATCCGGCCAGCTCGAAGGCCAGGTCCCGCACGGTGCTGCTGTGGGACTGGAAGTATATGTGGCCCGCAGGCTCGAACCCCAGGGCGATGAGGCTGAGGACGTACTCCTCGATCCCCATCTTTCTGCACTTATCCCAGCTTACCCCTCTGACCGAATGAGCCTCCATGTCGGCGATGGCCACGAAGGCGTCGGCTCCGTGTTCCTGGTGCCAGATTATCTCCTCCATCACCATCTTGCCGCCCAGGTGCACCCTGCCGCTGGGCATGAAGCCGCTCATCACCGAGAAGGGTTTGCCCTCTTTCATGGCATCGAGGACGAGTTGGTAATCACGATGACCGAATATTATGTGACGCTTCATGTAAGTATGCGGATCGTCTATCTGAGGCAGGATAGCGTCGAAGCTCGATATCCCGAACTCCTCGAAGAGCTTCGAGTAATCTTCGATCGAGACTGCGCCCCAGGGATCCAGCTTCGTCGTCATAACTGTGGCCGATGCAGACGGTGGTATATCTACCTTCTCATCTGCAATTCGCACCTTGCTCCCATAAGAATATTTAAACTAAAGAGCCTATACTAATGGTCATGAACGGCGATTCCTTCTCCTGCGATCTGGTCTCCTGGGACCGGTCCTACCGACTGGCAAGGGACCTGGCAGAACATATAAAGTCCTCCGGCTACCGGCCCGACCTGGTGATCGCCATCGGCCGGGGTGGCTACGTCCCTGCCCGGGTAGTCTGCGACTTCCTCCTCCACGACCTTCTCACCAGCATGAAGGTGGAACACTGGGGGATCGCCGCCCAGAAGAAAGACAAAGCACAGGTCCGCTTTCCCCTGGCCGTGGACGTACGAGGACAGAAGGTACTGATAGTGGACGACGTTACCGATACCGGCGATACCCTCCAGATCGCGGTGAGCTACGTAGAGGGGTTCGCACCCCAAGAGATCAAGACCGGGGTCCTCCAACACAAGACCACCTCCTCCTTCGAGCCCGATTACTACGCCGAAAAGATAACTCAATGGAGGTGGATCATCTACCCCTGGGCGGTCCACGAGGATCTGGTGGGGTTCGTGGAGAAGGTCCTGTCCGAAGATCCGGCCTCTCTGGAAGCGGTGGGCGCAGAGCTGGCCAGGAGGTATTTGATCGTGGTGGACGTAGCCGAACTCGAGGGGGCCTTAGAAGACCTATCTGCATTGGGAAAGGCGGAGAAGAAAGGAGCGCTCTATAGGATCGCGATAGGATAATACAGAAACTAAACAAGTAAATCCTCCCTTCGGTCGGATTTACTTGAGCACATAAAATTATACTTTATGTACTACAAGAAAAACTAGAGATGCCAAACAGGAGGCTCAGCGCCTGGGCGAGGCCTCTATCCAGAGGAGACGACCCTGATGACCTCCACACCCCCGGCCTCGAGCACATCATCGACGGGAACGGGATTGCCGTCCTTCAGGATCACCACGGTCTCCGGGTTTATGTTTAAAATATCGAGCAGATCTTCATACGTCAGGCCCTCTTCGACCTCGACGAGCCTCTCAGAGAGGCGTCCCTCTGCGGTGATCTTCACGGTGAGATATATCAATCTTCAATCTCACCGCCTGTGCCGGCTGCTAGGTCTTCCAGGTTGCTCTTTATCAGCTTCTTCTCCAGATTCTCCAGCTTCTTGTCACCTTTTCTCTCGACGCTCCGCTTCTTGAACTTAGGCACAAGCATCACCCAAATTTACTTTTGTACCGAGATCGTATTAACCTTTCCGTCATCTCGTGGCCAGATAGGCCCATTGATCGTAGATCCCCAGACGATCGCAGTTATCGATTATCTCGCCGTCCCAACCGGCAAGCTCCAGAACGTCGGCAACCCGTCTCGCTTCTTTCTTGGTATACATGGTGTAGAGCACCATCTTGCCGGCCAGTCCCGAAGACCGCAAGACGACATCTTTCCACATATGCCAGTTCACGTCGTCTATCAGGCCCACCATGAACCCTACCACGACCTCGAAGGACCGGGGAGGGAAGAAGCGGTCCAGCAACCGGGCGTCCAGGACCATCGACCTTTTGGGGTTGAGATATCCCGACTTCAGAGCCTGACAGATCTCGCAGCTGTCGGCATCTTCGGTCCAGGGATCGTACCTCAGCCTGTGAAGCGACTGGGTGGCCATCCCGCTCCCACAGCAGACCTCGATTATCTCTCCGCCAGGAAGGATCGGTCCAAGAAACTCCTCCAGCCGATCTATCCTCTCCGGAACGTAGAGGGGCGGGCTGACCACAGGACAGTCTTCGCAGAAGAGCTCCTCTTTCAGTGATATGGAGAAGTACTCCACCAGAGCCTCCCAGTATCTATCGTCCGTGGTCCTGACCTGGACCGGGTCCAGACCCCCGGCAAGGTCCTGCAGGATATTGCTTCTTGAGTAGTAGTCCGTAAGAAGCAACCAGAGGTCTGCGGGCTGGCTCAGCCTGAGGGCGACGCCCAGTAGCGATCCGCACCAAACCTCGATCGATTCGCCGAACTCTATCCCGGAGTCCAGGATCTCCGAGGTCACGGGGAGGGTGATCAGATCTGCCAGAGACTCCTCTGCCAGGAAGACCGGCAGGTCTTCTTCTACCTTCAATATGTCGTGGATCAGCACATTTCTTTCTTGGGGCTGGTCAGATATCAACATTTCTTTCGGATAGGCGGAACGTCTATATTACTTTGGCATGACACTTCTGGTTGTTTTGAAGCTGATGGAGATCCCCGGTGTGGGCGTCCGGCTGAGAGACCGGCTGGTGGAACGCTACGGCGACGAAGAAGAGGCTCTCGATGCCATCTTGGGGGGAGATGTCGCAGGCCTCCTCTCCGTGGAGAAGATGAGCGAGCGCCAGGCCGTCTCCCTGGCTCAGAGGGCCAGAGGCCTCAAGTACGGGGTGACCCCTGCCGACTTCCTGGTCACGGAGGAGGCGGTGCGGATATACCGGGCCCTGGTAGAGCAGATGGCCGGGTGCGCCCATACAGATTATGCCAGGCTCAAGATAGGGACCCTATTCCCATCGTCCTGTAAGGATTTGGTCGAGGAGAACAGGGCCCTGTCTCACTCGGCGATAGAGTCTGCCGCCGCCCTGGAGGATAGCGGCCTGGGCGATCTCCTCACTAGGATTAGGCCTCTCCGGGCAAAGCCGCCCACGCGGGTCAGGAACCGTGTTCTGGTGGTGGACTCCGTTCGGGATCTCGAAGAGCTGAGGAACCGGGGTCTGGGACAACTGATAGACATTCAGCTCGTGGAGAACGTTCGCGAGCTGAGAGACCTCGCGGACGGTTACGATCGGGTCACGTCTCTATGTCGTGATCAAGACCACTTAGCCCTGGATGATGTGGAAGAGGCAGAGTCTCAGGAGGACTGGTACCTCCTGCCCGAGGCCGTTCTGGGCCGCTATGTCGAGAACCTGGATGTTCTGGAGGCGGCTCTGGAAGCCGCCAGGATACTGGACCGTTCCGGCGTGCGGTCCTTTTCGATAGAGGATCTAAAGCGGCTGATAGACGGGATCAAAGAGGAGGACGATGAGGAATCCTTGCGGTTGGAACGTCTGTTGAGAAATCTGAACAGCCGGATCGACGAAGGGGTGAGCTGGGCCAACGACGAGCTGAAACGGCGGGTGGAGGCCTCTTCCGTGACCCTCGATGGGACAGATCTGCTCCAGGCCCTGGGAGGCGATGTGAAAGATCTCTTGGAGGCCAGGATGAGGGATACGTTCCAAGAGGTGCTGAAGACCGCCATAGAGAGGGTCGCCTCCGGTCTGGACCTGAGAGGCCTGGAGAGAGCTCATCTGGAGGAGATTTTTCCCTCGGAGATCGAGTACCCCTTCGATGCGGACAGACCGGCCCTGATCGGGTTCGGGCAGACTCTGCGCAGGAGGCTGGAGACCAGGAAGCTGGAGGCCAGGAGGAACCTGGCCAGAGAGCTGGCCGATAGATGGGATGATGTCCAGGAGATGGTGAGCACTCTGCTGGAGTTCGACGTCTACTACAGCCTGGGCCGGTTCGCCCTCCGGGAGGGCTTGAAGATGCCCCAATTCGTAGAAGAGCCCTGCATCGGCTTCGAAGAGGGACGGAACCTCTTCCTGGAAGATCCTGAACCGGTGAGCTACTCCGTAGGCGACTCTGGCATGGTGGATCACCGGGAGAGGGTGGTCCTCCTGAGCGGGGTCAACTCCGGAGGAAAGACGTCGACCCTCGAGCTGGTAGCCCAGATGGTGATCCTCGCCCACATGGGGATGCCCGTGCCTGCCGCTTCTTGTAGACTCTCTTTCTTCCAGGAGCTCTACTACTTCGGGAAAAGCAGGGGCACCCTCGGCGCGGGAGCCTTCGAAGCCACCATCCGCAAGTTTTCGGTGGTGGCCAACGAGAGGAGAAAGCTGGTCTTGGCGGACGAGCTGGAGGCCATAACCGAACCCGGGGCCTCGGCCAAGATCATAGCCTCGCTGCTGGACGAGCTGGGGCGAAGGGGATCGGTGGCGATCTTCGTGAGTCATCTGGCAGAGGACGTGGAGCGGTACGTGGTAACCCCAATCAGGATCGACGGGATCGAGGCCGAGGGACTGGACTCGGAGAACAACCTCATAGTGAACCGGAACCCCCGTTACAATCACCGGGCAAGAAGCACCCCAGAGCTGATAATCGACCGCCTGGTAAGGAGCACCACCGGCGAAGATCAAGAGTTCTACCGTCGGCTGCTGAAGAAGTTCCGGTGAGTTTATTATACCGGCGGTGCGATCTATACCGCATGGAGGTCTGGCATGTCTTGGCCATTTGCACCTTGATGGTTCCGCTCTTTCTCATCGCCAACTACGTGGTGGTCAAGTGGGCCGCCAAGAGCAGGAATGAACGGGAAGATAGGATAGAAAGAGCGATAGCGATGAGCGTGGCCAGAGATATGGGACCTCAAAAGTTCTCCAAAAAAAGACCCAGACGAAAGTTCTGAGAACACCGCCGTGCCGAGCAGACAAAAAGACAAATTAACCACCAGGCCTCGCTCGATATGATACGACCGGCAGTGATGACCACGGCGAAGCCTCCTATCCGATAGATTTCAGCAGACCGTATCGCCACGGTCGGTGTCGCGAGAACCGCTGCCGTTAAGGACGAGGACCTCCCCCTCCTCGACGATCATATCAGGACCCGCATCAGCGACCGGCGCGGTGTTCACGTCGAGAACCTCGACCGTGACATTGTCGGTGTCGGCAGAACCGCACCCGTCTTCGACTTCGAGCATGAAGACATACTCCGTGGACCTGCACGCATCCTGTTCCGGGGCGGCGAACGTCGGCCGGGCCGATCTCGCATCGTCGAGCTCGATCCCTTCCGGCGCGGTCCAGTTATATGAGATCGTATCTCCCTGGTCGGCGTCGCGAGAACCGCTGCCGTTAAGAACGACGACGGTACCCTCCTTGACGATCATATCAGGACCCGCATCGGCGACCGGCGCGGTGTTCACGTCGACGACCTCGACCGTGACCCTGTCGGTGTCGGTGGATCCGGATTCGTCCTCTACCTCCAGGATGAAGGTATGTCTGGATGTGCGGCACGCGTCCTGTTCCGGAGCGGTGAACGTCGGTCGGGCCGACCTCGGGTTGTTCAGCCTGATCTTCAGACCAGATATCCAGTTGTAGGTGATCGAGTCATCCTGGTCGGCATCGTAAGAACCGCTGCCGTTCAGAGTGACGGCGGACCCCTCCTCGATGATCATATCAGGACCCGCATCGGCGACCGGCGGGTTGTTGTCGTTGCAGACCCGCACGATGATGGTGTCGAATACGTTCAAAAGGCATCCCGATCGGATCTCATATCGGCCGTCGGGTACCGTCGTGGTATCCCATTCTACGGTGCGGGGGCTGGACCCGAAGCCACCAAAGGACTTCGGCAGAGATCCGGTTGCCGCTCTATACTGGAAATAGTGAAAGAAGATGCAAGGCGCACTTTCGCTGATCGAGATACACCCAGATACAACGGCACAGTTGGTCGGCTGGGTAATGGTGGCGTAGGCGGTCGGCGACGAGGTCAAGAGCACGAACGCCATAATCAGAGACCATCCAGGTGCTTTCTTCATTCTCACGTCTTCGTTCCCCATTCCATATGATTCGGTGCTCTCGTTCTGGCTATGCTATGCTATATGTATCAATGGATCATTGCATCGCTCTTCTGTAGCCTGATTCTCAGTTCCAGAGATCGATATTGGGGTTGCCAATACCGGGCTACTTTTTTTTTCTTACGAACGAATCGGACGAGTTGCGGATCTACGTAATCCTCCGGCTAGGCCATATCTGGATCGTTCTTCGATATGTATCGTGATGCTGGACTCGCACTAATATCTTTGGTAGACTCCACCGGGTGGGACCTCTTTGGCCGGGTGTGATGGGCGCCTACAGATCCGGGCACTGGACGAGAGAAGGTAGTCCAGCTGAGAGTCCTCTGAACTTCTTATTCCGATCTTCTCTAAAGCCCAAGTTTCCCACCGAGAAAATCCTCCCTTCGGTCGGATTTACTCTGAGTACATAATGTTATACATTATATACAACCAAAAAATTAAAACCGATATACTGCAGCCCCACGACCTCGAAATTTCGGCTAATTGTTGGTCGTAAGATCGTTTCATCGGCTGGGCGATTATGCCCGGGAACAGGCAGCGCTTCTTCAACAGGATTTCCGGCATCGGTGTGGTCCGGAGCAGTGTGGGAGGGGATGCCGGAGGTGTTAGGTCCGTAAAATAGGTCAGATATCTCCCTTTTGCATATCGATCCGGAGCTGATGAGGTTGGAAAGAGACGCTCTCAAAGGCCCGTCGCCAGTCACTTTCCAACTTGGAGAGGCCGTCCTACAATTCCACACGACAGCATCTCCCCCAAAAACCGATATAAGATGAAAACGTACCAAAAATCAGAAGTGCTGCTAAGGTCCGTATGCACGATACGATCCCAGCGCCCTCCGATTCGCGTTCAGACGTTTACAAAGTCCGTGAGTCTCAGCTGACCGGTCTTCTCTATCGGCTTGACCGCGTTTTTCAAGTTCTCTCTCAAGACCCCGGATCTCTGTTTTATAATTATGTTTGCAAAGATCTCGACCATGGCGGCGCGGTCTTCTTCGTTTCCCAGTTTCAGAGCATCGATATATTTTGGTCTGTCTTTTCCCATGAATAGCAGCCTGGGGTATCCTTCCCTCATAAGCATGTAATTGAAGATCTCTCTTCCGATCCGCCCGTTGCCGTCGGTGAAGGGATGGATCATCTCGAACTTATAATGAAATATCGCAGCCTGTTCAAAGGGATGGCGCCCATCCTCAATTTTTTTATAATATGTGTTGATGGCTTCCTCCAGCTCGTTCTCTATCACGATGGCTGGTGTCACCCTGAGATCGCAGCCGACGATGCCGATATAATCCGACCTTCTGAAGGTGCCAGCCGATTCGTGGTCGATGTTGTGCATGATCAATGCATGTAAATTTCTAATGAAGTCCATCGTCACCTTGCCGCGGTACGAGTTCCTGTACTTGATCACATTCCCGAAGTTCTGGACCTCGTTGACCTCTCGCAAGGTCTTCTCCTTTGGCAAGATATCGTATTGGAGGAGGTTGTAAGTCTCATCGGCAGATAAGGTGTTGCCCTCGATAGAAGTTGTACCATGGACATAGTACATCTCAAATTTTTTTTCGTATTCTTCGAGTTCGTTTGCCGTCAGCAGATCGGCGACTGCCTGATATAAGTAACGGATATCTTCAACAGATTTTAAATAATTTCTATTTATATACTCTATATCGTAGAAAGAGCTGCTCAACTCCGCCCTCTTCCGGGCAGCCTTGATCTCCATATCGTAGGCGTACTTCTGGCGATATTCTTCGATCAACTCGGCCGGCGGCGGCGTATCACTTCTCCAGATGTATTTTTTCGCCTTTCTCTTCTTGCCTTTGAAGGATACGTCTTTGACGAGATAGTATGCCGGTTTGCCTTTTTTGGGACGGACTTGCTCGACTCTGTAGGGTCTCTTCGCCATTCTTCGTGTATTTGGGGGCGGAGGTTTATCAATGTTTCCTGTCGGGTCCGTCCCTCACCGGGCGGGGTTGGGCATAGCTCCAGAAGACGAACACCGTGGGCGATCTCCCGGCGGATATCTGCGACGAGCTCAGGATCACCGGGCTTTTGGATGTTGCCTTGTGTTATCTGCTTGTTGTCACCCCCGCTCATAGCAAGCCCTCCTTCGCGTCTTCGCGTGCCCCCTACTTTCATACTCACGCGAAGGCGCGAAGACGCGAAGTCCCTCGTCGAAGTGCATGCCATTAAAGTCAAAGGCAACAGACACTTGACGTTCCACCCGTGCTCTTCAAGCATACGCACAAGGGCAGCTTCATAGACCGATTCGAGTAATCCCGGCCCGAGACCCCGATGAAGGTGGAAAGCCATATCCACCACGACGGAAGAGACATCTTCCACATTCATTGACGAGTCCCCCCCTTCGCGCCTTCGCGTGCCCCCTACTTTCTGACTCACGCGAAGGCGCGAAGTCCCTCGTCGAAATGCATGCCATTGAATTCAAAGGCAACTGACACTTGACGTTCCACCCGCAACCTCGCTCTTCAAGCATACGCACAAGGGCAGCTTCATAGACCAATTCGAATAATCCCGGTCCGAGATCCCGATGATGGTGGAAA
>DAOG01000053.1 GCA_002501765.1 Methanosaeta sp. UBA204
TAGATCGCCAAAATATCTTCACGACTTGGGTGTAGGGACCTGACCGGATCTGATGATAAGGCAAAACTATCCCGATCGTTGCATTCCTTTAGGACTAACCGGATTTTACCCCCTCCAACATCCAAGTAGGTATATGATTATCATCCGATATTAATTTTTCGGTTGAATAATTGGGCTATTGTCCAAGAGCACACCAAAAAACCCCCTATGCCTCAGGGTTCGTCTGAGCTGCTTGCTAGGGTGCCTGAATAGTTACTTATAATTAACAATTGCCTTAAATATATTTTGCTTGGGTTTTATGATGGGGGCAATTCTTTAATTTTACTAAAATCTCAATATAAGAAATGCATGATATTCTATTAATGTGTGTAAATTATAAGACTGTGGGTAATTCATTTTTTGTGTGTTCCCTAAGCGGCTCTTCGCTGCATTGTATGGGCGGCCTTAGCACCAGTTAAGCCACTCGCGATACCCATCTTACCTTATCAGGCCCTTCTCTAAAACCAATTATCCGCGATGTATCGTGGCTTCTGGTCGGATCGTTGAGGTTCCCAAAGCATACATCACTGGTGAAGCAATTTTCTGTAGTCCCATTCTATCCACATGAAATAGCGAAGAGCCACATAAGCGGTGTCTAAAAAGATGAATTTAGCATGCTTCACTGCCGCCGTCCCTGATCTTTTCATCATTCTGCCTTCTATGCACATACCAATCATGCCTGATAGAAAGGTCATCAACACCCATGTCCGTAGCAATCTCCAGGACTTGGGTGAGCGGGTAGGACGGTTCCTCTCTCATAGCTTTAGCTTCAATTGTTCTTTCAATAGTCAAAACGTAACGCTTACCCACCTCCAAATCCACTGCCTCCTCCGGCTTCAGCACTTTACCATCAAAAACGGCATGTAATGTCTTCGTCATAGTCATTTATACCTTCAATCTTTTATACCATTGTATATGTCTTTCCAATTCATTATAAATGTTTGTCATAGTAAACATGACTGCGACACATGCTAAAATCTTATTTTTATTAGTTTGTTAATAAAATATTTGATCTTGTTTCTCATTGTACATAAAGTATAACTTTATGTGCTCAAGTAAATGCCCATGATACCGGTCTCATGCCCGAAGAATGAAAATCGGCAGGCATAGGCAGTCTGGGTCGTCATTTTTATGACAAATCCGACCGAAGGGATAATTTTCTTGTCCGATCACCCGGACATATTCCACAGGTTATCTCCTACGTGATGAATCGATCTGACCACCTTCCCCTTTCCATGCATCTCCGTCCCCGGGACGAGGGCCTGACCGATGGCCAGGGGCTTTCGGTACCTCTCCTCCATCACCACCACCATATCTCCCGGAACGATCTTCGGGTCAGCCTCCACCACCCCGGGAGCCATCACGTCTGCGCCGTTCACGATGTAGCTAACCGCTCCCGAGTCCACGACGACCAACCTATCCTTGGGGCAGAGCTCTATTGCGCCACGGATGGTGAAGAACGGTTCGTTCTCGAAGATCAGGAGAAAAGGCTCTCCGTTTACGAAGATAAGGCTCGGTCCCTGGTCCGTCTCGGCTATCTCCAGGACAGATCCTTGCAGAGCGGACGCGTCCTCGACCAAGGGTTCAATAATATTGGATATCTTCCTGGCTTCGCTCCCCTTGAGATGGTGCCTGGATTTGACGTTCATGGTCTAGAAGTTTCCCGATAGGTTTAAATACGCAACGAGCGCGTCTGGCAAGTAGCTGTTGTATTTATGACTGGAGAGAGGCCGATGGCTCAGAGACCCCTTGATATTTTGAACGAATCACTAAATGAACCCGTAATAGTCAAGCTCAAGGACGGAAGAACATTCCGGGGCGAGCTCCTGGGTTACGATATACACATGAACCTGGTGCTCGATGAGACGGAAGAGATCGAAGACGGAGAGGCCGCACGAAAGTTGGGTACGGTCGTCGTCCGTGGGGACAACGTAGTATACATTTCACCCTGAGGTGCTTTTAGATGAGTAAGGGAACTCCCTCGATGGGTAAGCGCCAAAAGAAGACGCACATTAAGTGCCGCCGGTGTGGGAGCGTTTCATTCAATTACCACACGAAGACTTGTGCGTCCTGCGGCTTTGGTAGGACGAAGAAGCTCCGAAGTTACAACTGGCATAAGAAGAACAGTTGCTGATGGTGGAGGTCCAGGTGCACGACATGTGCGGCATAGTAGGGGTCTGTTCCAAAGATCCCTGCCGCAACGTGGCCAGGTCGGTGTACTATGCGCTTTACGCGCTCCAGCATCGAGGCCAAGAGTCGGCCGGCATCTCGATATATGACGGAAAGATCGTTCGCACAGAGAAGGCGATGGGCCTGGTCTCGGAGATCTTCGATAATGCGCGGATCAACAAACTCACCGGACCAACCGGCATAGGCCACGTCAGATATTCTACTACAGGCGAATCGACGATCACGAACAGTCAACCTCTTCTGGTCAGGTACAAAGATGGCGTGATAGCGATTGCTCACAACGGAAACCTGGTCAACGCCGGAAAGCTTAAAGAAGAGCTGGAGGCGATGGGGAGGGTCTTTCATACCACCTCTGACACGGAGGTGATAGTCCATCTCTTCATGAAGGAGTTGCTGTCGCAGCAGGAACCCGCAGAGGCGGTCCGTGCCATCATGCGGAAGATGGTGGGCGCATATTCGGTGGTCGTCCTCATCGGAGATACCATAATCGGGTTTCGCGATCCTCTGGGGATCAAGCCGCTCTGCATCGGCAAGACAGATACCGAGATGATCGTGGCCTCGGAGAGCGTGGCCATAGATACCCTGAACGGGGAGCTAATCGGAGACGTCAAGCCGGGGGAGATGGTGATGATCAAAAACGGCGAGATCCGGTATCATCAGATCACTCACCATCAGTGCCCTGCTCACTGCGTATTTGAGTACATATACTTCGCCAGACCAGACAGCATCCTGGACGGAAAGCTGGTCTACGAGGCCAGGATCAAGATCGGAGCCAACCTGGCGGACGAGTACCCCTCGGAGGCAGACACGGTGACTCCCGTTCCCGATTCGGGCATAACTTTTGCCATAGGGTACCACCAGCGTTCCGATATTAAGTACTGCGAGTGCCTGATGAAGAACAGGTACATAGGGCGGACCTTCATCATGCCCGGCCAGGAGATGAGAGAAACCGCGGTCAGGCTCAAGATGAACACCATAAGGCCCAACATCGAGGGCAACCGGATAATCTTGGTGGACGACAGCATCGTCAGAGGTACCACCAGCAGACGGATCGTGGACATGCTCTGGAGAGCCGGGGCGAAAGAGGTTCACGTCAGGATCGGCAGCCCACCCATCGTGGCTCCCTGCTACATGGGAATAAACATGGCCACCAGGGAGGAGCTGATAGCGGCCTACAAGACCGTAGCCGGGGTGGAAGCCGTGATAGGCGCAGACTCCTTGGGTCACATCAGCCATGAGGGACTGGTGGATGCCATAGGCATACCCAAAGAACGGCTCTGCATGGGATGTCTCACCGGAGTATACCCTTTAGAGATACCTGGTGAGAAGTGCCACCTGGCACAGGCCAAGATAACGGAATACATCCGCGAATGAGCAACGTTTTATCCAAAGGGGCCGAAAACCCCGGTTCGGCGAAGGCATATATACCTTTCTTCTCCTAAACGCCAGGGTCTAGGTGATTATATATGAGAAAAATCAGAGCAGGTGTTCTCGGCGCAACCGGCGCAGTAGGACAGCGTTTCATCGAACAGCTGCGGAACCATCCGTGGTTCGAGCTGACCAGCCTGGCTGCCTCCCGGCGCAGCGCGGGCAAGAAGTACCGTAACGCTGCAAGATGGCGGTTGGAGCACGAGCTGCCCACCGAGGTGGGAGAGATGGATGTGGTGAACGTCGATCCCGACATCGTGGATGCTGACGTGGTATTCTCTGCCCTGCCCACCGACGAGGCGAAAAAAGTCGAGGCCGATTTTGCAAATGCTGGTTTTGTGGTGGCAAGCAACGCCAGTGCCTACCGTTTCGAAGATGACGTTCCCCTGATGATCCCCGAGTGCAACCCGGAGCATCTCGGGCTGATCGATCTGCAGCGTGAGCGCAGAGGCTGGGAGGGGTACATCGTCACCAACCCCAACTGTACCACCATCATGTTCACCCTCACTCTCAAACCCCTCATGGAGATGGAGATCCAGAAGGTGATGATCGCCTCAATGCAGGCGGTGAGCGGCGCAGGTTACGAGGGCGTGCCGTCGATGGCCATCCTTGGCAATGTCATCCCCTACATACCGGACGAAGAAGAGAAGGTAGAGCTGGAGGCCCAGAAGATCCTGGGAACCTTCGACGGGGAGAGGATCGTCAACGCCGGTTTCGGGGTGAGCGCCAGCTGTCACCGGGTGCCGGTGATGGACGGCCACCTCGAGGCTCTGTGGGTGGATATGACCGCCGACCCATCGCCGGGCAAGGTGAAAGACGCCTTCCTGGCCTTCGATCCGGGTCTTGCGGACCTGCCCACGGAGCCTGATATGCCCATAATCGTGAGGGAGGAGCCGGACAGGCCTCAGCCCAGATTGGACAGGAACGCAGGGAACGGCATGAGCGTCACCGTGGGCAGGATACGAGAAGGCATCCGTTACATTGTGATGGGGCACAACACCATCCGGGGGGCAGCGGGAGCCAGCATCCTGAATGCGGAGCTGCTTCACAAGAAAGGTCTGCTCTGAATGCTGATAATCGCCTGGGAAGTTACCGCCGCCTGCAACCTACACTGTGAGTACTGCCGCGCCTCGGCCACGGAAGAGCCTGACAAAGACGAGCTTAGCACCGAAGAGGCTCTTCACTTCATAGACGAGGTGGCTCCGCTATCTCCCATGATCATATTGAGCGGTGGAGAGCCCCTTCTCCGCCCGGACATATTCCGGCTGGCGGAGTACGCCTCCGGCAAGGGGATCAGGGTGGCGCTGGCCACCAACGGAACCTTGCTATCGGACCCGATCGTGGAGAAGATCGCCGGATCAAGCATAAGGCGGGTGAGCATCAGCCTGGACGGGATCGATCCAGATACCCATGACGCCAGCAGGGGCAGAGGCACCTACGAGCGGACCTTGATGGGGATCGAGACTCTCAGAGACGAGGTTCCCTTCCAGATCAACATGACCATCACCAGGAAGAACTTCCACCAGGTAGAAGCGATGATGGACCTGGCCGAAGATCTGGGCGCGGTCGCCCTCCATCTATTCTTTCTGGTTCCCACCGGCAGGGGCAGAGAAGAAGAGCTGATCACGCCCGGGGAAGAAGAAGAGCTCCTCCACAGGGTGGCCAGCGAGAGCGAAAGGAGAACGATGGAGATCAAGGTCACCTGCGCGCCCCAATATGCCAGGATCGCCGGGGGCGGGTCGAAGAAGATGGGGTCCAGCTGTCTGGCCGGGACGGGCTTCGTCTTCATCTCCCGGAGGGGTGACGTATGTCCCTGCGGTTACCTTCCTGTGGTGGTGGGAAACGTCCGTGAGAAGAGCTTCATCGATATATGGGAGAATTCTCCGGTGCTCAAGGAGCTGCGCGCCCGGGACCTGAAAGGCAAGTGTGGAGAGTGCTCTTACCGTCGAGTCTGCGGCGGATGCCGGGCCAGGGCTTACGCCTACACCGGCGACTACCTGGAGTCGGACCCCCTCTGTTCTTTTGGGGAGGAGTGATATGAAGCTGGACGATCTGGACAGGCGGTTACTGGTCTGCATCCAGGAAGAGTTCCCCTTATCGGAAAGACCCTTCCGGGCGCTGGGCAAAGCTCTGGGCGCAGATGAAGACGAGGTGATCAGGAGGATCGAACGGCTCCGGGACGAAGGGATAATCAGGAGGATCGGTCCTATACTGGACCTAAAGCGGCTGGGGCACCGCGGGGTCCTGGTAGCGCTGCCTGTTCCTGCGGATCGTATCGATGAGGTGGCAGATGTGGTGAACCGATACCAGGAAATATCCCACAACTATCTCCGTCCCGGCCACACCGGGTACAACATGTGGTTCACGGTATCGGCCCCCGATGAGCGGATCGTGGCTATCCTGGAGGAGATCGAAGACGAGACCGGGCTGGAGCAGCTGAATCTTCCCACGAGGCGTATATTCAAGATCGGGGTGAGGTTCGAGATACCGGAATGATCTCCGGGCGACGTAGGCGAATATGAACGATCTGTACGATCACGGATGCGCTCCCGCAGTCCCTTCACCGTTACCACGTCCACCTTGCATCCCAGGAGCTCTTGAAGATCCATCAGAAGCTCGCCCAGTGAGAGCGATACGGGTCTTCTTGGTGTTACGGGCATTCAGGCGACTACAACACTGGTTCTCTGGAGACGCCATGGGATGGCATATGGTCGCGATCTACGGGGATGGTTCTTTTAGTCTTAGCACCCAGAGCAGTTCAATGCTAGGATAAAAGAGCCGATCCGCGCCGATTGCCGGGTATCTGGGAGAGAGTTCAGAGAACGGGCCTAATATCCGGCATATTCCTCCCCGTTGGAACGGGCAGGTCGGACCCAGGACCGTTAATCTCGATCTCCGACGCAAGATCGTGCAGCACTCATTTCCCGTACCTTATGGCCAGCATTGTCCTCTGGATCGCCGTCAGGTTAGATAGCACCGCGGCCAATACTATACACCCCACCAACCAGGCGTCGCCGAACGCGAGCGCCCCCAGCATCCCCAGGTACAGGAGGATCAAGCGCTCCGCCCTCTCCAGGAACCCTCCCATCTTGGTGCTCAGCACGGTCTGGTCCGTCACCAGCCCCCTATGATCTGCATAGGCCCGCACGAAGGTGGTCATCACCGCTCCGAAGATCAAGAGTGCGATCCAGAAGTCGATGGGCACCAGGAACCGGGCGTCCGGGCCCAGGTAGGCCATCAGCCCCAGGATGAGCAGCGCCTCCACATACCGGTCCAGGACGCCATCCAGAAAAGCGCCCTTCGTGGACACCTGACCGGTAGCCCTGGCCACGGCCCCGTCCACCATGTCCATGAACCCCGATGACAAGAAGAATAAGAAGCCAAGAAGAAGGTGATGCCCCCAGAGGAAGACGAAGCCAAGGACAGCCAGAACCAGAGCCATCATGCTCAAGACATTTGGGTGAAGTCTGAGACGGGCGAAGACCGCCAGCTTCCGGTCGATCTTCTTCCCGTCCACCAGGATAGACTTGAGCATCAAATGCGGAGATGGCCCGGATATATAAACACTTTTTGTCAGAATCCCAGGCTCTCCAGAAAGAGCTCTATCCGGTCCACCGCCTCTAAGATCTCCTCCCGTGAGGTGGCGTAGGAACAGCGCAGGAACCCCTCACCGCAGTCGCCGAAGACGTTCCCCGGGACCACGGCCACCTTCCGATCCATGAGCAACCTCTCCGCAAACTCTTCAGAGCTCAGACCCGTACCCTCGATGGAAGGAAAAGCATAGAAGGCCCCACCGGGCTCGAAACAGGGCAGACCCAGCCGCTCCAGTTCGGAGACGAAGAGCCGCCTGCGCCGGTCGTACTCCCGCTTCATCCTCTTGATCTCGTTGTCGCCCCGACGCAGAGCCTCCACGGCCGCCGCCTGGGCCATGGTAGGCGCGCAGAGCATGGTGTACTGGTGAACCTTGGTCATGGCACCCACGATGGCAGGATCTCCCAGGGCATAACCTATCCGCCATCCTGTCATGGCATAGGACTTGGAGAATCCGTTGAGGAGGACCGTTCGCTCCTTCATCCCTTCGAGCTGGGCAAAGCTGGTGTGCTTTTCGCAGTAGGTCAGCTTGTCGTAGACCTCGTCCGAGACCACCAGAAGATCGTTCTCCACCACCAGGTCGGCGATCTCTTCTAGATCTTGCCTGGTCATCACCGCCCCTGTGGGGTTGTTGGGGTAGCTGAGAATAAGGGCACGGGTCCGCTCGGTGATCGCAGGCTCGATATCTTCCGGTCGGACCTTGAACTTCTCTTTGAGCTCTGTTGCCACCACCCTGGGCACTCCCCCCGCCAGGATGATGTCCGGGACGTAGGCCACATAGCAAGGCTGGGGCACAATCACCTCGTCACCCCGGTTCAGGGTGGCCCTGAAGGCCAGGTCCACCGCCTCGCTCACCCCGGTGGTGATCAGCACACTCTCGTCAGGATCATAATCCAACCCAATATCCTGTCGCACCGCCTCGGACAGACCCTCTCTCAGCTCAGGCATACCATTGTTGGACGTGTAGGAGGTCTGGCCTTGCTCCAGCGAGTAGATACAAGCCTCTCTGATGTGCCAGGGGGTGACGAAGTCCGGCTCGCCCACGCCCAGGCTGATCACGTCATCCATGCTCATCACGATGTCGAAGAACTTGCGGATCCCCGACGGTGGCATGTCTCTCACCATGGCGGATACGTGCGCCTCTGGCTGCCAGACAGGCAGCACCTTCATGCTGAGCTTTCCCCCGGTCATGCGGTGATCACCAGTCTCTTGAGTTTGGGCTTCCCGTAGAGTATCACGCCGTGTTCTTTGTAGCTTCTCAGAACGAAGTGGGTGCAGGTAGACTCCACCCCTTCCAGGGTGGCTATCTTCTCGGTGACGAAGAAGGCCACGTCTTTCATGGACCTGCCCCGGACGGTGGCCGATATGTCATGATCGCCGGATATCAACCTCACCGACTGGACCTCGGAGAACCGGGCGATCCTCTCGGCGATGGCATCGTATCCCTTGTCCCGGTGGAGCGAGACCTTGAGCTCGATCACCGCGTAGACGTATCCCTCTCCCGCCTTGTCCCAGTTGATCATGGTCATGTACTTTCTGATGACTCCCGACTCTTCCAGCTCCCTGATCTTCCTGGAGACTTCTTCTTCCGATATCCCCAGGAGGGCGGCGATCTCTGCCGGGGTGGCCTTCGCGTTATCCTCCAGAATCTCCAAGATCTCGTTCATAAAATCCTGTGTCCAGAGGCCAGATCGGATTATAGGCTTTACGCTCCGGATCGGTCTATGATCTCGTACGGACCGCCGAAAAATGCCGCAATCCAGGTCCGGTTGATCTGGGGCGGATCGAGGCCGGGGGCGGAGAAGCTGGAGAAGTTGCCGAAGATCGTGTTGTTCCTCAGAAATCGTGCGAAGGGTATGGACTCGGACCGGGACATGTTCATGAAGTCGTCGAACCCCGTGACGGTGGTGTTCTCCAGGAGAGGAGCAAAGGGCACGGACTGGTTGTAGATGGCGTCCAGATCGGACCAGTTCCCGGACTCGTCCGAGAAGCTGAGGTCCAGTGGGTCCTCTGTCGCGGAGACGGTCAGCGCGACCAGGAAAATGAGAATGATGAAGATAAACCTCATGATAGTCCTCCAAAGATGTTGATAAAAGCCCCGGGCGTGATTCGAACACGCGACCTAGTGATTACAAGTCACTCGCTCTAGCCAGCTGAGCCACCGGGGCCCGTTCCGCTCTATCCGTGGCGCCTCCTTAAAGACTTTGCTCTTATCTTTTCCAGGAGCCGACAGCTCTGGCAGAGCCCGTCACCACAAGGCTCGCCGCACCTGATACAAGGAACCGTCCGGAAGGTGCCAGGGGGTCGAGACTCCAATATGCGGTCGAACCCGCTCATGATGGAGTACTTGGTCCCAGGATGCTTGTACTCGAAATCGTTCAGCATATCCTTCACCTCTCGCCGTATGGCCCCGGAGATGTGAGGACAGGCTGCGGTTCCCAGGGGCAGGTCATGGGTTACGGCATAGAGCGCAACCTCCCGTTCCAGAACCCGGCGCAGCGGCTTGATCCGGGGAACCATCCCTTCCAGCGCCTTGCGGGGCCGGAGCCTGTAGAGACGATCCAGATCGCCACGCAGGTAGTTCAGAAGGACCGTCTGGGACTCATCGTCCAGGTTGTGGCCGGTGGCCAGGGCGTCGGCCCCCAGCTCCCGGGCCGTTCTGTTGAGGAGGTTCTTCCTCAAAACACCGCAGAAGGTGCAGGGTCCCTGTTCCATACCCATGGAGGCTGCATAATCTGTGGTGATCCCGAAAGTTTCATCGAAGCTTCTGATCTCGATGTCCACCTCCAACCTCTCCGCCACGATCTTTGCAGCATCTATGGTATCGGACCGGTAACCTGCAATACCCTCGTCGATGGCTACCGCCACCAGTTCCAGATCCTTCCGGTAGGAAAATAGCGACTTCAGTATGTAGAGGAGAGAGATGCTGTCCTTACCACCGCTGACCGCCACCGCGATCTTAGAGGGTCCACCGAAGATTCTGTATCTGCGCAGAACCTGCTTGACCTTGCGGTGCACGTCCTCTTCGAAGTGGCGCGCGCAGAGGTGCTTGCCGGAGTACCTCTGGTAGATGACGGCCCGGTCACGGCACTTGTCGCACGGGATCATTCCAGAAGATGATGGGCGAGCTCTATAAGAACCAGGCGCTCACCGCATAATCTTGAACCTGAGGAGAGCCGCCACCCCGCCCAGTGCCTTCAGCCGTGCACCGGGCTCGAACTCGGAGCTGAATATGACCACCCTGCCCCGGGCGTTCCTCACCTTTCTCATCAGGGCGTCCATCTCGGCGTCTCGCACCAGCTCGTCCTGGACCATCAAGGTCTCCACCGCCCCGTATGTCATCGCCTCGTCGACCTCGGCACACCCATAGGCGGCCTTCCCCTCGGTAGCGATCTCCTTGAACAGCTCGTCGATGAGGGACGTCTCCAGGGCCAGCCTGCTGTTCTCCAGGACCTGCCCCAGTGCGCCTTGCCTGAGCACCTCCTGGAACCCTGAGACCCCCACAGAAGAGGCGTCACATAGGGTCAGCCTTCCCGCCAGGTCCGACCGCGACGAGGCGATCCTCTTCTTCAGGTCTTCCTTGATGAAACCCGGTCCGGCCAGGATGACCTGGGCCCCTCCCGCGGCGATCCGATCGATCTCCCGGCCGCACTCGTCCAGGAATCCCGACCTCCGGTCGATATCTGCGCCCTTACCGCTACCCATCCTGATCTCCGAGACGGTCTCTATTCCGAACTGACGCAGGACGCCGATGGTCGCCTCACCTTCTTCGACCAACGCCAGGACCACCTTGGGTCGCCGGGCCTCGGCTACCGCTTCCTTGATCCGACCGAGCTCGTCGGGCCGCCACTTCTTGATTATAGACAGGTTAGTGCCGGGCTCCAGGTTGAGGGTGTGATAAGAGCCGACATCCTGACCCGATTCGATCACCCCGTGCACCCTAAGCCAGTTGGAGTACATGTGAAACTCTACCGACTCGACCCTCACGCCCAGATGAACCGGTCTCCGTTCTCGTTTCTCCGGCCTCAGCTTGTCCGATGAGGCGGTGCTCTTCCGGTGGGTGAGGGCAAATACGAGATCCCCTGGAGATATAAGGTATTTGAGATGCCACAGGTCGTCGATCGACTCGGGAAATAGAGAGATCTCACCCTCGTCACCGCGCAAGATCTTTTTCAGGACGCGCATAGCCTCTTATCAGATCAAAAGGCTTAAATCAATTGTGTGGCAAGGTGGGGCCGAGCCGCCATAACTCAGTTGGTAGAGTGTCTGGCTGTTAACCAGGTTGTCACAGGTTCGAGCCCTGTTGGCGGCGTCAACAAGTAAAAAAAAACCCTCTTGGGCCTGTAGCTTAGTCAGGTTAGAGCGCTCGGCTCATAACCGAGCGGCCGCCGGTTCAAATCCGGCCAGGCCCACTAGTGTCGAGTCATGCGTAAAATATCGTATCATGCACTCGTCATTCCCACGAAGGTGGGAATCCAGTATTTCTGGCTACCTTGACAATGTCACATTGGACACCCAATTGAGGCTACTGATATTTTATATATTTTGTAAATATATCTGACGCCCCCACTACCTACTGTTATCGATTTTATCTCTAATTTTCGACGAGAGGGACTTCGCGTCTT
>DAOG01000128.1 GCA_002501765.1 Methanosaeta sp. UBA204
ATGGTGGCTTCCCCTAATGGTTGTTGGCGGCTTTTTCTTTTTCTGGGGAGTCTACGGGGTCTGGTGGACCTACACCAACTATTTGGATGTTATACGAATGGTTAACGAGTATGGTCCCGTAGATAAACACTGCGAGCCAGAAATATCACAAATCTAACTTCAGTGTACTCCGCAGGTAATTATAATTAACAATTGCCTTAAATACATTTTGCTTGGGTTTTATGATGGGGGCAATTCTTTAATTTTACTAAAATCTCAATATAAGAAATGCATGATATTCTATTAATGTGTGTAAATTATAAGATTGTGGGTAATTCATTTTTTGTGAGTTCCCTAAGGTGGTAATCAACGAGACCTATGACAAGAACATGATCTTCAAGCGCTCGGATCCGGACCCCGATAACGGCACCAACAACCGGTGGACCATCGGGAACCTATCGGTTTACGAGACCAAAACGATCATCATCGCCGCCGAGGTACCTCTCAACACGACGAACGGGACGATCATAAACAACAAGGCCACCATCACCTGCGACGAGAACGTAAGTGACGAGGTCACCATAAACACCACCGTCGGTCTTCCCCTGCAGATTGACCTCTGGATTAACAAGACCGCCGATAAGTCAGTCTACTTGGCAGGAAACAAGGTCCGTTACATCATACATTATGGCAACGGCAACAAATCTGCCCAGAATCTCACAGACGTGAAGATCATGGACATCCTTCCCGACGTGGAATACATGAGCGCGACCCCGCTGCCGAATCGTATCGACGGCAGGGTTCTGGTCTGGGACATTGGCGATCTCAATATCAATACATCCGGGTCCATCAAGCTGGTGGTCAAGATCCCGAAGGGACAGGATATCATGTTTGAGGAGACCTCGTCGGTCACCGGTGAGGGTTTCATCTTTCTCAACAACCGGCTCACGACCTCCAGAGAGCCTTACGGGCTGACGAACTATGTCAATATAACGGGTTGCGTCAATACGACGAATATTACAAAGAACACCTCGGCGACGATCACGGTCAAGACGCCGGGCACGACGATCAGGACCGTGGAACATGGGAGCGGGTACTACGAAGGAGACCGGCTCCTCGGGGTCAGCACCGCCAACCGGAGCGTACGGCTGGATAAAGATACCTTCGCCCAGCATAGAAAGACCACGTTCTTGCTGCCCGGAAAAAGAGAGATCGACTACGACTCGTTGTGGTCCGACCGCACCTGCGCCAAGAACCATCCCCGTGGCGAGTCGGTATCGGAGAGCTACCTCTACATGGATAACATCGATAAGGAGAGCTCCTTTCTGGTCGATGAGAGCCAGACCACCTACGCCTCCTGTGCCGAGTTCGGCGGCGGGCAGGTCCGGATCGGTTACCTCAAAAAGGACCCGAAGAGCGGCGAGGCTCTGATGGAACTCCACGAGGGTTACCATGGCAGCTTCCGGACGGAAGAATCCCTGGACTCCTACGGGAGCGGCGTCGCATTATCGAAGTACGCGAAGGGAACGGGCTTCGTGGCCGTGGATAAGAGGATCGGTAATATTCAGAGATCCTTCGAACAGGGGAGCGGTTACTACGAATCCGAGGAGCTGATCCAGACAGGCACCATCTACAAGGACTCTTTGATGGACTACATCCCCACAACACAGAGAGCGGGCAGGATGGAGACGAACTACAGCTCGAAATGGTACGAGGGGATGACCACCAGAGGCAAGGAATCGGTAATATGCGAGCGCATCGGTTCGGCCGACTACATAGAAAAAGAGACTGTGATGGACTCGGCCACCATGACCATCGTCGGCGAGTTCCAGGGCGGGGCCGAGATAACGGTCGTGGAGAAGACGGGCAGCACCGAGGACGAGAAGATACGGGTGGACCAGACCTTACGCGGCTGCTATAATATCACCACATCGATCGGCATCTACGGTATACCAATGTACCTAACTCCCCATGTAAACGTGAGCAAGAAGGCCGCGATGCTGGACGAAGATAGGGTGCTCTTCATCATAAACGTGACCAACGACGGGAACAAAGCCCTGGGGCCGGTCTACCTCACCGACACCCTGCCAGAGGGTCTGACCTTCATCAACTCGAGCCTCCGGCCGGAGATTGAGGGACCGCGACTCGTCTGGACATTCCCGTCGCTGCCCATCGGCGGTTTACAGACGGTGGAGCTGCAGACCGTTCAGGAGGGAACAGGGACGCTGGTCAACCTCGTGAACGTAACTGCCGGGTACGGGAAAGGGACCGTCACGACAGAGGCCTCGTCCGAGGTCGTCACCGACTGGCTCTCGTTCTCTGCCGGGCCCATTCCTGCAGGAGAAGAAGAAGAAGCGGTGGCCGGGGCCGTCTTGCCCCCGCCGTCACCCGAGGAGATGTCGGTACTGGTCAACCTGATGATCGATGCCGACCTATATCCGTACGCGCCAGAGGCGACCCCCGAGGAGATGGTGGACCTCGAGGCAAACTCTCTTCTGGATATGATCAACGAGATCGGCCCAAAAAAGCTCAACGTCACCGTCTATACGACCGGCGACTTCATATCCCAGCGTACCGGAGGCGCTTTGTACAAGCTCTTCGTCACCCGGGTCGGGTCCGATCCCCGTCATGAGCTGGCCATGCACGGCATGACCACCGACGAGCTCCTGGGTCCCATGTCCTACGGAAAGCAGTATCCTCTACTCAGAGAGGCGAAACGGCTCGTCGAGTCGGCCTACGTCTGTGAAGGCCTGAAGATAGAGGCAAAGGGCTTCAGACCCCAAAGGTTCAACCAGAGCGAGACCACGTACAGGATCCTGGACAAGATGGACATCGTATACGACGCAGGGTTCCAGGCAGGTCTCGTATACCTTCCCGGTCACGAGGACGATACATGGCCCTATCTGGCAGAAGATCATTCCTTCTACGCGGTACCGGTGAGCACCCACAGCCTATCGGGAGAAGAGGTCTACCTATCCGACCGTCTCGCCAAGGAGAAGCTCGGGCTGGACGGTTCCCGGTGGTACGACCTCCTCGTCGATGAGTTTGAGGAGTGCGCGGAGAACGATGATCCCATGGTGGTCGTCTTCCACAACTTCATATTCGGGTCAGACGAAGGATATCGAGACGCATACGTGGACTTCATAGACTATGCCACATCGAAGAACGCCGCCTTCGTAACGACGCTGGAGCTGGTCGAGATTATGAAGAACGACCGCGTCTACAGCAATCTCGACAGGCTGGAAGAACCAGCGGGTCGCCGCGAGATTGTGGAGGCCAAGCCCGAGAAAGAGCCTCTCGACATCTCCACCCTTTACGGGTGCTGGGATACGCCCGGATGGAACCTGACAGTCTACGAGATGGACTGCAACAAAGAGATCGAGGAGTACTACAAGCAGATGGAGTAGCAGACGAGTACACAATGTTATACATTGTATGCAACCGGCGAGCTGGAGATCGATGACGAAAGAGCTAGTTGTGATAGGAAGATCTAACGTGGGCAAGTCCACCCTCTTCGGTCGGCTCACGGGCCGGAAGGTCAGGACCGGGCGGAGGCCGGGGGTCACCCTCGCGCCCTTCAAGGTCAAGGTCGGGAACGTGGTCTATGTGGACATGCCCGGCTACGGCTTCATGAGCGGGATTTCTAAGAAGGTCCGGGAGAAGACCAAGGATAATATCGTCCGCTACTTCGAAGACGAGGCCGACGACCTCCTCCTGGTGATAATGGTCACAGATGCCTCCGCCTTTCTGGATATAGTGAGACGCTGGGACCGACGCGGCGAGACGCCCGTCGAGGTGGAGCTCTTCGAGTTTCTCCAGGACCTGGACCTGGACGTGGTGCTCGCGGCGAACAAGATGGACAAGGTCTCCAGTCCGGACGAGACCCTGGACGAGATCGTAGAACGGCTGGGGATGCTGCCTCCCTGGCGTCAGTGGATCGATCGGATAGCACCCGTATGCGCCAAGAAAGGAGAGATAGAGCCCCTTAGAAAGATCATCCGGTCCCGGCTGTAGGAGGCCTCAAGGTGCCTGATCTTCCCGGATATGCAGACCCCGGGGATCCTCCTGATCCTCTGCCTGTAGGCCTCAAGAGGCCTAATCTTCCCGGATCTGCGGTCCCCGGGGGTCCTCCAAGTCCGGCCTGTGGATGATGAGGTTCTGGTAGGGATAGGGTATCTCGATACCTTCTTTGTCGAAGTTCTTCTTGACGGCTTCCATGATCTCGCAGCCGGTGGTGTAGGCCACGTCCCTGTGGGGCACGTGCACGTAGAGCCGCAGGTTCACGGCGAAGTCCCCGAGCTCGGTCACCCTCACGGTTATGTCGCGGTTCTTCAGAACCAGAGGATGTCTCTTCGCCGTCTCCAGGACTATCTGGCGGGCCTTGTCAATATCTACGGTGTAGGCGATGCCTATGTTTATCGTCCAGGTGATCTCCGGTTTTCTGATGGTCCAGTTGATTATAGACTCGGTATCCATGACGCTGTTGGGGACCATGATCCGGCGACCGTCCCAGGTATGAATCACCGTGTGCCTCAGGGTGATATCCTCTATCTGGCCATAATCGCCTTTGAAGTCGACGTAATCACCGACCCGGATGGGGTGGAAGAGCGCCAAGAATATGCCCGATATGACGTTGGAGAGGGAGCTCTTGGCCGCGAAACCTATGGCCAGACCGACGACACCGGCACCTGCCAGCAGGGTGGCCGCAGCCTTGCTAAGTGGACCTATCTGGAATACCACAAGAAGCAGGCCGATGATGTAGATCGTCGCCACCAGAAGCCTCCTGATGACGGTACGGAGGGTATCCACCGTCGCGATATCGATGCCTGTCACCTCCGTGCTGATCTCCGAGGGCTCGTAGGCTAAGAGCATCCGGTCCGCCGCCCTGGCGACAACATATGTGACGATGGCAATCATCGCTATGGTGACAAGGCTGACCGCGACGGGCAACAGACCGACATCTACCTGAATGATCACCAGAAAGATGCCGATGACGTAGATCACCGCCACAGACAGCTTCCTGATGACGGTGTGGAAGGTTTTCTCTATTTCCGGATCGACACCGATCGCCTCCGCCAGGATCATCCTGGGCAAGAGGAAGGCGAGCACTCGGTCTACCACCTTGGCTACAACATATGTAGCGACGATGATTGCCGCTACGATGGCGAGGGTGATGGCGAGGGATGACAGATCGACTTTCGGGAGAGCTACGTCCAGGGTAGATCTTAGTTGCTCGGTCATCGAAGAGATCGCTGTGGATATCTTTGAGTATATTCCTTCACCCATCGAATGCAAAGAACTCTCCGAGAGGCTACCCGATGACGCTTCTGCAGGTACCTCTAAAGATGAGGTGTTGTTGTAGAAGACGCCATCTCTTTCCATCACAAGAAAGTCCTCCCTTTGGTCGGATTTACTTTGAGTACATAATGTTATACATTATATACAATAATATACAACAAGAAAATGCTCGCTTATACTCGCATTTACTTGAGCACATAAAGTTATACTTTATGTACAAGGATAAAATGATTGTAATAGATACTTAATAATTTCGCTGCGCGCCAGCAGGCGACTTTGGTCGGCGCGGCCGATCAGGAGAACATCCTGATGGCCTCGTCCATTTGATGTGACTCTTCGCCGAGCACCTTATCCACGGCCTTCTCGAAGTCCTCTCTGGTTACCGAGGATTCTTCTCTCCTTATGGCCATCATGCCCGCCTCGACGGCGATCGCCTTCAGGTCGGCACCGCTGTACCCTTCGCTCTCTTCAACTATGGCCTGGAGGTCGACGTCAGAGTCGATCTTCATGCCGCGGGTGTGTATCTGGATAATCTTGAGCCGGGCCTCTGCATTGGGCATGGGTATCTCGAGTATCCGGTCGAACCTGCCCGACCGGAGGAGGGCCGGATCCAGGATGTCTATGCGGTTGGTGGCGGCGATGACCTTGATATCACCTCTCGACCGGAAGCCGTCCAGCTCGGCCAGGAGCTGCATCATCGTCCTGTTCACCTCTGCGCTGCCGGTAGTACCGTCGCTGGTCCTGATGCCACCCACGGCGTCGATCTCGTCTATGAAGACCACGGAAGGCGCCTTATCCCGGGCCATGTCGAATATGTCACGCACCAGCTGGGCGCCCTCGCCGATGAACTTGTGCACCAGCTCGCTCCCGGACATGTGGATGAAGGTGGCCATGGAGTGCTCTGCCACGGCCTTAGCGATAAGGGTCTTGCCCGTTCCCGGCGAACCGTAGAGGAGGATCCCTTTGGGCGGCTCCACCCCGATATTGGTGAAGAGCTCCGGCCTGGTGAGGGGCAGCTCCACGGTCTCCCTGACATCCTGTATCTGCTCGTCGAGCCCGCCAATGTCGTCGTAGGTGATCTCAGGAGCCTCGATCAGCTCCATAGCCTTCGCCCTGACGTCTATGGACTTGTCCATGATCCTCACGATGGTCAGGGAGTTGTTTATGGCCACCCGGGTGTTGGGCTCCAGCTTCTCCATGACCTCAGGAGCGGCGGCGGTTATGAACTCCTGGTTGTTGCCGTGCTGCCTGAGAAGTACGTAATCGTCACCTATCTCCACGACCGTCGCCAGGAAAAGCGGCATCCTGCGGAGGAGAGAGTTCTCCTTCTTGAGCCTCTCCACCTCCCTCGCGGTCTTCTTGCCAGAGATGAGGGTCTCGACCAGCTTCGCCCTGGTATCTTCTTTCTCCATCCTGGTGGTCTCGACTTCTTCGATTAGATGTTTGATCTCGTCTTCGAGGAAGCCGATTCTCGTTAAATATAGGTCGTGAATTGACTCTTGATCAGAAGTAATCGTCGATTCGCTCATGCATCAGGCAAAAGGATCTTCATGAATATAAATTATGCCCCTTGGACATGATCGGCGGTCGGGAAAGTTGCATGTTCCAGGCCGCCGACCGCCGGCTGGAGGAGACCGGTGACCTGGTCGAAGAGTTCGTGGCAGGGAAGCTCAGGGTGTACTAAGAGGCTGGTGCCAGCGCCGGCTATTCTTGCGCATCTTTCTTCGCCTGCTTGATCCTCTGCTTGGCGGTGTAGCCGGTGGCTTTCAACAGGAAGTCCCTGAACCGCCTGTTGGTCTCCAGCATCGTCTCTTCGCTGGCTTCGGGGTTTGCTTCGGTGATCACGGAGAGCTTCTTATCTACGATCTTGACCTCGACCCTCTTCAGCGCACCGTAACTGATCACCAGCATATTGCCCTCTTCGTGGACCTCTGTGGGGATTACCTCTTCCAGCACCTCTCTGACCCGTTCGATATCGGGCTCGAACCCTCTCTTGAGCCTGTATTTCATGCGCTTGCCCTTGGTTGTTACTCGATTATAGATCTTTCTCGTAGCGCTCAGATCCTGGCATAGGAGGCGGCGCTTCCCAGCTCTTCTTCTATCCGCAGGAGCTGGTTGTATTTGGCGTTCCGCTCGCTCCTCGCGGGCGCTCCGGTCTTGAGCATCTCCGCGCCCAGAGCCACGGTCACGTCGGCGAGGGCCGAGTCTTCGGTCTCGGCGGATCGGTGGCTGGCCATGACTTTGTAGCCGTTCCGAAAGGCCATCCTGGCGGCGTCGAAGGCCTCGGAGACGGTGCCGATCTGGTTCAGTTTGAGCAGAAGGGCGTTGGTGGCCTTCATTTCGATCCCCCTGGCCAGCCGCTCCACGTTGGTGACATAGATGTCGTCGCCGACGATGACAGTCTCTCTGAGCCGGGCGGTCAGGGCGGCGAAGTCCTCGAAGGCCTCCTCCTCGAATGGGTCTTCTATGAGCACGATGGGGTAGGTCTCCACAAGATCGGCATAGAGGTCGATCATCTCCCCGCCGGAGAGGGTCTTTCCGTCTATGGCATAGCTGTCGTTACTATAGAAGCTGGTGGCGGCGGCGTCCATACCGATACCAATCTCCTCCTCATATCCTGCAGCGTCCAGAGAACTCATCAGGGCATCCAGGGCGTCGATGGTCTTGTTGAGAGGCGGCGCGTAACCTCCTTCGAACCCTACATTGGTAGCGCCGGCGCCATACTTTCCTTCCAGGATCCTGCCCAGGGCATGGTAGGTCTCCGCGGCCATGCGCAGGCCTTCGCTGAAGCGGTCCGCTCCCCTGGGTAAGATCATGAACTCCTGTATCGCTAAATCGTTGCCCGCATGCTGACCGCCGTTGAGGATGTTCAATGAGGGAACAGGCAGCTGGGTGGCGTTCACCCCGCCGAGGTACCTGTAGAGAGGAACTCCGAGGGTGTCGGCCGCGGCCTTGGCTGCGCCTAAGGATACGCCCAGGATGGCGTTGGCGCCCAGGTTGGCCTTGTTAGGGGTGTCGTCGAGCTCGATCATGAGCCGATCGATCCCTCTCTGGTTGCAGACGTCTATTCCTATCAGCTCGGGCGCGATCACCTCGTTCACGTTCTTCATGGCTTTTTGGACGCCCTTGCCGTCGTACCGGTCGCCGCCGTCGCGGAGCTCCACGGCCTCGTGGGTCCCCGTGGACGCGCCCGAGGGGATTGCTGCCCTGCCAAAACCGTATTCTGTCCATACGTCAACTTCTATCGTGGGGTTGCCCCGCGAGTCCAGGATCTCACGAGCATGGATCTTCTCGATCTCGAAAGTCATAATCGACCACTGAGCGACCCTTTGTGTATGAATTATTTAACGTCTTTGGGAGGTCAAAGATATTATAATATCCTATTGATACCTTTGAGTGGTGTCTCCTAAAAATCACCCCGGGCTAAAAGGATACACTTTTATAGTTGTGGGATATACAAGGAGCTGCCGGAAGGGTAATCACATCCAGCATATTTTTATAATTTCATCACAAAAAGTTGTAACCACTTCGAGTATCAGTGTTATATTCATAACTTTGAGTTTGTTATTAGATCCTTATTGATTTCAAAATATTCATCCACTGCAGAAAGAAGCTCATCGTGGACGGACGCCTTAGAATAATAAAGCTGAACTAACACACCAGCATCTTTTGAAGCCTCTACGGCGGGTACAAAATCACTATCTCCAGTAATGAGAATTGCTTTTTCTATCTGCTTTCCCCAGCTCAGACGTACAAGATCTACGGCAAGTAGAATATCTACTCTTTTCTGGACAAAACTCTCACCAACACGACCTAACTTTCCTAATCTTATCTCAAACCTTGGAAGTTTTCGAAGTGTATAAACAAACTTATCCATGGCTGAATATCTGCGCCGCTCTGCTTCAGTTGCTGGGTTACTTTGATGAGGCATGCAATTATAGTAATATGTCCTTAACCGCTCATAGTCACCACATATAATGTCAGAAAATCTACAAAAATCGATCTTTGGGCAGTTGAAGTCACTTTCTAACACTTTTGCAAAATATCCCCCATCAACAAGTACAGCCGCTCTTCTCAAATGACATCCTCGTTATATTTGACTACCATCCCAGAAGGAACGGTAGCGAGTATTTTTGCATATCAGACATTGTCATCCTCTTATATGTAATTAACGACCTACCGGGAGGTGTCAACTTGTTGAGGTTGAGCATATTCATCTTCGATGCGCCATCGTCCCGGTAGCGTGACGAGTTTTCTGTAATTATGTGTCATTGGTCATCGGTTAGGGACTTTTACATGACTTTCGGTGATTACCATTTTATCGACAGGTTAGATTAGACAATATTAACCTACCAAACACGGAATATAACCGCAAAGTACGCAGAGGGGTGCGGAGTGGAAATAAATGGTTAAATGCTCTGCGTTCCTCTGCGCCCTCCGC
>DAOG01000117.1 GCA_002501765.1 Methanosaeta sp. UBA204
TGGTCAAGTGCGTAAGTCCTAGAGACAAAGAAATCCCGGGATACATTGACATCTGGTATGTCCACCAGAATCCACTTGAACTCGTTGCCGAAGATCAGACCGGCATCGTCTGTGACTTTCGATACCCGATCTAAATCATCGTCCCAGACCTCGATTATAAATGGGTCCGAGATGAGTTCTGGTGTCAGTTTGCCGTATATGGCCACTCCACCGAGCGTCCAGTTATCATAGGACGCAGTAAATATAACCGAATGACCCCTGATGCCGTCCATCCTGACAGCATCCTCCATGCCGCCATCGTCGTAGGCAAGGCTCACAAAGTTTTCACAAAGGGTGCCCTGGCTAACCAGGATGAGTAGAACGGCAAGATACCTCTGCATCATTATCATCTTAACCCCTGACAGAACTCATGGCATCTCATTCTCCCTGATGAGCCGGATGCTGCAGTCCTCAATCCTAATGTGGTGTCTTCTCTCATATTAGTTCTTTGTACATTGTATATAACGTACAATATTATATATACAAGTAAATGTGTGCATAAGCGGGCGTTTTCTTGACTGATCTCATTCTCCGATTTAACGCAAAGGCGCAAAGGCGGGCAGTGTATTTGCAGTGAGTTGGTGTTATATACTATTACGTCCTCTCTCATTGTGGGTGTAGCAAGATGGGTCGAAGAGGTCCCTAAATCCTGGGAATATTCCATGCGAATAAAAGCAATATACAAGGATAAAGTTTTGAAGCCATTGCAGAAGCTGAATTTGATGGAGAAGGAAGAAATTTTCATCGAGATCAAAAAACACAGAATTTCAAAGGGAATCCTCAAAGTAGACCCAAAAATTGTTGATGAGGTTCTCGATAATGAAGAACTCTTTGAATGATTTTCCAGCCGGAAATGCCGTCTATGCAGATTCAAATATTTTCATATGTGATACGACCGGGCATTCAAAATATGCTCTATCTTGTTCTAAATTTCTAGTTGTATATAATGTATAACATTATGTACTCAGAGTAAATCCAACCGAAGGGAGGATTTTCTCGATTGTATTGAATCCAGTGGAATTACTGGAATCACATCGATATTAGCAATTAACGAAACCGTCCATAAATTAGGCTCTTCGCTGTCTCATGTGGGTAAATTGAGCTCGAGTTATTCAATCATTAGATGTATAGTTATGATAAAATCCATTGGTGATGTGAACAACCTTGCCTCCTCCTTGGCCTTGTCGCCCAAGGTTCCTCCCATGAGCGTTACCCACCATTGGGGCGAAGATCGAGACGGCGATAAGTGTTATAGTCGATGAGCATATCATAAATACAGTCAGAAAGATGTGCCAAAAGCTGGATGCGGCCGGTTGATATGTATCGGGGTCCGGTCTGCGATGGAGAGGGCGTTATGAGACGGTGCGCAAGGATTGATCGATCGAGATTGAACAGTCTCGGATGTATTCTTGAGCGAGGATGAGGAGTGCCTATGCCGCGTAACGATTTTGAGATATCGCTGGTTCGTGCCTACAACATCTTCTTTGAGACGAACGGCATACGGGGTATAGCATATCGACAGAAGCAGAGTCGGTACACGTATCAACCCTGCGATATCGTGGTAGATAGCCTCGATCCGGAATGGTACCTCGCGATCGAGGCGAAGAGCGTGAACACCCGTAAGACGAGAAAGCTCTACTTTTCCCAGCACTTCACCACCGACGAGTCCGGGATCCACCAGCTCGACAGGATGAACATCTTCGTCAGGAGATCGGGGAGACGGGGTTTTCTGGCGGTGGAGCTCCGGCGTGGGCCTGGTAGATCGAAAGAGGCTTGGATGATACCGCTCTCTGAGGTGCTCCGTGCCAAGAACGCCGGTTGTAGCGGCCTATCCCTCGAGACCATCGGGAGCGTCTATAACAGCATCAAGCTGGTGCGAGCCGGTGAAGAGTATAATATCCCGAAGATCGACGCCGGAATGGACGACTCCGACAACACCTTTTGAGAAGGAAGATGGGATGATAATCTCCGCCAGCTACAAGACCGACATTCCCGCCTTCTACGGAGACTGGTTCATCAACCGGCTGAAAGCGGGATACTGCAAGACGGTCAACCCTTACAACCGTCTGGTCTATCGGGTCAGCCTCGGAAAAGAAGACGTAGATGGCTTCGTCTTCTGGACCAAGAACCTGGGCCCATTCCTGAACAGGTTGGATCTCGTCCAGCAATTCGGTCGGCCCTTCATGGTCCAGTATACCATCACCTCCTATCCCCGAGAGCTGGAGTCCTCCGTCGTCGACGCCGAGCGATCCGTTGCACATATGAGAACGCTTGCCGAGACGTACGGCCCAAGGGTGGCGGTATGGCGCTACGATCCCATCCTGTTCACCTCTCTCACCCCGGTCGAATTTCACCGGCAGAACTTCGAGGCCCTGGCCCGGGCGCTGGAAGGAATCTCTGACGAGGTGGTGATCTCCTTCGCCCAGATCTACAAAAAGACCAAAAACAGCCTGGACCGAGCCGCCCGGAAGTTCGGGTTCACCTGGGAGGATCCCCCGGATAAGATCAAGTCGGACCTCGTGGCCGAGCTGGCCCGGGCAGCAGGGTCGCACAAGATGCGGCTGACGGTATGCTCACAACGCCAGTACCTGGTTCCTGGCATCGAGGCAGCCAGGTGTGTAGATGCCCGTCGTCTGTCCGAGATCGGTGGGCAACCCATCGGGGCGAGGTTGAAGGGAAACCGACCGGACTGCAGATGCTACGCCTCCCGGGACATCGGCGAGTACGATACCTGCCCCCACGGATGCATCTACTGTTACGCGGTCCGCGACCGGGATCTGGCCCGGAGGCGGTACGGAGAACATGACCCTGAGGGGGAGTACCTATTCCCACCGGCAGGACGGTCCGACGACCGCGACCTCCAGACAAAGCTCTTCTGAAGAGGCTCAAATATATACGGTCTTTGGGCTCCAAGGGCCGTCTAAGAACTCGTCTGGGTGCCGAGACAGGGATCCGAGAACCTATCGATGCCGGGCCGTCTCTCGTCTACTTCCACCCTACGTGCCTGCGAACCCACCGTCCCATCTGGCCCACGAAGACCCCCGGCGGGGTCCGGCGACCCTCTATCTTCACCCTGCCCGCCCGGATCGCCTCCAGCACATCGCCGTCTTCCGCATAGATCACCGTGACTCCCAGTCCCACGGTATCTGCGATGTGGGCATCGCTTCCCGCCACCATGGGAAGGCCGCGTCTCTTCGCCTCTCGCCGCGCCCAGGCGTTGGCCAACCCCAGGAGGTGCTTGGAGTTGTAGACTTCTACGGCGTCGCAGTCAGGTATCCTGAAGATGGCGTGCCTGAAAAAATGGTAAGGGTGAGGCACGATGGCGATCCCACCCTGTTCGTGGATGGCCTCTATGGTCTCTTCGGGGCTTCTTCCGATCGAAGGAAGCTCTTCTATCCCCAGGGCCAATAGGTGTCCTTCCGAGGTGGATACTTCTGCCCCCAGCACGAGCACCAGGTTCAGTCCCTTTTCCTCGACCAGCCTCCGGGCGGCAAAAGACCCCTCTATGGTGTCATGGTCGGTAATCGAGATCCCGTCCAGTCTCTTTCCCAAGGCGACATCCAGGATCTTTTCTACGCAGTCCCTGCCGTCGTACGAGTAACTGGAGTGAATGTGAAGGTCGAACCTCAGACGCATCGGGCTCAGAACTTCAGGCCTCCCGCGGATCGGTGATACTGCCGTGAAGGGCGGTGGCGGCAGCGGTCTCCGGAGAGGCCAGGTAGACGAGGCCGCCTTTTCCCATCCTGCCCGGAAAGTTTCTGTTCGCGGTCGAGAGGCAGACCTCGCCCTCGCCCAATACGCCCATGTGGGCTCCCAGACAGGGACCGCATCCTGGAGTTCCGATCATGGCCCCTGCTTTGACCAGGACCTCCAGCACTCCCGTGGATAGGGCCTCCAGGAGAACTTCCCGGGATGCAGGTATCACCAAAGTCCTGACCACGAACTTCTTCCCTTCGGCCATGCGGGCTGCCGCCGCCAGGTCCTCGAACCTGCCGTTGGTGCAGGTCCCGATGAAGACCTGATCCACCTCGGTTTCTTCCAGGTCTTTCACAGGAGATACATTGTCCACCCGAAAAGGTGCCGCCACCTGAGGTTCCAGACCGGCAACGTCGAACTTCATCTCATCGTCGTAGGATCCCGGATCCGAATGCTGTGGCCGGTAAGGGCGCCTGGCTCTTTCTTTGAGGTAGGCGTCGGTGGTCCTGTCCGGTGGTACTATCGCAGCCTTGGCTCCCATCTCCACCCCCATGTTACAGAGGGTCATCCTGCCGGCGATGGTGAGACCTTCGACGACTTCGCCGGTGTACTCCAGGGCCTTGTAGGTGGCACCGTCGGCGCCCAGCTCGCCTACTGCCATCAGGGCCAGATCCTTGGCGGAGATGCGGGGTCTCAGCCGGCCGATGATCCTGATATTTACCGTCTCCGGCACCTTAAACCAGAGCTTGCCCCGGGAATAGATCTCTGCCATGTCCGTGGCTCCCACACCCGTGCCGAAAGCTCCAAAGGCTCCGTAGGTGCAGGAGTGGGAGTCTGCTCCCACCACCAGGCTTCCCGGCAGGGCGAACCCCTCTTCGGGAAATACCTGGTGACAGACCCCTCTGCCGCAATCGTAGAGGTGTCCGATCCCCTGGTCCTTGGCCCAGGCTCTGACCTCCTTCTGGAGGGTAGCGGTCAGGTTGTTGTTCGCCGGCACGATGTGGTCGAAGGGTATGACGATCCTGTCCGGGTCCCAGACCTTCTCGGACCCCATCTCCTCGAAGGACTTGATCGCCAAGACGCTGGTACCGTCGTGGGACATGGCAAAGTCCACCTCCGCCTCCACGATATCTCCGGCCTCGGCCGTCCTGCCGGAGGCGCGACCGAATATCTTCTCGCTGATGGTAGCCACGATTCACCTCTCCGTCGAAACCGGATCTGGCAGCATGTAGGCGATGTCGTCCTGGGGGTGGCGGTAAAGCCTGGATTGCAACCTCTTCTGGTCCAGGATGTGGCCGATCAGGCCGATGCTCCTGCCCAGGGCGAAGAGGCCGTTGAGGTAGCCCAGCTCTACCACGCTTTCGACGTCCTTCTCGGTGAAGCCATCGCAGGAGTTCATCAGGTCCAGGAAGAGTATCCCTATACAGCCGTCCACGTTCAGGATCAGGTTCCCCTTCTTGGCGGTGGTGATCTGCTCCACTTGGAGGGCGTAGTCCAAAAGGTCTGTCGTCTTGAAATACTCCCTGGCGTAGCCGATCAGCAGCTCCACTCTCTTGTCGGGGTTCTTCACGCTCTTGATCCTGTGGCCTATCCCCGGGATGTTGATCCCCTTGCCCTTCATCTCGTTCACGAACTGATCAGGGGTCAGGCCGGAGTCGCGAGCTCGTTTGAACTCCCTGGCGGCATCGTCTATCGCTCCGCCGAACCGGGGACCTATGGTGAGCAGACCGCTGGCCAAAGAGGATATCAGGTCTTTTCCCGCACAGGAGGCCACGATGGCATTATGGGCCGCCGATACCGCAGGCCCGTGATCTGCCACGATCTGGAGCACCATCTCTATGAACTCGGAGGCCCAGGACGGGAGCTCTTTCTTGAACCAGAGCAAGCCGATCACCCCACCGATCCCCATCTCATCCTCGATCACCTTGCTGAGGGACTTGCCTCCGTAGAGCACCTCCTCCCCCCGGTCGTCGGAGATGGTGCAGATCAAGGTGGTGGGCTTCCTGACCAGACCGGAGACCACGGCCTTGTTGTAGTCCATGGAGATCGAAGGGACCTCTGGCTCCACTACGTCTTTCACCCGGCCTTCGGCCTTCAGCCGCTCGTAGACCTCTCCTATCTTATCACCATAATCGTCGAAGGAGACGGGCACCACGGCCCCTGCATCTCTGAGGGCCTGGTTCTTGGCGTCGGCGGTCTCTTGATAGGAATCTGCCCTGGCCCCGGCGTGGCCGAACTGGACGCTGGTGGGGAGGACCTTGGAACAGGTTCCCGTAACCCAGATCACCAGAGGTTTTGTGATCTTACCTTCTTTCAGGGCCTCCACGATCCGGTACTCGTCGGTCCCGCCAACCTCGCCCAGACAGGCTATCATGGCTATCTCCGGGTTTGCCTCGTACCTCATGATGTGGTCTAAGAGGTTGCTTCCTGGGTATCGATCGCCGCCGATGGCGATCCCCTCGACGATCCCGCTGGAGTTCCTGGCCACGATGTTGAAGGCCTCGTTTAACATCCCTCCGGACTTGGAGACGAAACCCACACACCCCGGCCGATAGAGCTTCGACTCTACGATATTCTCGAGGGTCCCGGCGGTGTTACCGATCCTGAAGGCTCCGGCCACCAGGCCGCCCACGGTCGCGGGGCCGATTATGGTCTTGCCCAGGTTCCTGGCGGTGGCGGTCATGATCTTTGCCTTTCTCTCGGGCACACCTTCGGCGACTACGACCACGGTCTTGATGCCGGGCTGGCCGAGAGCCTCCATGGTGGCCTCAAAGGTCGATCGATAGGAGGCAAAGTTCACCATCACCTCGACATGAGGATGCTCCGCCACCGCCTCGGGGATCGTCCTGTACATGGGAAGGAGGATCTCTTCTGTAGACCAGAATACCTTGTGAATCCCCGCCCGGCCGGGGTTTATTATGGCTGCTATGCTGGGGGTATCTCTTTTGCAGATGTAATCGAAGTCGAGCATCCTCTGGATGGCGTTGACCTGGTACCCGTAGACGAAGGCCTGAGTTTTCTTGTCGAAGAGCTTGTACCACTCTACCATCTCATCACATCCCTTCGTCCAGGGCCATGGGAACGATCCTGGTCATGTGCGTCTCCGGGCCGAATACCTCTATCGGCACGCCCAGTCTTTCTCCCAACCGACGCATGATCTTCAGACCTTCCTCGTAGTTGGGGCCCCCTCTGCGGACGTAGATCTTGACGTCGGCCTCCTTCAGCCGGTCTCTGTAGTCTTCCAGGGCCATGACGATCCCTTTGAAGGTCCTGGCCACGTCGGTGAAGTTGGCGATGCCGCCGCCGATGAGGAGGACTTTGGGCCTTCCCTGGGGATCTTTCTCCCGGGTCATGAGGTCCAGTATGGTCTTGGTGTACTCGTAGGTATCCTCGGTGCTGGGGTCGCCGCTATACTCGCCATAGTTGGCCACCTCCCCGCCGAACCCGAGGTCGCAGATGGTATCGGTGTATATCACGCTGGCCCCGCCGCCTGCCACCATCGTCCAGACGCGGCCCCGGGGGTTGAGGATGGTGAGCTTCAGGGAGGCTCCCGTCCTGGAGTCCAGGTCTTTTATGTACCTCTCTTCCTCGCTCAGGGCGCGGCCGAAGGGTTCGGGAGACTCCAGGTCCTTCCACGTTTCTCTCTGCCAGAACTGCTCCGTATCGTCCAGCTTGGCTACCACGTCCAGAGGCACGATCCGGCCGTCTTCGAATATGAAAGGGTTGATCTCGAGGTAGGCGAACCCCAGATCCGCATAGAGCCTGTAGAGGCCTCGTACGAAGTCTGCCACCTGGTCGAGCCGGTCGCCCAGAGAGGAGGGCAGTTTGGATCTCAGGTCGATATCGTCGATATCGTCCATGATATTTACCTCGATCTTGGTGACCTGGTTCCAATTCTCCTCTACGGAGATTCCGCCTGCCATGGAAAAGTAGATGGAATCTCCCTGGTAACCGGATTTTATGGCCGCATAGAGCTCGTCATCTTGGGCGTGGGGTATGAAAGGCTCGATGAGGAAGTGGGTCAGCGGGCCAGTCGTTGTGCCCACCAGTACCTCTTTGTTCATCTTCTCTAAGAGGTAGTCCTTGGCCTGATCCCAGGTAGCGTCCAGGAGGACCAGCCCGTGAGCGCCTCTCTTCCCGAAGAGCTGGTCGGGCTTGACTACGAGCTTCTTTTTCTTGAGCCAGGGGTACTTCGCCGCCAGAGCCTCCAGATCGGTGTCCGGGGTTACGAGGGCGAGTTCACCTTCATAACTGAAGTTATCGATATAATCGGGAAGATACTTTGCCAACATGACCTTGGCATCATGCTCTCTTATCCCTCTTTGTGCCATTTTCAAACCTCCTCGGGGTGAATGGAATTTTTCGTTTACATATCTTTCTGCGAGGAAGGCGAGTAAATCTTCAATTCGGTCAGATTCGCTCTGAGTATATAATATTATACATCATATATAATACGGGAAGACTGAAATATCCTTCTGTTCCAAGACTGACCATGGATTGCCCCTGTTGCGGGAGGAAGATCAGACCGGCGGAAGAGGTCCTGGCCGGTCTGGACGCCCTCTACATGGCCTGTCCTCTCTGTCCACCGGAACCGGGGTTGGAGAAGAACTCTCCTCTGCATCTTCTGGACCGGGATCTGGAACGGTGTAGTGCATGCGGCAGAGCGCCTTTGGACCTGGTGATGCTGGAGGTCCTGAAGGTCCTGGTGGATTTCGGGCTCCGAGACCGGTCCGACACCCTGAGGAGTGTGGGGTCTCCCCTGGTGGAGACCGGTTATCCTATGGCCTATCCGCCCCGTCTGGGGAGAGACGAGCTGATAATTTCGGGACGAGGACTTAGCAGGCCTGCTGCCGAGGAGATCACAAAGTCTGTTCCGGAGGTGAAAGGTGTGATCCAGGGCGATGGCCTCCCCGGCATGATCGACCCCGGACGAGGAGAGAACGATCCAGAGCTTCTGGCAGGGTGCGACCTGAGGTGCGACGTGGTCCAGAGCATCTTCGGAGATCTGGTTATCTACAAGAACCAGTCCAAGGTGCACATCGAGTTTTCGAGACAGGACGCCCCCAAGATGAGGATCTTAGAGGACCTGTGCCTCTGGAGGCGGGTCCGGGATGTGGCCGACTGTCTCTGTGGCCCGGGGACCCTGGGTCTGATATGTCTTCTGGCCGGTGCCACCAGGGTGGTCCTGAACGATATCTGGAGGCCTGCCGTTGAGAACGCGATTTTGAACCTGGAGGTGAATCGGTCGGCGCTGGGAATAGGAAGGGTCGACCGACCCGAGCCGTCCGCCTCCGACCTGGGATCATATCCCGTGCTGGTGGGTCTGGTCGAGGGCGAGCCACGGGTGGAGGTCTACCACGGTGACCTGGCCAGGTTATTTTCTCGGGCGAAGCCTGCGGAGATCTGTCTGATAGATCCCTTCCCCGGCGGGAAGACGAAAGATCTGATCGATGCCTGCCGGTCCTGTGGCGATGTCGTAATAATCTGAAGAATCGATGGGACAGCGCGGATTTGAACCGCAGTCCAAGCGCCCCAAACGCTCGAGGATCGACCAGGCTACCCTACTGTCCCTTGCCGGGTGGATAGAGAGAAGGTGCTTAAAAGCTTTTTGTCGTCACCTTCTCCGCCCGACCGTTGTTATCGTTATTATTGACCCTTCTCATCAGATGGGCGGTGGAGAGTCCACCCACGAAGGTGAGGAACCAGAGTTCGACCAGCCTGATCAGGATGGTGACCGCGGCGGCGTCATGCATGGGTATCCCCACCGCGTTGAAGAGGGCGGTCATGATTATGTCTGCCAGACCGACGCCCCCAGGGAGGATTATGGGGAGGGCCTGAAAGACGATGACCACCGCGTAGACGGCGAATATGGTGAAGATCGAGATCTCCACGTCCAGAGACTTGAAGGCGACCAAGGCCACCAGGTTTATGGATAGCCATCCGGCCACCGCCCAGAAGGTGCTGATGATCAGAGCCCTGTTCTGGCCGCTGAGCAGGTTCATGTTCCGGTGAAACTGGGAGACTATGTCCATGCAGAGTTCCTGGTCTACCTCTCGGTGGAAGATCTTCTCTACGTACTTTATCGTTAGCTTCGCTATCCCCCAGAGCCAGGTGTCTGCGAAGCAGATGCCCACGAATATCAGGCCCACGAGCAATAGGACGAGCATCGAGGCCAGGCAGACGGCCAGGGCCCAGAGGGGTACCTCGTAACGCAGGGCCAGGTAGGCGAGACCCAGAGCCATCCCGACGATGAAGGGTATGGCGGTGACTATCCTGGTAGCAGCGACGGTGGCGGCGCTCATGTCGAAACGAGAATTTTCGGCGATCTTGCTCAGAAAGTATATACGGCCGGTCTCGCCGGAGAAGCTGCCCGAGGGTATGAGGTTGTTCAAGAAGATGCTGGACATGTACATGTGGAATATATCGGTTATGGATATGTCGTAGTCTAGCTGGTCGGTGATAGTCTTCCAGGATCGGGCGTAGAAGAGCATGCTCACCAGGGCGAGGATAAATGCGGTGGAGAATATGGCCAGGTTCACCCGAGCCAGGGCAGATATCGTCTCTTCGAAGCCTACGTAGTAGAGGTAGGCCATATATGCGCTCATGCCCAGGGCTATCAGCCCCAGGGACTTTCTGGGACTGATGGTCGGGAGGGCGATATCTTGTGTCACCGCCCCTCCGATAGGCCTTCCCGTTAAAAGAGTTATCTCCACTCGCCATTGGGATCGCTTGTCCTCCGGATCGTGAGGGGTCGGCCTTGCAAGTCGGAGAATGGCGTCTTCGCATGCCCCCTTCCTACTTTCTGACTCACGCGAAGACGCGAAGTCCTGATGTTTCTTCCCAGAAAGTACATGATCGCAATCGGGAGGCCAATCAATATACCTGAGTAGTCACTTTAAAGTTAACATGCATATAAATTCTTATTTTATAAATCTCTACTTTTAAATGGAGAATGGCAGATGGAAACCCAGAAGATATTAGTTACAGGTGGTGCAGGATTTATAGGCACCAATCTGGTCAATGAACTGA
>DAOG01000016.1 GCA_002501765.1 Methanosaeta sp. UBA204
GGGACATGGGGCATACTGTAACCAAACACGGAATATAACCGCAGAGTACGCGGAGGGGAAATAAATGGTTAAGTGCTCTGCGTTCCTCTGCGCCCTCCGCGGTTATTTTTCTTGTCGCAGGCCCTCCTTCGCGTCTTCGCGTGCCCCCTACTTTCTTATTCACGCGAAGACGCGAAGACGCGAAGTCCTGATGTTTGTTCCCAGAAAGTACAGGATTGCAATCGAGAGACCAATCAACATACCTGAGTAGTTACAAAAAAAAGAAGGAGCGCTTGGCTGCTCCAAACTTGATGTTGGACAGATCGCGTATAGGTTACGGCGTTTTGAGATCGGTGACGATTGATGAAGCTGTGCTTCTACAGCATGTCCTTCTCGGATAGGCTTAAGTAGAAGGCTTAGTGTGGCTTATACACAATACCAACTAGAGGCATGATAATTTGACACCATTTATCGAGATCCGGGACTTGGCGGTGCGGTTTGGCGATATTGAAGTGCTGCGCAATATCAATCTGGATATCGAAGAAGGCGAATCTATCGGCATCCTGGGACGGAGCGGCGCGGGAAAGAGCGTCTTTATGCACGTTCTTCGTGGCGTCGAGATGTTCGAGAACATCAGCGGGAACGTGATCTACCACATTGCAAGGTGCAAAGAGTGTGGCCACGTAGAGCCACCTAGCCAGGTGGGAAACAAGTGCAACTGCGGTGGCACCCTGGAGGACTTCAATGCCGACTTTGCAACCCTGGACATCAATGATCCTCTGAGACGCGATGTATCACGCAGGATCGCCATAATGCTCCAGAGGACCTTTGCCCTCTACGGTGACGATCGGGTCATAGTCAATGTGATGCGTGCGGTCGAGGAGGCCAGCGGAGGCTCCATAAGCGTCCACCGTGCTGCGGATCTCTTAGACGAGGTCAACCTTTCTCACAGGATGATGCACGTGGCCAGGGAGCTGAGCGGTGGTGAGAAGCAACGTGTGGTCCTGGCACGTCAGCTGGCCAAATCGCCCATGATGCTCATCGCAGACGAGCCTTCCGGGACCTTAGATCCTCTCACAGCCAGGGTGGTTCACGACAGCATCAAGCATGCGGTCAAGAACTTCAATATGACGATGGTCATCACCAGCCACTGGCCGGATGTGATGGTGGATCTTACCGATCGTGCTGTTCTGCTGGATAAAGGCGAGATCAAGAGCATCGGCAACCCAACAGATGTTGCCGCCGAGTTTGTCGCCATGGCCGGCAAGATGGGCGAGCGAGAGACGGCTGAGGTAGGCGCACCCATAATCAGAGCCAGGGAGGTCTCCAAGCGCTACATAAGCATCGAACGCGGCGTGGTGAGAGCCGTAGAAAACGCCAGTTTGGAGATCTACGAGGGCGAGATATTCGGGCTGGTAGGCACCAGCGGTGCTGGAAAGACTACCTTCTCCAAGATGCTCAGCGGGATCACCACCCCTACCAACGGGAATATCTGGTGCAGAGTGGGCGATGACTGGGTGGATATGATCTTGCCCGGCGCAGATAACCGTGGCAGGGCCACCAAGTACATGGGCATGCTCCACCAGGAATATACGCTATACCCCTACAGAAGCGTGATCGACAACCTAACCGAGTCGATCGGTCTGGCCCTTCCCTCTGAGCTGGCCGAGAGGAAGGCCATAGCCACCCTCATCACGGTGGGCTTCACCAGGGAAGAGGCGGAGATCGTCCTCATCAAGAACCCCAACGAGCTGAGCGAGGGTGAACGTCACCGGGTGGCGATGGCTCAGGTCCTGATCAAGGAACCCAGGATAGTGGTCCTGGACGAGCCTACCGGAACCATGGATCTGATAACCAAAATAGACGTCTCCGAGTCGATACTCAATGCCAGAGACGAGCTCGGCGAGACCTTCATCATGGTGAGCCATGACATGGACTTTGTGCAGAACGTCTGTGACCGGGCAGCGCTCATGCGCAACGGCAAGATCGTGCACGTCGGATCGACAGATGAAGTACTTTCCCTGGTCACTGCAGAAGAAGAGAAGGAGATGTTGTTGGGGAGTTAACTTGAGAGTCTCTGTGGATGGAGAGAGCATCACTCTCGGAGACGACGCAACTCTGGAAGATGCTCTCGATGCCGCTGGTGTATCTCCGCCAGAAGGTGTCATCATAGGGGTAGTCAGGGGCCGGAGCGAGAAGGCCAAAAAGACGAACTCCTACTGGTTGAGCACCACCAAGGGAAAGATCAGGATAGAGATCTTGGAGACGGGGATGCAGAATACCTGGCATCGGTGCGTGGACGAGATAGTCGATCTAAAGGCCAGGTGGGCTGATTCCAGAGCAGTAGCCTTCGGGCCGCTTTCTGTCTCGTTAACGCCCACTCGCCAGGAACACGAGTACGACCGGTGGGAGGTAGTACTGGGAGCCAGTGGTTTTGAGGCGGATAGGGTGCAGTTCGTCTTCGTCAAGAGGAGACATACCGCCGCCTACGGTGTGCCTGACGAGAAGAGAGGCGTCTTCGCCGCCATAGTGGGGGGCAAAGACATCCTGGTCGAACTGGAGAAGGGTGACATGATCCTGAGCGTGGACCCCATAGTGGAGTGGGAGGACCTTACCGAGAAGACGGCCACGAAAGACAGGACCCTCCTCCTCTCCGAGGGTATGGAGATCTACACAACCCTCCGCATCGATCTGGTCGAAGTGGCACCTTATGGCTCCGAGTTCGTCCTGGCGGCGACCAGAGATGACGTCTTCCCTGTTGATGCGGTTACCAGCTCTTATATCTCGTCCGATCTCCTCCTCACCGAGCCCATCAAGTTCGAACACCGCGAGCCCCGGTCCGAGGGCGCTGTAACCGTTAGGACGGCGGGGAGAGGCGCGGGACGGATCTTCATCTACAAGTCCGATCGCACCTCGCTGCCCAGCCACTCCCTGGTGGGCAGGGTTACGTCGGGCATGGACCTGGCGAAGCTGGTGGGGCCTGGTCAGAGGATCGTGGTGAAGGTCAACCCGTCGAGGGTCATGCTCATGGGCCTACCGCTCAAAGAAGCCCTCGATATAGCTTCCGAGAGAGGCCTCGAGACCGTCGTCGAGGGACACGAGGGCGAAGATGCCGTCGTGATAGGCCAGGATCCCGCTACCACCATGAAGGTGGTCAAGGAGGGCAAGGTCAAGCTGACCACAGTTCCCTCCGATAGACTGGTGGCTATCGAGCTATACGACGGTCTCGCGCCCAAGTCGCTCGATTACTTCAGACACGTGGTAGGGCTTAAAGAGAAGCCGGTGGGCCCTCTGCCCGTATTCTTCGTCTACGAGAACACCGTTCTCTTCAAACCGGTGATCTCGGCCACCAGCTACAAAGAACTCATGCCCGAGAACAAGCCGACGGATAAGGTATCTGCCGGGGAGATCGGGGTGACGAACCAGGCTGCCAATAGAGCAGGACTGGTGGGCGTGAAGCTGGCGGATGACGAGAAGTACGGTCCCTCGGGGGAGAAGTTCACGGCGACCAACATAATCGGGCGGGTCATCGATCTGGACAAGCTCCGGGACGTCGAGGAAGACGAGACTATCTACCTTCTGGAGGTGCGGTCTTGAGAGTTACCAAGTTCGTGGTGACCTCTCAGGACTCTGAGGTTCTGCCCTCCGACATCGCCCAGATGATATACGGTTCCGGACATGACGTCGACGTGAAAGAGACCTGTTTCGGCGTCATGATAGACGGAGAGGAGAAAGAGATCGACGAGGTGGTGAAAGGGATCAGGGCTATGGATCCGTCGGGGATATTCATCAAGGATCGCGGTTTTCCCCCCGGAGACCCCAGAAGATGCCGCGGCCATCGTGGTGGCGGAGCCAGGCCGGGGTTCTACATGATCGAGTATGAGTCCAAGATTTTGCCTCTCATCTCCAAAGGGCTGGCCGCCGACGCCGGGGGAGACGAAGAAGAGCCTCCCACAGAGAAGGCGGAATGGCTGAGTTCGGATAAGCTTGAAGCGATTATAAAAAAGGAGTTTTCTTGAGGTTGGCTCATGGTTAAAGTCATGGTATATCCTCCAACCAGCATGATCCTGTCAGACCTTGTGGAGAGGATGGGACATGAGGCGCTTGTGATCTCAAAAGAGGTCAGAAAGAAGATCAACACCCCTGGTCTAGACTCACCGCCTCTGAACATAACACCGGAAGATACCAAGAGAGGACTGAGGTATGCCGCGGTCGATGTGCCCTCCGGGGTGAGGGGCAGGATGGCGCTCATAGGGCCCATGATCGAGATGGCAGACGCGGCCATAATGGTGCAAGGGGGCGGATGCAATCTCGGATGCGCTGGCTGCGAAAGGACCAACGAGCTCGCCGGGTTTCTGCTCAGGACGAAGAAAATCCCCATCCTGGAGATGAGATACCCAGAGGACGAGACCGAAGCGAAGTGGTTCGTCCGGAAGATACGTGAGTTTCTGGAGGGGTTGGAGTGATCAGGATAGCACAGCTCTCCTGCGGACCGGAGTACAGCGGCATCCAGGGAGAGCTGGAGAAGGCAGCAGAGACAGTGGGCGCGACGCTGATATTTCCCGAGGTCGACCTGGAAGATATCATGGACGTGAAGAAAAGGTTCGGGTTCGAGGTTGCCAGCGGGGACCTCAACCTGGCGATGGCCAGGGCCACCAGGATAGTAGAGAACCCGGACGTGGCGGACGCGGTCTTCGTAACTACCTGCTTCCGGTGTGCCGAAGGGGCCATCGTCAGGAGCGAGATTCGAAAGTACATCCACGAGAACTCCCGCCTGCCCGTTTTGAGCTATTCGTTCACGGAGAGAACCGGTGCAGACACGCTCCTCACCAGGATGGAAGCCCTTGTCACCACTGCCAAGTACAAGGGTCTCCTCTCCAGGGAACGACAGACAGGACTGACCGCGGGCATAGATTCCGGTTCTACTACTACCAAGTCCGTGGTGATGCGGGATAACGAGATCATAGGAACCGGCTGGGTCCCCACCCACAACGTCATCGAGAGCGCCGAGAAGGCCTACGATGCGGCTCTGGAAGCTGCCGGGGTGAAGAGAGAAGAGATCGAAGGGTTGGGTATGACCGGGTACGGGAGGTCACTGGCAGGAAAGCATTTCAACGCCAGGCTCATCCAGGAAGAGATCACGGTCAACTCCAAGGGTGCGGTCTTCCTGGCCGATGCCCAGAAGGGTAACGCCACGGTGATCGATATCGGCGGGATGGACAACAAGGCCATATCCGTCCAGGACGGGATCCCGGGCACGTTCACCATGGGAGGGATCTGTGCGGGGGCTTCCGGTAGGTTCCTGGAGCTAACCGCCAGGCGGCTGGGTGTGGATATCACCGAGCTGGGCAAGCTGGCCATGAAAGGTGATCATACCAAGGTTCCCATGAACAGCTACTGCATAGTCTTCGGGACCCAGAGCCTGGTGAACAGCCTCTCGGCGGGAAAGAGTCGCGAAGACGTGGCCATGGCCGCCTGTCATAGCGTTGCCGAACAGGTCTTCGACCAGCAGCTCCAGGAGCTCGATGTGAAGGAACCGGTGATCATGGTGGGCGGAACCGCTCTAATCGAAGGTCTTCCCAGGGCCATGGAAGAGCTACTCGGTCTCAAGATAATCGTCCCCGAGTACGCCCAGTACATCGGATCTGTGGGTGCGAGCCTTCTAGTCTCGGGTCTGGTGGAGGATTGAGATGGAGATGAAGCCTCTGGAGGTCTTCGAGATCGAAGTCCTCGATGAGGAGTACGGGGGAAATAAGTACAAGGAGATCATCGCCGACATACTCCAAGATCTCGGTTTGATCCGCTCCATAGGCAAGCTTTACGTCTACGCCGATATGGAGAGTGCTTTCTTCGCCGTCTTCGGTCTGATCCGGGGCAAGCTCCCACCGCTCAGGGTGAGAGACGTGGGAGACCTGATCCAGGCGGAGGGTGGATACCAGATAGTCGTGGAGGACGAGGAGCACATGTCCGACCTGCTTAAAGTTCTATGGGAGACCTACGGGCGCGACAAGGTGGAGCAGCCTGACCGGGTCGTATTGACCATAGAATCGAGCACGTCTCCCGAAGATCTGGTGGTCGCCGACCTGGAGACAGAGTTCAGACGCGATCTTGTGGATGCTCTTATCAGGATAGCTCCAGAAGGCTTCAGGAACAGGAGGAACATAATGAAGAAAGATCACTTCTTCTTCCTGGCCGCCGAGGAAACGATAGACCCAGCGCTGATCGCCGAGGTCGAGGAGAAATTCAGGAGTATGCAGAATGCTTGAGCCGGTGATGTTTACGGGTGGGGTGTACAAACACGACCTGGTGATCGAGCTGGTGGAAGATCTGGGCGGGTATCTGCTCCAGAAGAACATAACCCAGAGCGAGGTCATACTCCTGATGTTGATCCCCCGCGAGGATATGCAGATCATGGAGGATATGACCAAGGCGTTGATGGGCAAGCTCGACCGTGCACCCCTCGCCGGGACGGAGACTGCCGTGGTGACCCCTACCCTGGCCATTCATCATCTGCCCCATCCCGCCTGCGATGTGGCAGAGTACCTGCGCAGGCACGGATCGAAGAGCAACATGATCGGGATGGCAAGGGGTGTGGGCCGGGATATCGCCCAGATGACCGGATACGAGACCGCCTTGATCAACGAACACGATGCTGTTGTCTTCACCTTCGGGAACTTCAAGAAATGCATCTTGAAGAAAGAGCACCTCTATCGGAACATAGAGATCCCGGTGATAATCACGGGTGGTCCTGATATGGAGCAGGGAGATCTTCCTTACGCTGCCGAGTATGTGAGTAACATAGGGCGCATAGCTCATCGGTCCAGGAAGGCCACGGAGATCGAGAGCCTGGACAACATAGTGGACGCCGTGGGCCGGTCTCTGGACATGACCAGAGAGGAGATAGCCAAGGATCCCCTCACTACCATACCCCCCAGGGCGATGGAGGTTATTAGGGAGCAGGTCCCGGATATAAACCAGTCTTACGCACCGCTGCCCATAACCCTGAACCTCAAGGGTCTGAGGATTAAGCTGCCCTACGATCAGTATCAAGAGGCGGTCAAGGCGGTGACGTTCGATGAAGGGGTAACTCTGGGAGAGATAGCCAAGGTCATGCCCTCCAGGATGAAGAACTACATACTGGTCAGGATATCGCCTACGTCGGTGACGGGCTTCGTGGTATAGATTAAATATACCTTACTTGAGACAAGTGTTTTTAACTTGGGTGGTGCAGTCCTATAACTGGTGAAGATTATGGCGTTTGAAGACGATCTGGAGAAGATCCTGGAAAAGGGGTTAGATAAAACCGCCGAGGATATGCTGGAGGCGATTGAGGCAACCTACGGAGAGGTGCCTTACATATTTAACTACATGAGTGCTCAGCCCGAGCTCCTGGTCACCAGGATCCTCCACAACAACGCCATACTCAAAAATTCACAGGCTCTCGATCTGAGGACCATCGAGCTGATATCCATCGCCGTCTCGGCGGCCATCAGATGCCGCCACTGTATGAAGCTGCACCTCAGGGTGGCCAAGCGGATGGGCATCTCGGATGAAGAGATCGCAGCCACGCTCATGATCGCCGGGAACCTGGCCAATGCTACCGTGCTGGCCATGGCCGCCAGGGAGTTGAGCGAGAACAAGGACATGGACGAAAAGGGCGACACTGACTGCGATGTCTGCCAGGTGAGCAACGGCGAACCGATGGATATCTAGAACGGGTCGCGATCCTCTGTAGTGCGCCTACAACGAGTTGATATTAGATCCTCTATAGCAGACCCATGTTCTCCAACTTTTCCTTGACGATATCGACGCCCCTTTCACACTCGTCTATCTTCTTCCCTCCGGTTATCACAAGCTTTCCTGTGGAGAATATGAGTATGACCACCTTGGGATCGCTGACCCTGTAGACGAGACCGGGAAACTGCTCAGGTTCATATTCGACGTTCTCCAGTCCCAATCCAGCACAGATGGCATTGAGGTTCAGATCTACCCCGATGTCTGCGCTGGCCACGATATTCTGTATGATGATATCCGGGTCCATATTGACACCGGGTATTCCAAGCTCGCTCAGCCTACGGGCCGTGTTGTGGGTAGCTTTTCTCACATCATCTGCGTTTTTGGTACCGGTGCATACGATCTTCCCCGTTGTGAAAAGCAGAAAAGCCGCTTTTGGCGAACTGGTGCGATACACAAGACCTGGAAACTTTTCCTTATTATAATCAGCACCCTCAAGCAGAAGAAGGATCCGTTCCAGGTCGAATTTATCTGCGAGTGAGGTGGATGCAACAACATTCTCTATCTTTACAGTTGACATGATCATGGCTCCAGAAAGATGGGCAGATGAGGAAATCCTCCATTCGGTCGGATTCGCTCTGAGTACATAAAGTGTACTTTATGTACAGGTACGAATCTTCAAATGCCGCTCTCCAGGCGTCCTTTGCGCTAATAGACTAAGCCGGTTTTGATCGGCCAAAAGAAGGGGATCATCATTGCAACCAGATTATTTCATCAGACACTTATACATTATATACGACCAAAAGAGAGGATTATGACCCATTCAATGGAAGGGGTGCTGGACACCGCCGAGAAGATCAGCAGCATGGAGATCAGGGGTGCGGGATATATAGGTCGGGCCGCGGTCGAGGCTCTGAGAGACTTTGCGCTCCGGCTGGACACATCGAGCCTGGAGGAGTTCAACGCCGAGACCAGACGAGCCGCAGAGATCCTCCTGAAGACCAGGCCCACGGCGGTATCGCTCTCCAACGCCATCAAGATGGTCATGCGGTACCGGGGCGAGGACACGGAATCTGCGCTCCGATCTCTGGTGACGAACGCCAACGATTTCGTGGAACGCTCGCTCAAGGCCGTAGAGCAGATCGGGATGATCGGCAGCCACCGTATCAGAGACGGTGATACCATATTGACTCACTGCAACTCCATGGCCGCCCTCTCCATAATCGAGACGTCTCACCGGGCGGGCAAAGATATCAAGGTGATCGCCACCGAGTCCCGCCCCAGGTACCAGGGACGTCTGACCGTCAAGATGCTGGACCAGATGGGGATAAAAACAGAGCTGATCGTGGACTCCGCCGTGCGGAGCGTCATCAACGAGGTAGATGTTGTTGTGGTCGGTGCCGATGTAATCACCGTTAACGGATCGCTGGTGAACAAGATAGGAACCGCCCAGATCGCCCTCTGTGCCCACGAAGCCAGGACCAGCTTCATGGTCGCCGCCGAGACCTACAAGTTCAGCCCCGATACCATCATGGGCGAGCTGGTTCCCATAGAGATGCGCAGCTCCCAGGAGGTCTATCCGGATATGCCGGAGATGGTCAACGTCACCGTCAGGAACCCGGCCTTCGATGTGACACCACACCAGTACATCGACATAATATGCACTGAGGCGGGGGCCATACCTCCGGAGATGAGCTACGTGATAATAAAGGAGAAGCTGGGCTGGGATCTGGAAGAGAGCTAACACCGACCGCGCCTCGCCGCAGCGATCCTCACATGTCCCCATGCGTGCAGAGACGGCGAAGATCACTCAATCACAAACTCTATCTCATAACAATCACAAGCAACCTACGAACGCCACACCAAATGATGTGACGAAATGCACAAGTGAAGGTGAAGTGATCATGTCTGCTGGAATTTCAATCTACGAAAAACAGATAATTCGTGAAATCAAAGAGACACCACACGAATATCTACCTAACCTGCTTCAGATTGTCCGATTGTTTCGCGAGAGCGTAATGTTAAAGCCTGCCGAGGATAGCTTCCGCCAGGGCTGGAAGGAAGCGATGGCAGGCGATACACGATCGGTGTCTGAATTGTGGGATGGCATCGATGCCGAGTGAGCCAGCCGGACCGGTACAGGTTGAGTATACCCCAGAATTCAAGCGTAGCCTGCGAGTACTTGCCAAGAAGTACCGGCACATCCGCTCTGACATTCAGCCGGTCATTGACCAACTTCGAGCGGATGAGGTCATAGGCGACCAGGTGCCCAGGACGCGATACACCATATTCAAGGTGCGGGTACGGAACAGTGATATTCAGAAAGGTAAATTTCCTGTAACTACTCAGGTACCTAAACTACTATCGAGGGACTTCACTATGCAGGAACTACCCGAGACATGGGGCATACTGTAACCAAACACGGAATACAACCGCAGAGTACGCAGAGGGGCGCGGAGGGAAAATAAATGGTTAAATGCTCTGCGTTCCTCTGCGCCCTCCGCGGTTATTTTTCTTGTTGTACATAAAGTATAACTTTATGTGCTCAAGTAAATCCGACCGAAGGGAGGATTTTCTTGCCCGAAAGCACAGGATCGCAATCGGGAGACAAATCAACATACCTGAGTATTTACCGGCGGTATTATCAAAATATACATGAGGAGCA
>DAOG01000144.1:0-1552 GCA_002501765.1 Methanosaeta sp. UBA204
AACATGCAGATGACTTCTTTGAGATGCTCCATTAAGTATCAAGTCTAAGGTTCATGACTATAAATGCGAGCGTAAGCGAGCATTTTCTTGAAGAAAGTACATCTAGTGGATGTGCAGAGAGGGTACCATGATTCCTGCGATGCTCGTTGCTGGCACCCACAGCGGAGTGGGCAAGACCACCGTGGTCCTGGGGTTGATGGCAGCCCTGAAGAGGCGCGGTCTGGTGGTCCAGCCCTTCAAGGTCGGCCCCGACTTCATAGATCCCACCCACCATACCGCGATATGCGGCAGAACTTCCCGGAACCTGGATACCTTCATGATGGGCGCAGAAGGTGTCCGCCGGTCGTTCTCCAGAGGCGTAAAAGGCGCAGATGTGGCGGTGATCGAGGGGGTGATGGGGCTCTATGACGGCCTCGAGGCAACGGAGGTGGCAAGCTCGGCCCATGTGGCCAAGACCCTGGATGTTCCGGTCATCCTGGTAATAAACGTCCACGGTATGTCCAGGAGCGCCGCCGCGGTGGCTCTGGGTTACACCCTCTACGATCCAGAGGTGAGGATCGAGGGTCTAATCCTCAACCAGGTGGGAAGCGAGCGCCACCTCACCATGCTCCGGGAGGCGCTGGATCTGCCCATCTTCGGCTCCCTGCCCAGGAATGCAGACATATCGGTTCCCAGCCGGCATCTGGGGTTGACGATGGGGTTCGAGAGCGATCATGACCTGGACGCCCTGGCCGACTTCGTGGAGGAGAACGCCGACCTGGGCAGGATGTTGGAGCTGGGGTGCGAAGTACCTCCTCATGAGCCTCTGCCAGAAGCCTCTGGCGAGGGGGTAAAAATCGCGGTGGCCTACGACGAGGCCTTCTGTTTTTACTACCAGGAGAACTTCGATCTCCTGAGAGCCCTGGGTGCGGAGCTGGAGTTCTTCAGCCCCATGCATGACGACCTGCCCGAGGTCGACGGGCTCTACCTGGGCGGGGGTTACCCCGAGCTCTACGCCGAAGAGCTGGAGCGGTCCGGCACCCGCCACCAGATCAAACGGGCCGCCGAGGACGGGATGCCCATCTACGGCGAGTGCGGCGGATTGATGTACCTGGGCGAGTCGGTGATCTCCGGGGAGAAAGAGCACAGGATGGTAGGGGTTCTGCCTGCGAGCACGATCATGACCAGGCGGCTCCAGGCGCTGGGGTACGTGGAGGGCAAGGTCGTGGGGGAGAACCCTGTGGTGGCAACGGGCAAGACGATCCGGGGGCACGAGTTCCACTACTCCCGGATGGACTGCGCCCGGGATGCCAGGTTCGCGTACAGGTTCACCAGGGGCAAGGGGATCCTGGACGACAAGGACGGGCTGACGGAGCAGAACGCGCTGGGGAGCTATCTGCACACTCATGTCTATTCGTATCCGATGGATAGGTTCATGAAGGGGTGCAGGGAGTACAGGGGGCGGTGAGGCAAAGGGGCATAACTGGTGCCTCTTCATTGAAAAGCTAATCCCATTGTAACTACTCAGGTATGTTGACTGGTTTCCCGATTGCGATCCTGTACTTTCTGGCAA
>DAOG01000144.1:1594-10894 GCA_002501765.1 Methanosaeta sp. UBA204
TGTTTGGTTACAGTATGCCCCATGTCCTGGGTAGTTCCTGCATAGTGAAGTCTTCCGATAGTGTTTTAGGTGCCTGAGTAGTTACATCCCATTTTCAGTTGCGTAAGCATGGGGAACGTGCTGCCCGTTCATCTTGTGCCGGTTTTCATCTTTACGAGGAGCCTGTAGGCCATGCACGCCGGACATCTGTGCCTTTTTTGTACCTCAGATATCCCAGCGGCCCCCTCCTCACCCGGCGCTGGACGATATCCCTGGCAGTCGTCATCGTTTTAAGATAGTTATGATATAATAATGAAACATGTTGGGGAGTAGACCGGCTTTGAAGATTATATTGGGAGCGGTCCTGATCCTGGGTGCTCTCCCGGTCGGTGGGCAGGCCTGGGTGAACGGGACCGGGATGGCGGACTTCAGTACGTCCTTCATCGATAGGGCCAGGACCTTCGAGCGTTACAGTGCCATGACGGGTGATGGCCGCCTGAAGATCGACGATAACAAGATGAGCTACTCGGGCAACGTCCCTCTGGCGGGGTTGAGGCGCGTCCGGTCTGGCGCAGGTCTCGCCTTTTTGGAGAACTTCAGCGTCAACAGGATAGAGCGATCTCATACCACCAACTTCGGCGCACCGAGCTTGCCGGGGATCTGCTTCGACAACAGGGTCAGCTTCAACGGGACCTGGGAGATCGATGCGAGCATGCACAAGTCCTTAGGCAGGAACGTCAAGAGCTACCAGATCTATTCGGGAGATTTCGAGATAAAGAATACGATCGTCTTCGGAGGGTAGCTGCAGGCCAGCGCCAGCTCCTACTTCGTAACGGAACCGGAACCCTCTGCCGGACCGCGAGCGCTGCCGACGGACCTGTGCATCAGAAGTTCACCACGACCTTTCGGCCCTGGATCAGGTCATCCTCGCTCACTTCTACCTCCTTTGTCACCCCGCCGGATGTCACCTGGTAGACGCCCGCCGAGCGAGTATCGTATCGGTCCTCGGTCGAATAGGGGACGATTATCTCGTAGCGGCCGTCCTCGGACTTGTCGTGGCTGGTATACCGGAAACGCCTGCCCTGGTTTGTGGTCATCTCCAGGCTTACCTCCACGTCGACGTCGGCGGTGCCGGCGATCCTGGCGCCGGGAACCTGCTCGAATATCTTGATCTTGTTCGTCGGAAAGAGCAGGCCCACCGTGGTATTTGATTCGTAGATCAGCCGGAGGTGCTTCATACCGCTACAATCGAAGATGTGGCAGCCGGCCAGGACGGTCTTCATAAATCGTCTGGTATGTACGAAGGTCAAAATGTTCCCTTCGTCGATTATGTTTACGTAGTCGATGGGGTTTCCGTCGATCCATAAAACAACTGCAGGTAGGTTGCCGTAGAGGATCTTTTCGTTCGTTACCACATACCGCGATCCGCGCATCTTCAGGATCGCCATGGCATCTTCTTCGTCCTCGGAGAGGTAGAACCGCGCCGCTTCGACGGCACCCGCCTGGAAGTTGTTCGCCACCACCGGCCTTCTGGACCGGTAGAGGATCCAGTTGCCATAGTCCCACCAGGATAAGATGCCGTACTCGGGAGCTTCATACGGCTCCTCGAAATAGCTGGTGACGGGGGTATTTTTTTCCAACCACCGGAGGGCCTCCTGCCAGTCTCCGGCAATCTCAGGTTCATCCTGAACCATCATCGTCGTGTCTATCGCCGACGGCAGGATCACCAGGATCAGAACGACCCCGGTTGCGATCATTGTGGCCGGTGGGTATCTTCCGATCCACCCGTTCTTTTGGATGTGATCTGCCACCAGGAAGAAAAATAGGCTGATCAGGACGGCCATATTGATGTTGAAGATGTACAAAAACCGATTCTGGACAAGGGTCAAGATCAGGGCGACGAGGGTCCAGACCAGGAACAATAGCTGTCCGCGCCGGAGGTCGACATGTTGCATACGGACGATCAGCACAATTAGCCCCCCCAGCGCGAGCACCAGGTTGAACCCGAGGAAGGAAACCGGCTCTGCTATCGCATAGAGGGGTACCGCTTCGGTCACCCTCCATGATAGGTCTCCGCCGGAGAAATATCTCAGACCGGACCATAAGAGTGTGTAGATGTCCGTGGTCTGATCGAGCCTGTACGTCAGTATGACGATGACGTATCCCAGCGTCGCTACCGTCAGGGGGAACGCCTCCCAGGGGATCTTTTTCTTCGAGAAGACGCATGAAAGGCCGTAGATGGCCGGCACGGCCAGCAGCACTCCCACCACGGAAAAGAAAGAGGGGATGAGCCACGGATCATTCCAGAAGGGCAGCAGAAAGAGCAGGGCAACGCCGAAGGTCACCGCGAAGACGCAGACCATCTCCTTCGACGACCGACCATCACGCAGATCCGAGGATATCTGCACGATCGCGTACAGGAGGAATATCCCCAGGTAGGCCGGCGTGCCGATCCAGGCGGTGGCAAGAGCTGCCACCAGAGCACCGGCAATGACCGAAAACCGGAGCGGGTGGTCTCTTCCGGAGAGGGCGAGCACCATGAACAGGACGACGCTCACCAGGAGGAGGCCCTCGAGTACATGATGATCCGGGCGACCGAACATGGAGGTGCCAACGTGTGACGGTGCTATCGCCAGCATGACGGCAGAGAGTAAAGCCACCCTTTTCCCGAAGAGCTCCCGGGCCAGGCAGTATAACGCCAGTATGGTCAGGGACCCGAGAATAGGCGGCACCATCGCGCCGATCATCTCCACAGATCGCTGGCCGTCCGCTCCCAGCAGGAGAGAGGTTCCCGCGATGATCTGGTCGAAGAGAGGGGGCCACATCAGTTCCATGCCGTGGGGGTAGTTGAGGTAGGAGTCGGACCACAATGTGTGAGGAAAATGATCAATAGTATAGAGAACTCTGCGCATGTGGTAGTAGGAATCGTAACCGTAGAAGGCCAGATCACCATCGGCGAGCACATTTCTTGCGGTGGCCATCCTCAGAAGAAAACCCAGGAGAACCGCCGCGAAGACCCCCACCAACGCGCTTAATTTATTACGATCTGGATGATCGCCGTCACTCGTCAGGGCGACGGTAGACTCTATACTCATCTCTGGCACTCCCTGTGGCGAGTCAGTATTTACTTATTACGGTAAGCCTATATTCAAAATATTTAAAATCAAATTTTATTGTCCATTCCACCTCTCGTAGACCACGACATCTTTCATATCGTTCCTCGGCCGCGGGCCGGGCGACTCCTTCGGGTACCCCAACGGCAGCAACGCTACCACCCTGATATCCTCGGGTATTCCCAGGATCTCCTTGACTTGATCCTCATAGAAGGCGCCGATCCAGCAGGTCCCCAATCCTTCTTCCATGGCCTGGAGGGTCATGTGGTCCACGGCGATGGCCACGTCGATTGGATAAGTCCGCTGGCCGCAGGTCATGACATAGTCGGTGACGGTCCCGCAGGCGACGATCACCACCGGAGCTTCTCCCACGAACCTCTGGCCCTTGGCCGCCGCAACCAGTCGCTCTCTGGTCCTTTCGTCTTTGACCACGATGAACTTACGGTCCTGCATGTTCTTGGCCGAGGGGGAGAGCCTTCCAGCCTCCAGGACCTTCTCCAGCTTCTCCTCTTCCACCTGGCGGTCGTGATATTCTCTGATGCTCCTCCTGCTTCTGATGGCCTCCATGACCTCCATATCACATCCTCCTCTTCATCTCCTTCTGGACCTGAGCACCCATCTCGGTGAGGCTCCAGTTATCGTTTTCATCCTTGACCAGGCCCTTCTCCTCCATCTCCTTCAGAACTCGCTCCACCGAAGATCCCGATAGGCGGCCCAGCCTGGCCATCTTGCGGGAGGTCATCGATCCCCGGGCCTCCAGTACTTGTATGACCTTCTCACGCTGTTTATTTCCCAAAACAAAACCGATCAGCTCGTCCATATCCCATCCACCTTTATTGCGTTAAGTTTATTACTTACCAGACGTCTCCAAGATGTGCGGGCTAGCCCGGGTGGCTCGGCGTCACCTGCAACCCGAAATCGCCGATATGCGGGGGGCGAAGCTGGCGGACGACGGCATGTGCTACAGTGCAGTCCATATGCCTACCGTGATTCTCCGTCCTGTAGGGACAGCATTGGTGCCCAGGTCTGCCGGAGGGCAGGCTTGCACACCTCAACTGTGGGGACCGGTCCAGGCCCGGAAGGGAGCAGACCTACCGCAGATAACTGTCGCTTGCAGAACTGCGGGGAGGAGGACGTATATGGGTCAACTGACCTGTGGTGTTGCTGGCAACCGTCGGCGTGCCCGCATAAAAACAATTTCAATTGATCTTAATTTCCTTCCCCTTCGGCGGCTTCTCCTTCTTCTCCAGCTCTACGCTCAGAACGCCGTTCTTGTAGGAGGCCTTGACGCTATCCGGATCCACGACCGAGTCCAGGTCGACCACCTTCAGGAACTTCTTCTCGTCGGTGGTCTCTATGGTGACGCGGTTCTCCGATACGTCCAGCTTTATGCTCTCCTTCTCTGCCCCAGGAAGCTCGGCAAATATCCTGTAGCCGTTCTCGTCTTCCATCAGGTCCACCAGCGGTTCTCTTCCCGCGCTGGGCCTTATGATGCCTCCGGGAGAGGGTCTGATGTTCCCGAACTCCCTGAATACCGGTTCTTTTCCGGGTTCTGCGGTATAGCTGAACCCATAGACGAAGGGCCCGTACCTCTTGACCTCTCCGGTGGGTGTCTTCTCTTCTTCGACCAGGTTCCTGTACTCCGCAGGGATCTCCTCTTCGAGCCTCTTGATCATGTTCTCGAAGGGGTCTCTGGTCCACCACTCGTGCTCCGTCTCGAAGGGGGTGCCTTTCATGAGGTTCTCGAACATGTCAAATATAGACGGATATCTTCTTCTTCGCATAGATCTCCTCACCACCGAGTTCTTCCGATAATTTTGTTATTGTTCTGCCAAAGTATATCATTTTTGGTAGGTCTCAGCTTAGTCTTGCTATCAGCACGATCCATCATTATCTGTCTATCTGTTCATGACAAACTATAAACCCGCTCGTATTGCCTATTATTATCGATGACGATCTTCCAAATCCTGGACGCCAACTACGTCTACGACCGGGAGGGCCGCCCCGTCGTCCAGCTCTTCGGGTCCACTCCGGCGGGCGAGCCGGTGACCTGTCAGGTAGCCGGGTTCAGGCCCTACTTTTACGCCGGTGTCGACCAGGACCGGATAGAAGACGCGTCTCGTCAGATCGAGGAGATGGGTCTGGAGGTGGTGGTGGTAGAGAAGTTCTTGCCCGTCGGCTACCAGACCAGGCAGACCAAGATGCTGAAGATCATCGCCAAGGACCCCAAGTCGGTACGGACCTTCAGGGAGAGCGTCCGCGCCGTTTCAGGGATCAAAGATGTCTACGAGTCGGATATCCTCTTCAAGAACCGGTTTCTGATAGACAGAAACCTGGGAGGAATGAAGTGGGCGAAGACCGAAGAGCACCTGGAGGGGCCTGTACCCCTGGCCTCTCTTATGCCCGACGAAAAGGCCCTGGCCAACGCCCCCCTCCGGCACCTGGCCTTCGATATCGAGTGTCTCTCCGTTGGGGGAAAGATGCCCCGGCCGGAGAACGATCCGGTGATAATGATCAGCCTGGCCTTCAGCCCGGAGCACAGAGGTCTCAAAGATCTGGTCATGGTGGGCCAGGAGGTGGCCTGCCCTCGAGAGGATGTCACCGTCTGCAGGGACGAGAGAGATCTGCTGGACAGGTTCATCTCTATTGTAAGGGAGTACGATCCCGACGTGATAGCTGGCTACAACTCCAATGGCTTCGATTTTCCCTATCTGACCGAGCGTGCCAGGGTATGGGGGGTGAAGACCAGGTTGGGTCGGGACAGGAGTTTCTGGCACATCAGGAATATAGCGAACCAGACCTGGGTGGAGATCACGGGCAGGATCGTGGTCGATCTCCTCCCCCTGATCAGGACGTCCTTCAGCCTGAAGCAGTACACCCTCAGGAACGCCAGCCACGAGCTATTGGGGATGGAGAAGGGGGATGTAGATCCCCAGGAGATGGAGACCCTCTGGCAGAGCGGGGGCGAGGACTTCGCCAGGCTGGTGAGCTACTCCCGCCGGGATGCTGTCCTGGCCCTCCACCTCCTTCTGAAGCTGAAACTGCTGGACAAGTACATCGCTCTGGCCCAGACCAGCGGTTCCCTTCTCCAGGACGTGATCAACGGCGGCCAGTCGGGGATGGTGGAGAGCCTTCTCCTGAGGAAGTTCCAAGGTCAGGAACGGGTCGTCCCGCCCAAGCCAGACCCCGACCTATCCAAGATCAGGCGCAGCCAGAGCGACGAGCTCAAGGGAGGGGCGGTCCTGACTCCAGAGAGGGGTCTTGTGGAGAACGTCATAATCCTGGACTACAAGTCCCTTTATCCTACCATAATGATGGCCCACAACCTCTGCTACTCCACGGTCCTGACAGGGACGCGACCCGACGAGTCCCAGGTGATAAGATCTCCTTCCGGTGGTGAGTTCGTCGATTCCACTGTCTTGCCTGGGATAGTTCCCGGGGTTCTCCGCGACCTTCTGGGCCAGAGGACGGAGATCAAGGGTATGATGCGGACCGCGAGCGAGGAGGAGCTGCCTCTTCTCGACGCCAAGCAGTACGCCCTCAAGATCCTGCTCAACAGCTTCTACGGTTACTCCGGGTACGCCAGGGCCAGGCTCTACAGCCTCCCGGTGGCCAACGCGGTGACCAGCATCGGTAGGACCAACATCCAGAACACCAGGTCCATGGTCGAAGACGTGGGGTCGATCTACCTGGGGGACGGACAGGTTTTTCTGCCGGACGAGATCGCCGATGCCGGGTCTGCCAGGAGGTTCGATCTTTCTGTCGTCTACGGCGATACGGACAGCGTATTCGTCAGGCTCGTTCCTGCCGGTCCGGGAGGGGTTTCTCTGGAGGAGGCGGAGCTTGTGGGCAGCAAGATCGCAGGGTCGGTGACCGCCCGGCTGCCCCCGCCCATGGAGCTGGAGTTCGAGTCCTTCGCCCGCAGGGGTCTTTTTCTGGTGAAGAAGAGGTACGCCCTCTGGGTCTTCGAGAAGGTGGGCGAGGGATGGAAGGACAGGATCAAGGTCCGGGGCATGGAGACCGTCCGGAGGGACTGGTGCGAACTCACCTCCAGGACGCTCAACGGGTGCCTGGACCTGGTGCTCAAGGAAGGCAAGGTAGACGAGGCGGTGGACCTCGCCAGGTCGGCGATCGAGAAGCTTCAGAACCTGGACCTCCAAAGAGACGGGTCGATGCTGGAGGACTTGACCCTCTCTCGGAGGTACACCAAGAGCATATCTTCCTACAAGAACAAGCAGCCTCACATCCGGGTGGTGGAGAAGATGCGAGAGAGGGGTGGTCGGGTTCCTTCCGTCGGAGACCGGGTGCCCTTCGTGATCATCCGGGGCAGAGGCCTCTTCGTCGACCGGGCCGAAGATCCGGAGTACGCCATCGAGAAGAACCTCAATATCGATACCGACTACTATATCGAGAAACAGATCTTGCCGCCCGTGCTGCGGCTTCTCTCTCCTTTCGGGGTCACCAAAGAGCAGCTCGTCTGGGGATGCAAGCAGCAACAACTATGCGAGTTAGAGCCGGGGACCGACACGAAGGCGAAGACCCCCGCACCGGTCGAGACGACGACCGGGACCTCGGAACAGAGGTTGCTTTCTGACTTCTGACCGGCAAAGAGATATGACAAAAATGACTGATGGCCATATCAAGAGTCAAGGTGGTATAAAGATGAAGATGCAGGTTTTGTTACTATTCAACCACAATCCCTACGACGGCACAGATGTCACCTGGAACGCCCTGAGACTGGCGGATCAGCTCCTGCTTCTGGATATGGACGTGCACATATTTCTCATGAACGACTCGGTCGACCTGGCCAGGGATGCGTGCACGCCGCCGGAGGGTTACTTCGATCTCGGTATGATGCTGAAGGACCTGATCGCCAGGGGCGTGCCGGTCAAAGTATGCGGGACGTGCAAGGCGCGCTGCGGCATCCACAGGGGCGAACCCTACTTCGATGGGGCCCTGGAAGCAAAGATGATTGAACTCGCTCAATGGGTGAAGGACGCCGATAGGGTCATCTCTTTCTGAACGGCGAATGGCGCATGTTTTGTATCGGTCCAATTAGCGTGGAGATCCGACCACTTCTTCTCTTTCGTCTTCTCCGATAGCTTTTTCCATCTTTCCCAGGAGCAGGGCGAATGCACCGAGCGCCCAGCCTGCGGCCATGGCCTTGTTCCTGTCTCTGACCCTTCCTGTCAAGAGGTAGGTCGCCAGTCCGGCCCCTATGGATAAGAGGTACTCGGGTGCGTCGCTGAGCAGATGGCCCAGGGGGTCCTTCTCCGCGTCGACCAGGTCTCTGTGAAGTACCCAGCGGTCATCGAACTCGTGAACGTGCGCTCCGTAAGGCCCCCTGTACTGACGCAGCGCTCCGGGGACGGACTCGCCCAGGAGGGTCGGCTTGAAGCACTCGGGCAGGCTAGGGTGGTCCTCTTTCATCAGGGCGTAGTTCTTGTGATGGGGCAGGGTCTTTATCCATCCGCAGAACTCTTTGCAAGACCCGTTGCATCTCATGGGAGTAGGTTGGCGCTCTGGGGTTAAATAGCTGGCCCAGGATTGTGGGGGGTGAGGCGCTGTATTTGGCGCGGATTTATTAACAAATAATCTTTTTATTATTTCTGCCGACTATATTCAGGCAGTGATCTAGGATTTGGTTGGTGTTTGTGCGGAAAAACTCTGGACGGATCTATCAATAACGTTTTTCGCCAGCGATTTCGTTCGAATACACGTCTCTTTCGAATCAGCATCGGCATTATATTTTTAGAGAAATATCAACCTATTACTGAGGCACTGTCGATTTTTGGGATATCTTATAAACTCTGGACAGAGTGTGCGTTAAATGAAGGTTATATCAAAAGAGTGTACGACGTGTTGAGCTTTTCCAATTACCTCACCGCATGCACCCAACCAGGAGCCAGCCACGACACCTTGCCATAGAACAAACTCTCAAGACTGATGTACTCATTTCGCACCTTGATTTTCGTATGGACGTCCTTTGTGATCTTGCCGTTCACGATGAACTGCACAACTGTTGAAGGGCGTATCCGACCTTTGCTCTGCCCATCTCTCAGCAACTCACCGATAAACAGCACCATCTCCTCCAGATCGCATGAATTGAGGAGCAGCGTATCCAGCCCTTTGACAGTCACTCTAGGAGGTATCTGCTCATTTCTGTGTATATTGCCAAGAAATTCGGTAGTGATCCACTTAACAGTAG
>DAOG01000143.1:0-168 GCA_002501765.1 Methanosaeta sp. UBA204
TGTAAATATATCTGACGCCCCCACTGTCTACTGTTACCGATTTTATCTTTAATGTGTCATTGTCAAGCTACTTCGGCGCTTCTGGATTCCTGCCTTCGCCTGCCTGTGCTACCTGCCCGCAACAGGTAGGTGGCAAGTAGGCGGCAGACAGGCGGGCGGGAATGACGG
>DAOG01000143.1:202-1200 GCA_002501765.1 Methanosaeta sp. UBA204
ATTACTTAGATGACTGGACACTAGACTTTCACATAGATTTTGAAAGGGGAAGCAAATTCCCATGTCCACAGTGCGCTAAGATGTTCACGACACCACTGACAGAACTTGATGTCACCTGAATTTTTTCCAGTTTAAGACCTACATTCACTGTCGTGTTCCGCGAACAAAATGTGAAAGTTGTGGAGTCAAGCAGGTGAAAGTACCGTGGGCAAGAAAGAATAGCGGTTTCACCTTGCTCATAGATTCTTTGATAGTTTTAATGGCTTAATCCATGCCTGTTAAGGTCGTGGCAGATTTGATTGGCGAGCATGATACACGGGTATGGCGAGTCTTGGAACATTATGTTCAAAAAGCTCGATCTGAGGAGGATTTTTCAGAAGTGAAATCAGTGGGAGTCGATGAGACATCTAAGGCTAAAGGACACAATTATGTGTCTGCATTTGTTGATCTTGATGAATCGCGAATTATATATGTGTGTGTAGGAAAAGATTCAGCGACTATCAAGTTCTTCAAGACTGATCTTGAGGATCATAAGGGTTCTGGAGAGAATATAACCAACTTTTGCAGTGATATGTCTCCAGCATTTATATCTGGCGTAACAAACAATTTTTCGAAGGCGGCAATCACTTATGACAAGTTTCATGTAATGAAGCTCATGAATGAGGCTGTAGATCAAGTAAGACGTGATGAACAAGCAGATAATATCATATTGAAGACGACGAGATACATATGGCTAAAAAATCCAGAAAACCTTACGATTCTACAGAGGGAAACGCTGGGATCTTTAAAGGATATGAGATTGAAGACTATGAGGGCATACAATATTAAGTTGAGCTTACGTGACTTTTGGAATTTCAAAGGTAACTACTCAGGCACCTAAACCACTATAGGGGACTTCACTATGCAGGAACTACCCAAGACATGGGGCATACTGTAACCAAACACGGAATATAACCGCAGAGTACACAGAGGGGCGCGGAGGGGAAATAAATGGTTAA
>DAOG01000143.1:1307-9439 GCA_002501765.1 Methanosaeta sp. UBA204
TCAACATACCTGAGTAGTTACTTTCAAAGATCCTTTGCTAGCTGAAGATTATCTCAACAAGTGGTATTTCTGGGCAACACACAGCAGACTTGAACCTGTAATTAAATGTGCAAAAATCATAAAGGCGCATTGGAATGGCATTACAAATTATATTAAGACAAGGATAAACAATGGGATCTTAGAGGAAATAAATAGCGTCATTCAATCTGCGAAGAGGAGTGCAAGAGGGTTCAAATCAACGCACAATTTCATCACAACTATATATTTGAGGACCGGGAAACTCAAGTTCAACTTACCCACATGAAATAGCAAAGAGCCGTATTACTTCTGTGCCTCCCTCTAAGAAAGGAGCGTGTGACTTTCACCGCACTCCGCTCAAGCAATTCACAACCCATATGTTGGGCGGCAATATGCGAAGTATGAGAGTCTTATTTGAATCCAAGGTGTACGCTTTTTGACCTTATTCAGTCTTTCGAGGAGATACTCCTTGTCAAGATATGGATTTTTATCAAGTTTTACCATGACGTGACGACGAATCTACAATCGCGTACTCGATACTGGATTCATTTCAATAGGTAGCCCGACAAAAGGTGACCTCAACCACGGCGGCAAGATCACCCCGCAGACGTCGATGGTGATCTACTTGGCAATAGATAATAAATAGTTGAACAACATATATGGGCATGGTGAACACCATGTCCCGCCCAAGAACCCCTAATGATGTCGTATGTCCAAATCCGGACTGCGGGCACTACCTGAAGGCTGATGGTAAAGACATTCGAAAACAAGGCAAGAACTCTGCAGGGCACCAGCGATATCAGTGTATGCACTGCAAAACATTCTTTGTTTAAACTGCCAATACACCGATGTACCGCTGACATATTTCAGAAGAAGAGTTGATACTCGTTGGCAAACTTCTAGTTGAGAAGTTAGGAAACCAAGCTATATCCCGTGCAACTGAATTTGCTCTTGCAACAGTTTTAAGAGTCATAGACGACATCATACTTCACGCAACCGAGTTCAACGAATTGATGGCAGGTAAAGCCAAAGTGGGACCGTTGAACTCGATGAGATGTGGACTTTCGTGGAAAAAAAAAACAAAAGAACATGGACGAAGGAGCAACAAGCACAGATTTCAAAGGCAATGCATGGATCTATTCAGAATCAAACGGAATACAAAGTTCATAGTGGGCTTCGCAGTAGAGAGAAGAACCCAGGATACGTGTAGTAGATCCGGCCGAAGGGTGGATTTACTCGAGCAACTCTTCGTGATCGGCCCTCATAGCGCTATAGCGCTACAGCTTCCTTCACAATCTTCTAGTACCTTGTAACCCGATCGTCTCCTATGTTGACCATCGACGAAGGACGTTCAGCTGTAAAGCTGGCCAGAGAAGCCCTCACAACCTATGTAGAGAAGAGAGAACGGATAAAAACGGTGGATGTGTCTTCTTCGTTCCGAGAAAAACGCGGCGTCTTCGTCACCCTGCACGAAGATGGCTCTCTCAGGGGGTGCATCGGCTATCCTCAGCCGATAATGGACCTGGGAGAGGCCATCGTGGACTCGGCCATCAGCGCCGGAACCGGTGACCCTCGTTTTTCCTCGGTGAGACCCGATGAGCTGGACAGGATCGTGATAGAGGTCACGGTGCTCACCCCGCCCCGGCCTTACGACGTAAAGAAGAAAGATCTACCCGAAGCTGTGAAGATCGGCAAGCACGGGCTGATAGTCTCCAGAGATATGTTCACCGGCCTGCTCCTGCCCCAGGTAGCCACTGAGTGCAACTTCGACTCCACAGACTTCCTCTGCCATACCTGCCACAAGGCTGGCCTCCCCATGGACGCCTGGATTGACGAAGAGACCGAGGTTCTCTACTTCGAGGGTCAGGTCTTCGCAGAGACGAAGCCGGGCGGCGATGTGGCGGAGAAGGATATATCCCAATGCATATGAGATCTATCCGGACTCGATAGGCTAGGGGCAGACGAAACGCGGTGCCGGTGGTCGGTATTTCACCCCCCTGCCTGTGTTTTATCATGGTAATCGATCAACGCCCGGAGCAGGTCGCGGTCTCTCAGCATCCCGATCAACTTCTGATGAGCGTTCACCACCGGCATCTGGTCGATCTGCTCTCTGCGCATCACTCGTGCACACTCGCCAACCTCGCTGCTCTTGATCGCGGTTATCGCCGGTACCATAGCATCCTTCACGGGAACATCTTTTAGCTCTATCCGCGAGACCCCGTAGTAGAGGCTCATGGTATCTCTGGTGCTATCCCAGGTCCACTCGTCCTCGTCGGAAGCAGCCGCCATGTCCGACTTCTCCACGTAGTCTCTGATCATGGTGGCGTTTATCAGGTCTCGGTCGGAGACGATCCCCACCAGCATCAGGTTCGAGTCCAGAACAGAGCAGGCATGAACATCTGCATACTCCATCACCGCACCTACAAGAGGCAGAGGCATCTCCGACCAGACGGCTACCAGGGTATTCTCCATGTAATCCTCGATGGGCGTTTCTATTTTCGTATCTGCCACCACTCGGACCACATCTGCTATGGTGATCACGCCCACCAGGGCGCCGTCTTCCACCACGGGAAGCCGCCGGATACTGTGCTCTGCCATGAGCTTGGCCGCCTCGACGACGGTGTTCTCCGGGCTGACCAGCACGGGGTTCCTGGCCATCAGGAGAGCAGTCTGTTCCTCTTCCGGGTTTCTCAAGATGTCAGATCTGGTCACGATGCCCACGACGGCACTCTTCTTCACCACCGGAACTCCCGAGACCCACCTGTCCTTCAACGTCTCCAGAACCCTGTCCCTGGACCCGGGGATGGTGACGTAGGCCACGTCGTCCACCATCACATCCCTGACCAGAACTTGGCTCAAACCTCCCTCCCAGGCACCGTCAGGACGGGAACCTTCGAGCCGCGGACCACCTTCTCGGCCACGCTGCCCAGAAGAAACTTCTCCAGGCCGGTGCGACCACAGCTGCCTATCACGACGACGTCCGCTCCGGATTCGTCTGCAAAGCGGATCAGCTCCTCACCGACGTTCCCCTCGACCACGGCCTTGGTACAGGTCACTCCTGCTTTTTCGGCCATCGCCTCGATATGGTCGGTCGCCTCTCGGCCCTCGTCTAACATCAGTTCCCTGATGCTGGCCAGGGCCATGTCCTCCGGAAGATGGCTCAGCCTGCCCGTATCGGCAACGTAAACCACCGATACTTCTCCACCGGAGAGTCTGGCGATCTCTATCCCCTTTTCAGCTGCGTTCTCGCTGTGCTTCGAACCATCGGTTGCAATCATGATCTTATCAAACAATGACAAAACCCCCTAGAAGATGGCCAGAAGGTCGGAAGGTCTCGCCCTTCTAACCACGCTGGCGAGGGGATCTTTCGATCCCCACATGTTGTTCGATCGACCATCAATGACCATCACGCATCCCTCCTTTCCCACATCAATCGAGCCTATCCTCTTATCGATACCCAAGATCCGGGCCCCGTTTAGAGTGCACATATTAAATACCTGTCTATCGTTATGCACCAACGTTCTTAACGCGAAGTTCATCTCCGAGAAGAGATCGGGGGAGCTTAGCATGACGTTGTCCGTCCCCAGCCCTACCATGATGCCCAGGCCCAGCATCTCGGTTACCTCGGGCGGGCCCACCCCCGTGAACAGGTTGGACCTGGGGCAGACCACTACAGGTATGCCAGCGTCTGCAACTTCTCTCAGGTCTTGAGTCGAGGCCTTCGTCATGTGAACCAATAGGTCAGGCTCCAGAGCGAGCGCGTCCTCGATGTCACCCCTCCCAGCCTCGCCTGCATGAACGGCTACCTTCTTCCCATTTGACCTGGCAGCGGCCACAGCATCTTCCGCCCAGGAGCGAGGATAATCCCTGGTGCTGCTGATCCCTATCCCCCAGCACTCATCATGAACCTGGACCGACCCCGGATCCGGCCGCCCCAGGATCCGGGATCTCAATGGGATTGTGCCCAAGGCTTCCAGGAGCATATCCACGCCGTCGGTGCCGCCCTCGCGGAAGTCGGCGAACGTGCCGGTGCCGGTGGCTACCATATCTAAAAAGGTCATTCTCATCCCCTCGACCAGGTCCTCTCCGGTCGCCCGGACCAGAGCCTGGTGTTTCATCCCACCCGGACCCACCAGCTCCTTGAGAGGAGCAAAAGGGGGGTCCTTGAAGATCGAGTCTCCGACATGAACGTGGGCGTTGACCAGGCGAGGACAGATGATACCCTCCAGATCCGCCTCTATCCGACCTCTGCCCATCTCGATGATGATCCCCTTTTTTATGCAGAGGTAGCCTTCCAGGGGCTCGAACTCTTCGCCGGAGAGGATGGTGCCGGAGAGGATGATCTCTTCTTTCCGGACGTCTTGCATTATGGATGGTCTCTGGGAAAAGAAGCTATTTAGGTTATGCCCTAGTTGGTGATCTCCATGGATAGGCCCTTCGTTTACATCAACAGCGCCACGAGCATCGACGGGAAGCTGAGTTCGGTCGAGCGGAGACAGGTCCGGATATCTTGTCAGGAGGATCAAGAGAGGGTCAGAGGTCTCCGGGCGGATAGCGACGCCATAATGGTAGGGATAGGAACCGTCCTGGCCGATGATCCCCACCTGAGGATCAAGTCCGAGGAACTAAGAAATAAGCGGGTCGACCGCGGCCTGCCCGAAAACCCTTTCCGCGTGGTGGTAGACAGCCGGGCCCGCACACCCGCGGATGCGAAGGTCCTGGGTGATGGATGCATCCTGGTTGTATCCGGAGCAGCGCCGTCCCGTAGGCTGGAGAAGCTATCGGAACGCTGCGAGATCGTGACCTTGGGCGCGGTGAGGGTGGACCTATCCGAGCTTCTTTGCACCCTTCACAAAAAAGGAGTAAGACGACTGATGGTGGAGGGCGGGGCCACCCTCAACTTTGCCCTCGTCGAGGCGGGCCTGGTGGACGAGATATCCGTCTACGTCGGCCCTCTCATAATCGGGGGTGAGCGCGCACCGACCCTGGTGGACGGCGCCGGGTTCCGGGAGGGTTATCCCCGGCTCGATCTGGTTTCCATCGAACGGATAGGGGAAGGCGCCCTCTTCAGGTGGCGCTTTCGTTCCTGATATCAGGAGCGCATCCAGGTGTCCCATCCTTCGTGCCGCTCGTTGAATACCGTGCAGATATCCTCCAGGAGCTCGAAGGGGATCCCTACTACCACTTCGTCGTCTTTCAGTCCGGCGTTCTTCGCCGCGCCGTCGCATCCCATAGAGATGTTGATGTTGCCGGTCAGGTAAGGCACTGCAGTGGCATCGACACAGAATGACTGGATGCCGGCCGAGTTGAAGCTGAGCCTTCCGCCCTGTTTGTAGACGACGGCCTGGCTTATGCGTCTCGCCTGGAACGGCGTGCCTATGAATATTATAACGTCGGGGGTTATCTTCAGATCTTTCAAGGGTCCGATGAGCGTTGCGACGGTGCTTCCCGGCGCAGGACACGGCATCTTGGCGACCACTCTGCGAGCTACGCCCTGGGTTATGTTCTTATTCAGCTTTGAACGGTAGAGGTTTCCAGAACTTATGTTCGGGGGCCAGTCTATCAGGCCAAGTCCGGTAGCTCCACCTTTACAGCTGTGGGTCTCCTTACGGGCGAAATAGGTCTTCCCATCCCTGCTCGCGCCCAGGACCATCTGGCAGTGTCTGTACGGTTCTTCGACCTCCTCAACATCGCCGGGGATATCTTCTTCTCTTCTGAAGAGGACGATCCCCACGGGATTGAACTCCAGATCCAGTGAGTCTTTCAAACATTTCGCCATCTCATCAAGTTCCATCGAAATACCTCTCGGATTTTTTTTGATGGGAGTTTGTGGGTAGTCTACCTCTATTAAGTTGAAATGTCGCCCACTCACAATCATACCGTTGGGAGATGTAATGAAGACTATTCAACTTGTTCATCCCAGCTCATTCTGCTAGAATAAAAAATGTCCTGACTATGCCAAATAGGGAGACGACCCAAGAACCGATGCTGGTAAAACCTGTATGGTACCAGCTCGACCTAATTCCTGGATATAATCTCTTGCCGCTGCGAAGATGCAGATGAGCTAACAATCGCAAAAAAAATGGGCCTCAATAGACCGGCTTGATTCCCAAAGCCCCCTGTGCAGCATCTACCGTAACATCTATGAGCAGAGATAGCGAGGGGTCATAGCATCTTTCGGTGTTTCGCAGATCCTCTGCGGTAATACCTGCACGTATGGCAACTGCCATCTCATTTACACGCTCTGCAACAGCAGTTTCAGAGACCATCTGGGCCCCCACCAATTTCTTGGAGTAGGCATCGAAGATCAATTTCATGGTGAGAGGCTTTGCCCCGGGGAAGTATCGTGCCTTTGTGAGCTTGGTTGCTTTGCCACTTATCGTTTTTATCCCTGCACGGGCAGCCGCCTCTGTTGTCAGGCCCACAGATCCTACCAGCAGACCACCAATGTCCGCTACGACAGGCCCAACACAAGGATCGTAAGACGAATACTGGGAAGGATCTTCGGTGACATCACTGAGTATGTTATCTGAGACGACATTCGCCTGGACTACGGCAGTAGATGCCATTTGGTTCAGTCTTGGACGGTGCGTGATGCCATCTATAACCTCGATGCAATCACCGAGTGCATATACATCTTTCAGGTAGTTGCGCCCCTTTTTGGCGTGCAAGGAGCAGTCCGTTATTATTCCACCGGTTTCGCCTGTTTCTATCCCTGCATCACTGGTAAGTTTGGTATTAGGTCTCATCCCCATGGAAATGACCACCAGATCGGCGGGAATCTCCTCTTCTCCATCACCTATCACCACCGATCTTACCCGACCATCCTCTTCTTTTAAGGCAGTTATCGCTTTCTGCTCAAGAATGAACTTTATCCCCTGCTTCTCCAGCCATTCCTTCAGCATATCACCCATATCCGGGTCCAAGCTTGCAGGAAGCAGGGAGGGTGGTCCGCCAAGAACCGTTGTCTCCAGTCCTTTAGTTGCAGCAGCCACTGCTGCTTGTACTGCTATTATCCCCCGGCCACGGACAAAGACACGTTTCACATCATCAGAACCGACCGCAGCTTCTATTTTAATCGCATCCTCTTCGTCATTGAGAGTATAAACGTTCTCAAGTGTTGTGTTCTCCACTGCCTCTGGTAAAAATGGAGTTCTGCCCATTGCAATGACTAAATAATCGTATTTCATCACTTCGCCGCTTTTAAGAGTTAAACTACGATTCTTTGCGTTTATATTTGTTACTTCTGTCTCGGTTCTGAAATCTGCACCCTGTTCGATAAAGAATTCTGGCTTATTTATCATAGCTCTCTCTATCTCATACCATCCACGCAGAGCATAAGGCAATCCACAAACGGAAACCCAACCCCTCTTCTCACGCTTTATAAGTGTTAAGTTCAGGTCCTCTTCCAAGTCGCCTCTTCTCGCAAGAAGATTCCTCAACACATATATTCCGGCAATACCTCCACCGATTATAACTACATTTTTTACCAATTCATGCACCTCCTCCTTTTTTATGGTTACATGAAGAATGAAATAAGATGCAGAGATATATAACACTTTCTCTCTCCGGGCATAATAATGTTTTTAGCCAGGAGCCGATCTAAATCAACCTTAAAATAGCCGAAGCGGTAAGACAGTTTGTCGTGATCCAGTTGAATGGGCGTTGTAGTTAGGTGTAATCATATTACCAAAAGATTAATCTAATTATGTATATAATACCAATCTACCGGGTGGCTGCAAGTAAACCAACAACCACAAAAAATTCTGGTTGAATATTTTAATTGTTTCGGAATTAACGAAATTTCAATTTCCATATCGATGCACACAAATCGAATTAAATTTATATTATAAATATAGTTATTTATATTGAACCGAATACTCGTCGGTGCTTGTAGCCACATTTTAAATGATTGTCCACAAAAATATCTCGATAAGGGCTAATTACAGTGTCAATGTGCATCGATTTTTGAGATAATCACTATCGGCAAAAATACTGGGCTTTGATGTGGTTGCTCCAGTGTGTGGGGTCTTATCCCTACCGGTGCCTATTTACGCTAGGTAACTACTCAGGTACCTAAACCACTATGGGGGGACTTCACTATGCAGGAACTA
>DAOG01000143.1:9549-12588 GCA_002501765.1 Methanosaeta sp. UBA204
GACCAATCAACATACCTGAGTAGTTACTACGCTAGAAGTATCACCGAGCGGGCTCCTGAAAGGTGCACAGTACAGAGCAGACCTGCCGGGGAACTCTTCTGGGGCATGCAAGGCTCAGTTCGGCGCTGGCATCCAGGAGAGAAGCCTACGCGAATATGCTCACTATCCTGTTGGTTGCCATGAAAATGACGACCCAGGCTGCCTGTGCCTGCCGATTTTCATTTTTCGGGCATGAGACTGGGTATCATGAACATTTACTCTGTGCACATAAAGTTATACTTTATGTACTATCAAAAAAACGATGGGGCAGAGGATCGACGGCCACGTCAGTCGGAAAGATATATAACCGTTTGAGTATAGAGGACATTGTATGTATGAAGACATTGGGGCCCTGATCGGTAAGGGGTTCGATACCTGGAAGCGCAACCTCAACCTGGCCATCCCATTCGTGCTTAACGTCGTGGTCATCGGCCTGCTGATGTCCGTAGTGGTTCTCGCGATATTGTTGCCGATCGCACCCACGTTATCCGATCTGATCTCCTCGCCGCAGGATATCGAGAACGTCGATGAGATCGCGGCCGTGATTGGAAGCGCGATCGAAGGCTCTCTCGGTCAGCTGGCGGCGATCGTGATCATCTTTGTGCTGGTGGCAGCGCTGGTGAACGCGTTTTTCACTGCCGGTGCCATCGGCATGGCCAGAGAGGCTACGGCGAGAAGAACAACCACATTGAAGGCCATGTGGGCCGCGGGAAAAGACAATTACCTGAGCCTCTTCTTCGCTCATATCCTGACGGGGATTATAGCGGTTGCGGGATTCGTGATACTGTCTCTCCCCTTCCTATCCGTGGTGATAGAAGGGATCCAGGGAGACGCTCCTCAGATGGGTTCGATGATTATATGGATCGTCTTGCTCGTCATCTACGGCTTCTTGATCTCGCTGGCTCTGGCCCTGGTGCCCTATGCCCTGGTGATCGATGGTCTTGGACCCGTGGCGGCTATCAAGGCGGGGGTACGCTTCTTCAGATCGAACGTGATGGACGTGTTTCTGGTCTGGCTGGTCGTCCTGGCCATATCGATGGCGCTTGGCGTTGGGGGCACGGTCTTCTCGAGATATGAGCTGGCGACCGCGATCTGGTCGGTACTGGAAGTCGTGATAAGCATAGCGGTCATCGCCCCCCTCTCCGCGGTGTGGTGGGTGAGGCTCTATATGAGCAGGACCGGAAAAGATCTGATGGAGGAAGAGTTCTACGAAGACGAAGAGGTGAAGTACCTTTAGGTCGATGAGGCCCGAACATGAACCTGCTTGTGAGCTTCAGAAGGTACGGCGTTCTGCAACAGACGGTGGTGGCAGGGGCTATCTTCCTTGCCGTCTACTCGGTGTACATGGTCCACATTGACAACTTCAACATATTCGAATCTCTGTTGGCAACTATAATCTTCGCCCTGAGCTACTTCGTCACCTCGACGTTTATCCTGCACAGGAGGATACGCAGCAGAAGATGACCTTCTTCATTCTTCAGGAGCGGGCCTCGCACATCCTGAGGAGCTTCTCCTCCCCGCTCTTCGTCCCCCGGGCGAAGATCGTATCGCCCGCCCCCAGGGTTACCTTCGACCGGGGGTTGTAGGTCCAGCGGTCGGCCCTCTTGATGGCCAGGACGTACATGCCGGTGTCCGTCTCCAGTTCCAGCTCACCCAGTGTCTTCCCGTCCATCATGGCTCCCGGCAGGATCTCCGCCCGGGTTATCACCTCGTCGGACTCCCTTATGGCCATGGCCAGGATGGGATGGGGCTCAATGTCATGAAGGACCACGTTGGCAATCTTCAGGGCGGCATCGCTTATGATCTCCGTGGAGACCGCCAGATGAAGAAGTCCTCGGAGGTTTTCTATGTCGTCGACGTGCTTCGCTGCATGGAGAACCCAGCGCTGGAGATCGTACTTCATATCGTCCATCTGCTGTTCTATCTCTTCCACCTCGATGGCCATCTCTTTGTTCTCGAAGAGGACCGCGGTGTAGGCGAGGCCGACGGCCAGCTCGGACATGTTCTTCATCTCCACGATTATGTCCACCGCCCGTTCGAGCTGGGAGATCCCGGTCTCCGGATAGACCTTGTAGACGAAAGGTATCCCGGTGGCTGTCTCCAGGAAGAGGGGCACGCCCTCGTCATGACCCCGCGCGAAGAGTATATCGCCGCTCTTGATCACCGTCTCAGGCTCGGGGTCGTAGATCCAGCTCATACCGCGCCGAATGGCGATAACGCTCATGCCTGTCTCGGTCTCGAACCTGATATCCTCGAGGCTGCGGCCTAGAATCGACGTTTCTGCACCCACCACCGCTCGCGCTACGGTCTCGTCGGCCAGGCGCAGGTCTTTCTTCAGCTCGTGGGGGATGCCCATCTTGAGGAGGAGGATGCTTGCGATGTCTCCTGCCGCGTTCGAGATTATCTCGGCGGCCGAGGCTATCTGGAGGATACCGGAGAGCGCTTCGGCCTCTTCCACGGTCCTGGCTGCCAGCATGGCGGAGATCTGGACGTGGTAATCGTAGATGTCCATCTCTTCTTCCAGGTGATGGACCTCCATGGCCAGGTCCACGTCGTCGTAGAGGACGGATGAATATCCCAGGTCCATCATGAGTTCGCTGGTGTCTTTCATCCTGATCAGCAGCTCTTTCATGCTTATGGGGCAGTACTCGATCTTTCTCATGCTAGGTTATGCTATTGTACTTCACAGATTAAGTGATTTTTCCTTGCTTGGGTGGGAGGCATTGTAATGGAGGCATCTTGCCATTGATTGTGATCGGCAACTGAGCTGCGGGTGAGCAGTATCTCTATGACGTGGCCGTCGGCAATAGACCGGGAGATAGATGTCTCTCTAATTGGCTGATATCAGCCATAATTCGAGGATGATTCAATAGTTTTATCAATGGCCAGCAGCTCTTTAGGGTATGTGGTGATACCTTGGCCCAAAACTCATCCCAGTCTGTGAACAACAAGCATCTATTTTACGCATGACTCGACACTAGCTTGAAGAACCTCAAAACT
>DAOG01000096.1:0-269 GCA_002501765.1 Methanosaeta sp. UBA204
TATGTGGGTCTGGTTTTCGTGGTACGTTTTGCAAAGCTGGACACCATCCAGTCACCCTCGTAGAGATCGACGAGGTATAGGCTGCTGCCCAGACCTAAGACCTGGGCTGTATTGAGGCTATCCTCTCTCAGATCGGATCTTTGGCTGGTTGTCTCCTTGTCCTGCTGGCCCGAGATTTGAAGTACGGCATCTCCCGTTGATTTGAGTACATAAAGTCATACTTTATATACTATAAAAAAATAGGCAACTACTCAGGTACCTAAACCACT
>DAOG01000096.1:388-16713 GCA_002501765.1 Methanosaeta sp. UBA204
GTGCAGTACAATTTCAAGCTTGTCTAATTTAATATGTCGCTATAATCTATATGACCGAAAGTCATGTACAACAAGGAACGAAAAAATATAATATATTCTAGATCATATTAATCCTCATCCTCTCTCAATAAAATTTCGATCTCCTCGTTTATCTTGTCGAGCTCGTCATCCGAGAGAGGTTCTGGTACCGCACGATCTTCGTTTTCAAGAACAGCGAGACCGAGCTCCCTGAATATGCAGGCCACCTCGGAATGCGGCGCGTACTCGATCACGGTCTTGCGGCGTATCTCGGCCCTGGGTATGAGATCGCTCATCGGTAACCTGCCCACCAGCTTCGTGCCCAGCCTCTCTGCGAAGTTCTCTACGATCGAAGGCTCGTCTACCGCGCTCCTCCCGTTGTAGATTATCCCGCCCAAAAAGACCTGGCCTCTCTCTGCAAACCGCTTTATGCCTTTGCAGATGTTGTTTGCGGCGTAGATCGCCATGGGGTCGCAGGTGGTAACGATATAGACATCATCCGCCAGCCCCCGCCGCAAGGGCATCGCAAACCCGCCGCAGACCACGTCACCCAGCACGTCGTATATCACCACATCGGGTCTCAGCTTCTCGAAAGCACCCAGCCGGGAGAGCATATCTGCAGCTGTCAGCACCCCGCGACCCGCACAACCCACGCCGGGTTCCGGCCCGCCTGACTCGGCACAGTACACCCCGTTGAACCCTTTGAAGATTATCTCGTCCAGCCTCATATTCTCGGGTCCCTTGTCTCGAAAGGCGTCGAGAACCGTCGGGATCCTCTTGCCGATGAGGTTCCGGGTCGTGTCGGCCTTGGGATCGCAGCCCATCACCATCACGGTTCTGTCGTCGTCCTCTGCCAGGGCCGCAGATATGTTCGAAACAACCGTAGATTTGCCTATCCCACCCTTGCCGTATACGCAGAACTTTCTCATCTTAGTATCACGCTTCCTCTTCGACAGCCAGGTCCTCGAACCGAGACAAGAGCCCATCAGACCGGGATGGCCTCAAGCCCTATATCTGTTACGTTGCGGCCCAGGGACACCATGACGATCGTGGACGTGAATGTCGGAGAGAAAAACCGCTAATGAACGCGAATGTACGCGAATTAAAAGAAAAATATTAGTGTTCATTAGCGTTCATCAGCGGTTGAAATAAGGAGAGAGTATGTGTTTAGCTCCCTCAGAATCCCTCGCTTGATAATGGTTTTAATCAATAGATGCATGACGACTAAGAACTTGGCCCAAACAAGAAAATCCTCAATTTGGTCGGATTTACTCGAGTATATAAAGTTACACTTTATATACTATCAAAAACAGAAAAGATTTTCCGGTAAGCGGTGATGTCATCATGACCGAAGCTATGTTCTACGAGAAGCTGGACGGCGACGTCCGGTGCGGGCTCTGTAACCAGTTCTGCCGCATAAGGTCCGGCAAGAGAGGAATCTGCGGTGTCAGAGAGAACCAGGACGGCGTCCTGGAGACGTTGGTCTACGGCAAGCTGATAGCCATGCACGTGGACCCCATCGAGAAGAAACCCCTCTACCACTTCATTCCCGGCCATCTCAGTTACTCCATCGCCACCGTGGGTTGCAACTTCCGGTGCCTCCACTGCCAGAACGCCGACATATCCCAGATGCCAGCCGAACGGAAGACCATCCCCGGCAGTTATGTCGAGCCGGAGGCGGTGGTAGCAGAGGCGCTCGATGCTGGCTGCCAGTCCGTGGCCTACACATACACCGAGCCCACCATCTTCTTCGAGTACGCCCTCGACGTGGCCCGGCTGGCCTCGGAATCCGGGCTGAAGAACGTCTTCGTCAGCAACGGCTACACGAGCGAGGAGGCTGTCCGGACGATCGAGCCCTATCTGGACGGGATAAACATAGACCTCAAGGGCGACGATGACTTTTATAAAAAAGTTTGCGGAGCCCGGCTGGAACCGGTGAAGAAGAACATCGAGCTGATCTGGAACCTGGGCATCTGGGTGGAGGTGACCACCCTTCTCATACCGGGCTACAACGACTCCGACTCCCAGCTCCGGGATATTGCCGAGTTCCTGGTAGGGATCAGCCCGGAGATTCCCTGGCACGTGACCGCCTTCTACCCCACCTACAAGCTCAGAGACGCACCACCCACCACGGCCGAGACCCTCCGGCGGGCGATCCGGATCGGGAAGGAGGCGGGCATCAGTTACGTCTACGGAGGCAACATCCCCGGGGAGGACGAGAATACCATCTGTCCTCGATGTGGCCGGGTTCTCGTCGAACGTTCCGCCTTCAGGATCGTGAAAAACAACATCACCGGCGGAAAGTGTCCTCACTGCGGCCGGTCCATCGTCGGTGTCTGGTGAGCCAGTGCCAGTGCCAGTACCTATAAGTACCAAAGAGGAAAGTCTCGGACCAGTATGTCATTTTGCAGCGTGGAAGAAGCCATCGAAGAGGTGAGAGCAGGCAAGGTCATCATCGTCCTGGACGATGAAAATCGGGAGAACGAAGGCGACCTGATGATCGCCGCAGAGAAGGCCACCCCCGAGGCCATAAACTTCATGGCCAGGTACGGAAGAGGTCTGATCTGTGTCCCGCTGACCGGCCAGAGGGTCCAGGAGCTCAGCCTGCCTCCCATGACCCTGAACAACACCGAGAAGATGGGAACCGCCTTCACGGTCTCCGTCGACGCCAAGAACGACGTGACCACGGGCATCTCAGCCTTCGACCGGGCCACCACCATAAAAACGCTGATCGACCCTGCAAAGACCAGGAAAGACCTGGTAATGCCCGGCCACACATTTCCTCTCCGAGCGATGGCTGGCGGCGTGCTGAGGAGGGCGGGCCATACCGAAGCCTCCGTGGACCTGGCCAGGCTGGCCAGGCTCTATCCGGCAGGAGTGATCTGCGAGGTCATGGCAGAGGACGGGACCATGGCCAGGCTTCCCCTGCTGGAGGAGTTCGCGGCCGAGCACGGCCTCAAGATGATCACCATAGAACGTCTGATCAGGTTCATGATGAACATGGAGAAGCTGATCAGGAAGGTAGCCGAGGTCGACCTGCCCACAAAATACGGCCATTTCAAGGCAGTAGGCTATGAGAGCCTGATCGACGGCCAGTGTCATGTGGCCCTGGTGACCGGCGATCCAACTGCGGAGGACGCCCTGATCAGGGTACACTCCGAGTGTCTCACCGGAGACGTCTTCGGGTCTGTACGGTGCGATTGCGGCGATCAGGTCCACCGGGCCCTGGAACAGATCAGCGAGAACGGTAACGGTGTCCTGCTCTACATGCGCCAGGAGGGGCGGGGCATAGGCCTGGCCAACAAGCTCCGGGCCTACGCTCTTCAGGACCAGGGATGCGATACCGTAGAGGCGAACAACCACCTGGGATATCCGGCAGACCTTCGCGACTACGGGATAGGTGCCCAGATACTCGTGGACCTGGGTGTCAGGAAGATGAGGCTGCTCACCAACAACCCCAGAAAGATAATAGGGCTGGAAGGACATGGCCTCGAGATAAAAGAGAGGGTTCCCATAGAGATCCCTCCCAACAACGTAAACAGAAGATACCTGGAGACGAAGAGAGACAAGCTCCATCATCTCTTGCTCCAGGAGATGCCAAAAGACGGATGATCAGGTGATAGTCACCTTCTTCTTGATGGTTACCTCCACCTTGGGCAGACGGACCTCCAGCACCCCATCCTTCAGCGATGCCTTGGTTTCGTCCGCCTTTACCTCGGCGGGAAGTTTGAGCACCCGTTCCAGCCTGGAATAGGTACGCTCTCTCCGGTAGAAATCTTCTTCCTTCTCTTCTGTCACTTTTTTCTGCTCGGCCTTGACCTCCAGCGAGTCCTCGGAGACGAATATGTTGATATCCTCCTTCTCCACGCCGGGAAGGTCCATGGTCACAATGACCTCTTTGTCGGTCTCCTTGACGTCTGCCAGAGGTGCCGCCACATCCATGGGAACCAGAGGTGGTTCTATCACCACGTCTTCCACCAGGCGGTTCATCTTCTCCTGAAAGCGTCTGAGATCCGGCATATATTTAGACTCGATATCCGAGAGCCCCGTATCTTCCATCAGCCTGTTCATGCGCCTCTGAAGACGCTTTATATCATCCTTCGGTATCAACCCGGCCATATTTATCACCAGTTCATACTAGGTTCTCAATGTTTAAATTGGTTACTGCTCGTAACCACTCGGCCTGTCATATCTTACAGGCATAAACACCGGAAAAAAGATAAAATAGATTTTCAGAGCAGCAGAACTTCTGCTGCCCTGTAAGCAAGATCCACAAAGACCTGCGGGAAGAAACCTATCCCCAGCACGCCCACCAGGGCCACCACCAGGGCGAGGACGTATCCTTTCGGCTCGCTGATCTTGCCACCGGCGGGCTCGTTGACGTACATGTACTTGATGATCCTCAAATAATAGTACAGCGAGAGTGCGCTGTTGAGGATTGCAAGCACCGCCAACCAGACCAGACCAGCATCTATCGCCGACCCGAACAGGACAAACTTACCCACAAACCCGGCGGTCGGTGGTATGCCCGAGAGCGAGAATAGACATATCAGCATACAGAACGCGGTTATCGGCGCTCTGTGCCCCAGACCGGCATAATGCTCGATGTCGTCCGGGTTATCCTTGCCGTCGCTCAGAGCCATGTAGGCCACCACCGCAGCGGCGACGAAGGCCCCGGTCTTCATGAAGGCATGAGCCAGGATGAGGAGAAGACCTCCTGCAAGTCCGTTAGCCGCTATGGAGAAGCCATCAATCTGTCCTGCTGCGGCCCCGACCACCACGAACGCTATCGCGATGTAGCCCGCATAAGCCACACTGGAGTAAGCGAGTATCCTCTTGACGTTATTCTGCCAGACGGCGACCAGGTTGCCCAGGGTCATGGTGATCGCTGCCAGGATGGCAAAGGCCATGTACCACTCCATCCGGAGCGCGATCAGGGCGATCAGCACCACCTTGAAGGCTGCCACAAACCCCATCTTCTTGGAGCCTGCAGCCAGAAACGCCGTCACCAGGGTAGGAGCACCGGTGTACGTATCCGGAGCCCACATGTGGAAGGGCACCAGAGCCATCTTGAACCCGAACCCGGCTATCACGAATAGCAGGGCGATCAAGGTCACAGGTCCCATATCAGCGAGACCGGCATCGGCTATCCCAGAGATCAGGGTCGTCCCCGTCAGACCGTAGAGGAGCGAGAACCCGAAGAGCATCAGTGCCGATGAGACCGATCCGAAGATGAAGTACTTCATCGCCGCTTCCAGATTCTGCTTTTCCCTATCGAAGGCCGCCAGGGCGTAGGTGGCCAGGCTGGCCAGCTCGAATCCTATGAAAAGCGAGATCAGGTCCATGGAGCTGGCAACTACCATCATCCCCACCGTGGCCAGGAGCAAGAGGCCGTAGAACTCATCCTGTCCGGGATGGTTCTTGTACCTGCTGAGACCCGCGATCACCACGATCAGGGCGACTGTGACGAAGACTAGCTTGAAGAACTGGGATAATGCATCGATCTGCATGGTCCCGTAGAAGACGGCTCCCTTCGTCTGGTCGGCCGCCATCACCAGATACATCGAGACGGCGAGACCCGCCAGGCTCAGACAACCCATCAGGTTCTTGTTCTTCATGAAGAGGCCCAGCACTATTATTAACAGCGCCAGTCCCGTAAGCAACGCCTCTGCGCCGAAGAGAGATAGATAATCGCTGAAGATCACTCAGACCACCCCCATCTGCGCCAGGGTCATAACAGGTCCTTCGATCAACTGTTCTGCCGCCACGCCCATTATATCCATGATCGGCGCCGGGTTCACCCCGAAGTATACTATGAGAAATACAAGGATGCTCATGGAGAGCAACTCGTAGGAGTGCGGATCGTGCAGATCCAGGTACTTCTTCAGGATGGGCCCGAACATCACCTTCTGCATGGCCCACAGATGGTAGCCAGCGGTGACAACGATCCCACCGAATATCACGATCAGGGTGTAGACCGGCAGAGTCGCATAAGATCCCGTGAGCACCGTAAACTCGGCTATGAACCCGCACATGCCGGGCAGACCCAGCGAAGCCAGGAAACCCATCATCATCAGGACGGCGAACTTGGGCATCCTGTCTGCGAGACCGCCCAGCTCGGGGATTATCCTCGTTCCGGCAGTGTGCCCGATCGTACCGGCGCTCATGAAGAGAACGCAGGTTATGAGCCCGTGAGAGAACTGCTGGAACATCGCACCCTGGACAGAGAGCCAGGTAAAGGCCCCGGCGCCCAATAACACGTATCCCATGTGGCTCACACTGGAGTAGGCCACCATCTTCTTGATGTCTTTCTGGGACAGAGCCAGGAAGGCACCGTAGAGGATGCTCACCACACCGATTATCGCCATCAGTGTGACATAATGCTCGGATACGTTGGGCATCATCGGCACAATCACCCTGAATAGACCGTATCCACCCATCTTCAGTAGGAGCGCCGCCAGTATGACGCTGCCTGCGGTCGGGGCCTCGACATGAGCGTCGGGAAGCCAGGTGTGGAACGGCACCGCAGGCATCTTCACCAGGAACCCGAAGAGGAGTCCGAGGAAGATCACATTCACAAGCATCGGCGAGAAGAGCGTGCTGTCTGAGGTAGCCTGGATGAGCGTCAGCATATCGAAAGTCCGACCGCCCGCAGGCGTCCTGTAGGTGAAGTAGAGAGCGAATATCGATAGCAGCATCACCAGACTTGCAACGTGAGTGTAGATGAAGAACTTGATGGCAGAGTAGTCCTTTCTCGGTCCGCCCCATATCCCTATCAGGAAGTACATGGGTATCAGGACGATCTCCCAGAATATGTAGAACAAGAAGAAGTCGAGCGCCGTAAAGACGCCGAGAACTCCAACCTCGTTCAATAGCAGGAGAGCGAAGAACTGGTTGGGTCTGGTGTTCTCGCCCCACGCGTAGACCACAACCAATATGCTCACGATGGTAGAGAGCAAGACCAGCGGCAATCCTATGCCGTCAACCCCGACCGTATACTTCACGCCAAGCGAAGGAACCCAGTCGTAGCTCTCCACGAACTGCATAATTTCTGAGGTCTTGTCGAACTCCATGAACATCTGCAAAGATATCGCCAGTGGAACCAATGACCCTATCAGAGCCACGATCCTTGCCTGACTTCTCGTCTTGGTCATGAAGGCAACCACCATTGCGATCAGCGGTACGGCGATCATCAACGATATTGGGTTCGAGATCATATCGCCACCTCCATCCCAAGCTTAACCACTACCAGAAGCACCGTAAGTCCCAGCACGATTGCGGTGATATAGTTCTGTATCACTCCCGTTTGCACGCGACGCACGTTTCCTCCGAGACCTACAGTTAACTTGCTTATCTTGTTCACGGCGCCATCTACGATCTTGAGATCGAATACGTTGGAGACGAGAGCCAGTCCGTAGACCACCTTCTCGGCGAGCCAGCCGGTGTAGATCTCGTGCTGGTAGTATCTCCTCAACACGATCTTACGCAACGGATCGTTCTTCGATGTGACGATACCGGGATCGAGCTTCTTCCAGCGCGAGTAGAAGAGAGCCGCTATCAGTATACCGCCGACACAGAGAATGATGGGCAGTATCTTGATTATGAAAGGCTCGTGGGCAGCTTCATGCTCGATGTGATGACCTCCCACCACAGCCAGCTCATCAAAATCGACGCCGTAATGATCGAAGTTGTTGCCGACGTAGTCATAGAAGGTATCCTGTGTGGGATACCCCATGAAGAGGGCGCAGATCGCCAGTATTACCAGAGGACCTACCATGACCCACGGTGATTCGTGTTTTCCATAATCGGTCCGAGGCTCCCCGTCAAAGGTCGTAAACCACAGCCTGAAGCTGTAGACGGCCGTCAAGAGAACGGTGACGGCGCCAAAGGCATAGGGAAGCCAGCCGAGGCCATAGAGACCGTTCTCGAACGCCGCTACCAGGATTTCGTCCTTGCTGTAGAACCCCGTCGTCAGGGGGAACCCTACCAGAGCCAGAGCTCCTGCCAGCATGGTCAGGCCGGTCCATTTCATCGATCTGAGGACGCCGCCCATCTCCCGCATGTCGTTGGTGTCCACGGCGTGGATCACGCTTCCGGCACAGAGGAAGAGCAGAGCCTTGAAGAACGAGTGGCCAACCAGGTGGAAGATGCCGACCCCGACCGCGGCTGCCCCGACGGCAGCGCCCGCGCCCAGGCTCAGCATCATATATCCGAGCTGGCTGATGGTCGAGTACGCTAGAACCCGCTTGATGTCGAACATCACCAGACCCATCGTAGCAGCGAAGAAGGCCGTAAACCCACCAATGTATGCAACCACCATCAGTGCGTTGGGAGCCGCATAGAATAACGGGAACATCCTGGCCACCAGGTAGACGCCTGCGGTCACCATGGTGGCGGCATGTATCATGGCCGAAACCGTGGTCGGACCTTCCATGGCGTCTGGAAGCCAGACGTGCAGCGGGAACTGACCAGACTTACCCACCGCCCCGCCGAAGATGAGGAGCGCTATCGCGGTCATCTGGCCGGACGGGAGATGAACGAGGTTCTCGTAGATCGTCTGGAACTGGAGCAGGTACGTACCTTCGGGTAGCCCCAGCTTTGCCATGTTGGTGTAGAGCAAGATCATCCCGGCCAGGAACATTATATCTCCGACCCTGGTCACCAGGAAGGCCTTCTTGGCGGCAGATGCCGCACAGGGCTTTCGGTACCAGAACCCGATGAGCAGGTACGAACAGACGCCCACAAGCTCCCAGAATATGAAGAGCTGGAGAAGGTTGTCAGAGAAGACGAGACCCAGCATCGCTGCTGTGAAGAGACCCGCCTCGGCAAAGTACCTCGCCAGGCCAGGGTCGCCATCCATGTACCCTAGAGCAAAGATATGGATCATCGTACAGACGAAGGAGACCATGAGAAGCATCACGATGGCCAGCGGATCTATCAAGATCCCTACGTTGAAGTTGGCGAACCAGTGTGCCGATTGATGCACTATCGTATCTGTGGGAAAGATCTCTTTGAAGATCCCCACCGAGAGGATGAGTGCACCGATGGTCGCCAGAACCGTGATGAACCCGCCACCCTTTGGCAGGTGCCAACCAAGAAAGATCGTGAGCACGAACGCCAGTATCGGCAGACCCACGATCAGATAGGCGTAATCAGAGTACACTCTTTACCACCTCAATGCGTTGATGTTGTCCAGCTCTATGGTTCCGTACAGCCTGTACAACAGGATCAATATGGCAAAACCCACACCGGCTTCTGCAGCTGCCAGGGCTATAGAGAACAGAGCGAAGACCTGGCCGTCCACATTGGGCAGATGGGCCGAGAACGCCACCAGGTTTATGTTGGCGCTGTTTAGCAAGATCTCCACGCACATCATGAGCTTTATACCATTTCTCTGCGTCATTAGGCCGTAAAGGCCGACTACGAACATCGTGGACGCGAGAAGCACGTAAAGTACTAGTGGAACCATTAGTTTTCCTCCCTCCTTGTCGTCATCGTGCTATCTCCTTCCTTGCGACGTAGATCGCACCTATCAACGCAGCTAGAAGCACCAGAGCGAGAACCTCGAAGGGGAATAGGTACGTCGTGAATATCGCCATCCCTATATCTCCTATTCCGCTCTCAGGCATCCTTAAACCCTCTTTGGGTTCAAAGCTGTACGGATAGTTCACGTTATCTCCCCATGGTGTCGCTACGATGAGAATAATCAGCGTCGCCAGGAAAATCAGCGTTAAGATCGCTGTTTTTACGTTAACCATGGGATTCCTCCATAATCGCCCGTCTCGTGAGCATTATTGCGAAGAGCATCAGCACCCCGACCGCTCCGATGTACACCAGAACCTGAGCCACTCCCACGAAGGTAGCGTTCAGAGATATGTACAAACCAGCCACAGCAGCAAAGCTCCCTAGTAGATAAAAAGCACTGTGAACTATGTTTCTGGAGTAGACAGTAAGGATCGAGAGGCCGATGATGATCACTGCGAAGAGTGCGAATACTCCCAGCTCGATCAGGAATCTTATGTCATAAAACTGGGTTATATCCATTGGTAGTTCCATCAGGACTCACCTTCCGTTGTTGGATTTCCGGCCATCATTCCTCCTTCTTCTTCTCGCCGGAACCTTCATCACCTTTCTTGGCAGCTTCGGCCTTGGCCTTCTTAGCTTTTGCCGCTGCAGCTTTCTTCTTCTTCTTTTCTTCGGCAGCTATCCTGGCCTCCTCTGCCAGCTTTGCAGCTTCTTCATCGGAATACTTGCCGACAGCGATATCGTCCGGCCCGAAGATTATGTCGTTTCTGTTCCAGCCAGCAATCTGGAATTCCCTGGTCATCGTCAGACATCCAGTCGGGCAGTCATCGACACATAGACCGCAGAACATGCATCTACCGTAATCGATCTGTGGAAACTTCATCTTCTTGTTCTTGAGCGGGTTCCCATATTTGTAAGATACCTGCTCGATGCAGCTGTTGGGACAGATCCTGGCACAGGCGCCACAGCCGATACACGTCCTGACGTCCAGTTGATGAATCCCCCTTTCTGCCGCCGGGAGATCCATGATTACTTCAGGATAAAGGCGGGTGACCTCGATGCCGTGAATAGCGTGCTTGAGAGTCAATTGGAAGTTCTTCACTACCATTATTCACCACCTCATGCGAAGTACACACCTACGGCCACGGCCCAGACCAGGTTCACCATGGAAAGCGGAAGCAGCCACTTCCAGCCCAGGTCGGTCACCTGGTCGATCCTGAACCTGACCAGAGATCCTCTGACCCATATCAAGAATACGAGCACCAGGATCATCTTCATCAAGAACCAGATCATTGGCGATAAGATCGATATCACGGGGATGACCGGACCGTTCCAGCCGCCCAGGAATAGGTGCACCAACAGAACCGAACCGAGAAGCATGATGATATACTCCTGGAAGTAGAGGAGACCCCACCTGATCCCGCCATACTCGGTAACATAACCGGCTATGATCTCTTCTTCGGCCTCACTCTGGTCGAAGGGGATCCTTCCCAGGTCGGTGACCAGGGCGATCATAAATATCACGAACCCCAATGGCTGGGCGATGATGTACCAGATGCTCTGCGCCTCTACGATCTCCACAATGTTCAGGCTGTGGGCCATTATCGCTACGCTGATCACGCAGACGCCCATCGGAACCTCATAGCTGACCATCCTGGCCATGCCTCGGAACGCTCCCAGCATCGAGTACTTGTTGTTCGAAGCCCATCCGGCCATGAAGGCACCGATCGCCATGAGGCTCAAAGCGGCCTCTACGAAGAATGCGCTGATGTCCATGTTGACCGCCACAAGCGGGTAAACCACACCGCCTATGTTCAGCGCACCCCAGGGCAGCGCGGCTGCGACCAGCATCGTGGTGATACAGGCCACTATGGGCGCCCATACGTAGATCGGTCTATCCGCTCCCCGTGGGATGCTATCTTCCTTGGTGAAGAGCTTGATGGCGTCGGCAACCAGCTGGAGGATCCCCCATCGAGTACCGACCCGGCAGGGACCGAACCTGTTGGTCATGTCGCCAAGAACCTTCCTCTCCAGCCAGACGACACCCATCGCGCCCACGTTGATGACCGAAGCTATGATGGCCGCTGCTATCAGGCCGATTATCAGGCCGGATATCTTGGGCTCCTGGACTACAAAATCGGTGATGGACTCTACTATCGTGGATAATACCAAACTTTATTCCTCCTTATCTATCCACTTCGCTGGTGCAGGCGTCCATGCTGCCTGCAATTGCGACCACGTCTGCCACATAAGCTCCTTCCAGCAACGGCGGTAGCGCCTGCATGTAGGCGTAGACGGGTCCTCTGACCTTCACCTTGACAGGCTTGTCGCTACCGTCGCTCACGAGGAAGATTCCCATCTCACCCCGCGGATCTTCCACACGGTAGTAGGCCTCGCCCGGAGCGGGTTTGATCTTCTTGGACACCTTTTCCCGTATCGGTCCCCCCGGGATCTGATCCAGGCACTGCTCTACGATGTGGCAGCTCTCAATAATCTCGTCCAGCCTCACCTCGACCCTCGCCTTGGAATCTCCCTCTTTTCTGCTGATCACATTGAAGTCCAGGTCCGGATAGACCAGTATGGGATCTTCCCTTCTCATATCGTAAGGCGTGTCTGATGCTCTCAGCGGCGGGCCAGATAAACCGAATCGTCTCGCTTCTTCGGGAGACAGGATTCCGATACCCTCCATCCTCTTCCTGTAGATGTTGTCGGAGAGTAAGAGTTCCTTGTACTCGTTCGTCTTATCGACCACGGTCTTCAACGCAGACCTGGTCATCTCTGCGAAGCCATCGGGCAGATCGTTGCGTACCCCGCCCTGTCGGACGAAGCTGTGGTTGATCCTGGCACCGGTAACGCTCTCTATGCAGGAGATGATCTCCTCCCGGTCGAGGATCATCCACTGGAACGGAGAGAACGTAGCTCCACCCAGCAGGCTCAGGAACTCGCCCGTGCCAAGAAGATGGCTCTGTATCCTGGAGAGTTCTTCCAGGATTACCCTTATGTACTGGGCTCTCTCCGGTACCTCGATCCCCATGATCCTCTCTGCAGCACCGCAGAAGACCTCGTTGTTGGAGAGGGAAGCAAGGTAGCACATCCTATCGGTGATGGGGATCCCCTGGATGTAGGTCCTGTTCTCCAGGATCTTCTCTATGCCCTTATGGATGTATCCCACGTCGAGGTAGGCCTTCTTCACCCTCTCGCCGTCTACCCTCAAATCCAGCATGAAGGGTCCTGGCACGATGGCGTGCTGTGGTCCCATGTGGAGTATCATCTCCGACTCGGTCTCAAGCTCCATTATCTCTCTCTCTCTGAAGGTAGGATACTCCGGCCTCGTCTCGGGAACAGTCCCCGCCTCGATCTCCGCCTCGGTGGGCGAGATCTTATACTCGGCGTAACCGTCGGGGTTGATCTTCTCCAGCACCCTCTCGTTTGTGTTGTAGTCAGGGTAGCCCTTGAAGTCTTTTCTCCAGGGCCAGGATCCCACCAGATCGTCTACGAGGAGAAGCGGATAGAGGCCAGGATGATCTTCGAAGTTGATCCCGAACATCTCCCAGATCTCACGCTCGTACCAGTCGGCGTTCCAGAAGAGGCCTGTCAGAGACTTGACAGAAGGTGTGTCTCTGGGAGTCTTCACCTTCAAGAGCGCCACTACCGGATGAGCGCCGTGGCTGGCAAGTATTTCTGTGACCTCGAATAGATCCTCATCTATCTTGTCCACGCCCGCCGCACCGGAGTAGTGATCAAAGTCCTCTTCGTCTCTGAGAAACTTGCAGATCTCCACTATCTTGTTCGGGTCGACCGTGGCCCAGAGCCTGTTATCGGACTCCACCCGAAACTCCTGGATCGCTCCTGGAAAAGCCGACTGGAGAGCGTCCAGGACATCATTTGCAGTTGTCAACGATGAATCCCTCCTCTAGTAGCCTCTCTCGTCTTCACGTCGCTTGATCTTCTCTTGAAGCTCTCTAAAACCCTTGATGAACTGCTCCGGCCTCGGCGGGCAGCCAGGAACGTAGACGTCGATGGGGAAAAAGTCGCTGGTGTTGTTTATGATGTTGTAAGAGTCGTAAAAAGGTCCACCGGATATGGCACACTCACCGATTGCGATAACCCACTTGGGTTCCAACATCTGCCCCCACAGGTTCTTGATCGCCGGCAGATATTTTCTGGTTATATAGCCGCTGATGATCAGGACGTCTGCCTGTCTGGGAGTGGCACGGGGAATTATGCCGAACCTGTCACAGTCATAGTGGGGACAACCGAAGACCAGCATCTCCACACCACAACATCCCATGGGCTGCATGAGGAACCACAGAGAGTTCTTCCTGCCCCAGTTCAGGATGTTTTTGATGGGACCCATATCGATGATCTCATGGATCTTCTCCGTGGTGGTGAGCCAGATATTGGTCAGCGGACGACCCCAGACGGTCCACTTCTCCAGCTCTTCGTCGATCACAACGGGAATAGGTACAACATCGCTTATACCCAACGCAACGCCTCCTTTTTAATGGCATAAAGCAAACCGATCAACAGAACAATAATGAAGATCGCCATGTCGAGGACTGCTATGTTCACGCCACCCAGTTTCGGTATGACCTCAGATGTGTATATATAAATCCACGGATACAAGAATAGAACCTCAACGTCGAAGATCACAAAGACGATCGCAAAGAGGTAATACTGTACGTTGTATTGTATCAGGGCGTCCCGAATCGGACGTATACCACCCTCGTAGGTCGCACCCTTCCGGAAGGTTGGTTTTAGAGGCGATATGATCTTCACGACAGCCATAGCGCCGATAGGCGTCAAAGCACCTACTATCAAAAACATAATAAGTGGGATATAATAATCCACTGCCATCATTTCGCTGCTCATCTTTTACCTCCGTTAGCCGTAAGAGCTAAACACAAGGTACTGATATAAAAGGTTTATGAAAAATCAAATCGCATCACAGCAGCTCATGTCGATGGTTTTCAGACAGTTGTGCACGTTAGGGTGATTCGATGGAGTCTGTAGAGCAGATGGAGATCGTGCCCGGGATGGATGCCAACCAGCTGGTCAGCACGATGGAGCATTGCGGTTTCGGTGCCGGGAGGCTGGCCGAAGCGGTAAGCATCTACGAAGAGATGCTAAGCGGAGAATACACCAGATTTTTCACCCTGGCCGGGGCCATGGTTCCTGCCGGCATGAGAAACATAATATCGGGTCTGATCAGAGAAGGCCATATCGACGTTCTCGTCACCACGGGAGCAAATCTCGTCCATGACATCATAGAATGCTTCGGACATCACCGTCTGGGCGACCCGGAAGCACCGGACGCGAGGCTCAGGGAGGATGGTCTCTCCCGAATATATGACGTCTACCTGGGGGACGAGGAGTTCGTCGGGTTGGAGGAGCTGCTCCAGAAGATCTTGCCGGAACGGTCCGAGACGATCACAGGCTCGAAGCTATTGGAGCTGCTGGGATCACGGCTCACCGATGAGAGATCGATCCTCAGATCCGCATACGATCGCAAGATACCTATATTTTGTCCGGCCATCTCCGACTCCATGATAGGGCTCCAGGCCTGGCTGCACCGACAGACCAAGAACCTGTCCGTGGACGCCTTCGGCGACGTTGACGAGATCGTAGAGCTCTGTTACGGCGTGGAGAAATCAGGGATAGTCATGATAGGAGGCGGCGTTCCCAAAAACTTCGCCCTCCAGTCGATGCTGGTCACCCCGAAGAGCTTCGATCTGGCGATCCAGCTCACCACCGACCGGCCAGAATTCGGCGGCCTTTCCGGAGCTACGTTGTCTGAGGCGGTCTCCTGGGGAAAGGTCTCATCTCATGCCAGGCATGTAACTGTCTACAGCGACGCAACCATTACCTTACCGATAATGGTGGCCGCCGTTCTTTCCAGGCTCCAGAAATAATATCATAATATTTCATTCTCAGAGGTGATGAAAATTCGGACCGCGGTAGATATGGAGACGGTGATAGGGATGAGCGGTGCCTCCGGAGCATGCTACGGGATAAGGCTTCTGGAGGTTCTGGGTGAATTCGGATGTACGACTCATCTTGTGATGAGCGAGGCGGCACGCAAGATAATCGAGATAGAGACCGATAAGAGCGTCCGGGAGATAGAGACGATGGCGGATCACGTCTACTTGCCCAAAGACTTCACCGCGCCCATCGCCAGCGGATCTCACCTTTTCGACGCTATGGTGGTGGTCCCCTGCAGCATGAGAACCCTGGCCGGGATCGCAAATGGGGTTGCCGACACTTTGATCACCAGGGTGGCAGACGTCGGTCTCAAGGAGCGGCGGAGGCTGATCCTGGTGCCACGGGAATCGCCACTCAGTCTGATCCATCTGAGGAACATGGTCGCAGTTACAGAGGCAGGTGCGGTAGTCCTTCCGGCGTGCCCTGGGTTTTACCCGCAACCCAGAAGCTTGGAGGATCTGGTGGACGTGGTAGTGGGACGGATCCTGGACCTATTGGGACTGGATCATAGTTTATACAGGAGATGGCGCGGGGTTCCAGGTGGAAATGCTTATAATGACGGAAATCAGATGTCGGATTGATAAGAGGTGACCTAGATGAGATGTCAACTGTGTGGTGTGGATAAGGAGACGTTGCCCGTGAAGGCCAAACAGGCCACTATCCACGGCCCGGAAGATACGGTGTTTCACATCTGTAAGGAGTGTATGGAGATAACACATCAGGCGTATCTGGACAAGGATTTCCTATTGAAAAAGGGTGGCGCAGGATAAAAAAAAAGGTAACTACTCAGGTACCTAAAC
>DAOG01000019.1 GCA_002501765.1 Methanosaeta sp. UBA204
ATTGAGTGTTGACGTGACACTAGTCCCTTCGCGCCTTCGCGTCTTCGCGTGAGTAAGGTAGACGATCTCGTCTATCAGCCGGTCGGTCTCCTAGATCCGCGCCAAAAGGGGCCGCAAAGCGGCCGTCGAGTTGTCGTACCTCGCCGCCCTGGCCTCCTCGGAGCTGGCAAACCAGACCTCGTTCCCGGGCTTGATCTTCTCCGCCCACCTACATACAGTCTGGAATGGGTTTCGTTCTCATCACCTCACGCCCCCAGCATCTTCAGAGCCCCCGTGGCCGCTTCTCGGACATCGGGGTTTTTGTCGTTACAAGCCGCGTAATCGGGCAGTGATCTTGAATTTGGTTGATGTTTTATGAGCGAATTCTTAAAGCGATCATTAGATAACGTTTTTGTTGATGATCTCGATTGAAGATGCCTCTGCCTAAAACCGTCCTCGGTATCGTATTTCTGAAAAACATCAACCTGTTGAAAAGGCACTACCGATGATCGCAGAGGGCGAGCTGGAGAAGTAGACCACGCCAGATACCGGAGGGCGGGGGCAGGGGGAGATTGGGATAGTATTTAGTATTAGTAGTAACTACTACTAGCGGTAACAGGTGAAATATATGGCTCTCACAGAAGTTCGCAAAGAGGATGCACGCTTACATGCCTCCGACTCCTATGGAGATTTCAGTGAGGAGTTCATAGCGGAGGTCCTGGTGGCTGAAAATGAGTGTAAAATGGGCCTCTGCAAGCGGTTTGATAACATAGACGACCTGTTGGCTTCTCTCGATGAATGAAAAACTTTTCGACTTTTATAAGCCCGAAAAGACCAAAACGTTCGATGATAATTTTAAAAAGCTTACAAAGAAAGATAAGGTTTTAGCTGACCGAATAAAACGTAAAATCAGAGACATATGTGAGTATCCCGAACGAGGAGAGCCATTATCAAGGAATTTCGCTGGTAAATGGAGTATCCATGTTGCAGGTCATTATGTTATACTATATAAGATAATCCATGAAGATAATGTTGTAAGACTTTTAAGCGTTCGACATCATGACTATGCTTATGGAAAGAAGGTATAATATTCAGACACATCTTTCAAAGATGTACTAAAAACCGATACCCTGCAACGTCGTAGTTATAGTCCCCAACAAAACATTAATCCGCTAGGTATCGATTTGGTTAATCCGGTATAAATTTCTCCATGCCCAACTGAGAGAACAACCTGGCCTGCTTTACATCCATTTCTTTAATAACCAACTTGATCTTATTCCCCCTACTATTCTTAACAATAACAATGCGTATCTCTTCCAACTCATCAACAAGTTGTCTCAGACTCGTGTAGAGGTTTTTACATTTCCATGCTAAATATCTATAGAAGAGCATCCTTATTATGCATAGGAATATGTGTGCTCTGATGTTGAAGTCCTTGTGATGATGAGCAGGGTGAATAAAAATAAGAGGGCCCTATTGCCTCTCAATAGCCGCAGAGCCCCTGCAGCCCACCTTCCGACATCACTGTCCGAGTCGTTCAGCGCCAGGATCAAAGGATCGACAGCCTGGGGATCACCGATCTCGCCAAGCGCTCCTGCAGCCTCTTCTCGGACATTCCGATAGTCATCTTTGAGAGCCTCGATCAGAGAGTCAACCGCCCTGACATCACCGATCTTGCCAAGCGCATCTGCAGCCTCTTCTCGGACCCTCCGGTAGTCATCCTTGAGAACCTCGATCAGGGGGTCAACCGCCCTGACATCACCGATCTTGCCAAGTGCCTCTGCAGCCTCTTCTCGGACATCACTATCCAAGTCGTTCAGCGCCAGGATCAAAGGATCGACATCTCGCAGATCACCGATCTTGCCTAGAGGATCGTCCACCACGTCCGCCACAACAGGAGTCGCCAGTGCCGCAAGCATCAACAGGGCCAAAATCAGTTTCAGTCTCATCTTAATCACCCACCCGGGAAAGGAGACTGTCAATATTCACGAAAAATGTTTCGGCGTTATCACCCTACGATGAGCCCCTCCAACCCCGCGCTCGTTCTGCCGATATCGAAGGACTTATTTTTGCGCCTGCATAATGTTGCCCAACAACACCACACCCGGCCGAACTCAGGTCCCGCGACCCTCAGCCTGCGGCCTCTTCCTCCATGGAGATCGACCCGGCCGCCAGGATCGGCGTTAGGTACGTGGCAGGCCAACGACGGCAGGCCCAGGCTGGCGCCGGAAGAGAACCCCTATAAACCACGTCCATCAGCAGATATCAAGAAAGTGAAAGGCAATTGGTCACCTCCGATGTATAGGCTTAGGATCGGCAAATTCCGGGTCGAGTATTTCGTTGACGACGCCGAGAGGTCCGTCTACATTGCTGAGATCTTTCAAAGATCGGGACGATCTGACTACAAGTAATACCAAAATTATATATGCCCAAGATACAACCAGTTAGGGAGATGGCTGAAACGACCACCGCCAAAGTCGCAAAGGATAAGAATATCGCAACCCCCGCTGAGGCCGCTTATGTGGATTCCCAGTACGAGTATCTGCTGAGGAACAAGGACAAAGGGATCTCGCTCAGGGACTATGCCAAGCTGCGTGGCATCGATCTCTGATATCGCGTCTCTTCTTTCCATGACCCTGCGCTCGTTCTGCCGATATCGAAGGACTCATTTCTGCGCCTGCATAACGTCGCCCAACGACACCACCCTCGGCCGGGCCCAGGTCCCGCGGCCTCGTCCACCATGGCGATATCGTCGTAAGTAAGGCCGCAGAGTCTGTAGACGACATCGTCTATCAGCCGGTCGGTCTCCTAGTCCCTTCGCGCCTTCGCGTCTTCGCGTGAATAAGATAGACGATCTCGTCTATCAACCGGTCGGTCTCTTAGATCCGCGCCAAAAGAGGCCACAGGGTGGCCACCGGGTGGCCACCGGGTCGTCGTACTCCGGGCGCATGAACTAGCAAGGATGGGTCTTGGCGGACCGGGGAGCTCGGTCTTCGCCCGCTCTCGTATGTGGCATCCCGGCGCCTGGGCTGCAGATCCGAGGTCTTGGTCGCCAGGGGTCCCTGGATCGGTAGAGACGCGCCCCACCCGAGACACGCCACAGGATCTTTGGGTGTCGGGTGGGCAAAGATGGCATGGCATCGGAAGATCTGGTATTTTATCGCTGCGGGCGCGTATGAGGGAGAAGGATCTCGTGAGAACGCCGCCACAAGCAACCGAAGGATCTCCTATCGGGTTTACAGCAGGAGTTTATAGCAGGAACGAATACTCTGGATAGGTGACTTGCTATGTGGACATTAACTGCGGTGGTGCATAAAGAGGAGAACATGTACGTGGCTCAATGTCCGGAAGTGGGGACGGTCAGCCAAGGCGATACCCTAGAGGAGGCCGTCGACAATCTCAAAGAAGCAACAGAACTCTATCTGGAGGAGTTTCCCTCAGACGATATGAAGAGGTCCTTCATAACCACCTTTGAGGTGGCTTCGGTTGTCAAAGCTTAGGAAGATCTCTGGCGAGAAAGCGGTCAAGATCCTCTGTAACAAATTCGGTTTCGAGATTGCGGGCCAGAGTGGAAGCCACGTCAGACTCTCAAAGATGACCTCAGAGGGAAAGGTCGGGACCGTGGTGCCGATGCACAAAGAATTAAAGTTGGGCACGCTGAAGGGTCTATTGAAGCTGGCGAAGGTCGGAGAGGACGAATTTTCCGAGTATTTGTGACATTGTATATTCCCAATCAAATGTGGATGGTTGGCAGGCCAACCAATGCAGGCGCCGGGAAGGGCGGCCTGGTTATAGGCGGATCGTGGCCGACTGAACCCCGGCCGGGCTCAGGTTCTGCAGCCCTCACCCCGCGGCCTCTTCCACCATGGCGATCTCGGCGTCGGTGAGGCCGCAGGCTATGTAGACGATCTCGTCTATCGGCCGGTCGGTCTCCTCGATCCGCGCCAAAAGGGGCCGCAGGGTGGCCGTCGAGTCGACGTACTCCGGGCGCCGAATCGGCCAAGAATCGCCAACGTGAGAATGAGGCGCCCGATCTGCGCTCGATCTCCTCAAAGACTGCCAAAGACTCCGAGACTCGAGGCGGGCCCGGTCGGAGATATGACCACGCCGCAGCCCCCAACGCGTCAGGCAAGGCAAGCATCAGAGTCCGGATGGACACTACTCTGAAGGCGGGTGGTTCAGGCTTGGATCCTTGCGCTGTACTTCTTGGCGGCGTTGAGGAAGGTCATACCCACGACCCGGCCTTTTTCGTACCTGATTATGACGTCGTCATCGGTGAGCTCCGAGTCGTCGGCGTGGCTCGGCTTCTTGAAGTTCACGTATAGCACGTCGGCCTCTTCGTCATAATCGACCCAGACCTTCTTGTGGGGGATGCCTAGCAGATGGGGCACCATAGCCGATATCTTCTCTACCTCTGCCTCTCCCATATCTTCGGTCTCCTATCAAGTTGCGTTTTCCTTCTCGTCAGAAACGACGTGATTACAAAGCCGTCTTCTCTGCTCACTTCTTTATAAACTACGACGAAATATTTATCGGTTTGTGCCCCTCTCATCGCCAGAAATTCGCCCGATCTGCCCTCGTAGATGGCATCCGGGTCTTCTACGGTCTCCAGGACATCGGAATAGAAGCCCGCCATCTCGGAATGTGATTCTGTGATGTGCAGCCATCGTTCATCCGGCAACCGGATGGGTACGTTGTTCTTCGATCTGGCCGTCTCCACAGGTAAGCCTCCTGTGCTCTAAATGATCTGTGAGGGTTAGGCTCTCTAGTGTTTCTGTTGTGTTTGTATCTAAAGTTTCCTAACTCAGGAATCTTTTGCAACTCTCGATTTCCGTATTCCTCGTCATTGAGGCCGCAGGATCTGTAGACCGCATCGCCAATCGACTTGGCCGCCCGGATCGACGTAATGTATGCAGCGGGCCAACGACAGCAGGGCCCAGGCTGACGCCGGGAATGGCGGCCCGATCGTAGGCGGATCGAGAACGACCGACCCCAGGCGGATAGATCCGCCTCGAGTGATCACTCCAAAGGTTATTTACCTCATTCATGTGCATAACCTCTACGATGGCTAGTGAGAAGGTGAAGGAAAGAAGGCCTGAAATGACGTCGACCCGTCCACCAGGCTTTAAATCGCGCTCTGGAGACGATCTCACTTGTGAGGAGGAGACCCACGGGATAATGATGCTGGCAGAAATATCATTGGCCGAGTTTCTCGATGATGAGCCGGACATCTACACGTTGAAGGACTTGAAGGTCAAATATAAATGAATACGTGAAGGGGGTACGATCTTGAGCAACAAGGTTCAGAAGGGGAATATTGTTCTCGTTCCTTTTCCCTTCACGGACATGACGAACACGAAGATAAGGCCTGCTCTGGTTATTTACGTCGGAAAGAGAGACGCGACAGTTGCGTTCATATCTTCAAAGGTCCCCAACTTTGCCGATGAGACCCAGGTCGTCGTAAATGCCCAAAGTCCTTCCTTTGAGAAGACGGGGCTATTGACCAGCTCGGTGATCAAGCTTGACAAGATCACCACCATAGACAAGTCTCTGATCTACGGCGAACTTGGGGAGATCGACTACGATTTGAGGCGGGAGATCAACAGAAAGATCTCCGAGATATACAGACTATAACGAGGGGAACCTGGGGTTTAGTATGTCCACGGTGGCAGGCCAACGACAGCCGGGCCCGGCTGGCGCCAGGGATGGCAGCCAGGTTGTAGGCGGATCGAGGACGACCCCACAGACAGGCTCAGGTCCCACAGCCCTCACCCTGCGGCCTCGTCTACCATGGCGATCTCGGCATCGGTGAGGCCGTAGAGCCTGTAGACGACCTGGTCAATCAGCCGGTCGGTCTCATCGATCCGCGCCAAAGGGGGCCACAGGGTGGCCATCGAGTCCTCGTACTCCCGGCGCAGATCATCCATGAAGGCCCGCCGTGTAGGATCGGCTTCCAGTCTGCGCTTGTTCTTCTTCAGGATCGGTGTTCGGTACGTGGCAGGCCAAACAATGTAGGCGCCGGCTGGCGCCGGGAAAGGCGGCCAGGTTATAGGTGGATCGAGGACGACTGCCCCTGGCCGGGCCCCAGGTCCAGCGACCCTCCCGCCTGCGGCCTTCTCCACTATAGCGATCTCGGCATCGGTGAGGCCACAGGACCTGTAGGCTGCATCATCGATCGACTTGGCCGCTCAGATCTGCGTATGTCTACGATGGCAGTGCTGGAAATACCCGAGATATTGTTCATTATTCGTATGTGTTTGGCTCCCTAGAATCGTGCGCTTGATGTTGTTTTTGTCCAATGAAAGCATGCCGACAAGCAACGTGTGCCAGATAGAAAAACGATATCTTTAGCCGAAGTTACTTGAAATTAGCCCTCTGGAACTGGCCACACGAGATATCACAAAATAGTTTTACTGATGCTGATTGAGGTAAGCTAAACATGTACCTTTATTCTAGCTGCCCCGTTATTGTTATAGAAGACAAATCAATAGACCTACAATTGAGACGAGCTGAGTAGCCAATTCAAAGACCTCCCTCTTCGGTGACCTTTTCAGAGCTTCAAGCCTTTCCAGGACCTCATCAAAATTCTGATCGTCTCTTTCCCTGGCCACCTTTTCCAGGTCTTCGATGATCCTGGGCATCTCTTCCTTTAGCTCTCGGAGGGTATCTTGCTGAGAAACGTCGAGGTCCTCCACCTTCCGTTCCAGTCTATCAAAATCCGATTTGATGTCCTTAACCTGATCAAGCTCCCATTTTAGAGCTCTGAGACTGTCGGCAGCATCAGCTGAGCGTATCTTAATTCGGAAAATATTATAGTTTACATTATCGAGCCTAGTTATTACTTTCCCCCTAAGATATTTAATCTGATCGTCCTTATCCTTAATTTCTTTGGACCAGGGCTCTATCTGCAGTAGAGAGAATTTAACGGCATTATTGAACGGTAGTAACTTACTGCCGAATTTGAGGTTATCCCAATCCCGAAGTTCGAATTCAATTGATTTCTTAGTTCCCTCGGGCAAGAGGCGGCATGTAGTCCGAAGGATTTGGACCGTATCGTCCATCCGTCTCTCTGCTTCTACTTCGTACTCGGCATCCGCCAGCCCTCGAGTACTTTCACAGATCTCTCGGCCGAGAGGTTCGAAGGGCGTCTGCCTGGTAGCCTCTCGTAACTTGAGGCTCTTATCTTCGATCTCTTGGAGTATCGCCTTAATACGCCGGCCTATTATGGGCAGCCCTCTGCGAAGAACCTCAACCGCAATCGGAGCATCACTTTCTGCCTGGACCAGAAGGTCCGCAGCATTATCACAGTAACCCCGCCAAGCATCCAGATGGGTTTGTCTCCCCTCCCGAGATACTTCCCTCGATTTCTGAAGTGCTCCGGCCAAGTTTTCCATTGCCTCCAACAGCACATCTCTGCTCTTAGCCCATCCTATTGCTACCCTGGCTTCGCCCAAGTACCTCTCGACTTCAGCCTCGGTCTCCCCATCTTTGAAAGCTACAGCATAAAACGAATTGTAGAAGGGAAGACAAAATTTGGAGGGATTATAATAATCTCTCGCTTCAGATGCAGATATCTCAAAAAATCGCAGGGCGTTTTCCATTTCATTTCTGAAATCATCATCGTTCTCTGCGTTGGCCGCTTTGAATATGGATGCTCTGCCCAGAGAATGGTTCGCAGATACACACAAATGGTTATCCTCATCGCTGGCGAGACGTTGCAGATCTGACCAGACCTGGGCCTTATCAGAAACATGGGGAAAAGCTTGACCTAGTGCTTCTATGGTCCTCCATCTCACGCGGTTATCATCGTCTTCGGTCAACAACTGATGTAAATCACACCAAGCTTGTTGTTCATTCGGAACGTAGGGAAAAGCTATTCCCAGAGACTTTACAGCCCACATCCGCACATGCACCGTCACGTCTTCAGTTAGACGGTGTAAATCCTTCTGAGCCAGTTCTTTTTCTTTGTCAGGAACGTAAGGAAACGCCGTACCTAACGACATTGCAATCCCATGTCGCACTGAATCGTTATCGCTTGCAGTCAACCGATGTATATCGTCCCAAGCCTGTTTTTTGTCAGGATTATAAGGATAAGCTAAGCCCAGCGACTCCGCAGCCGTCCATCTTACTTCTTTATGACTATCTTTAGTTAGCCGAAGCAGATCACTCCAAGCCAGTTCATTATAAAGTATATGAGGAAAAGCGATGCCCAGTGCCCTTGCAGTTGCCCACCGGACCCCAGTATTCCCGTCTCTGGTCAGCCGATGCAGATCACTCCAAGCCAGTTCCTTATCAGGAACGTATGAAAAAACCGTGCCTAACGCCCATGAACATCCTCGTCTTACCCATTCATCATAATCCGCAATCAAGCGATGCAGATCATTCCAAGCCGGTTCTTTATTCGAAATGTGGGGAAAAGCCCAACCCAGCGCCTGTACAACACCCCTTCGCACCCAAACATCCACATTTTTTTCTGTTTGTTGATGCAGATCATCCCAAGCTCGATCTTTATCGGACACGTGGGAAAATGCTCTGCCCAGCGCCCTTGTAGCATCCATCCGCACATTTTCGTTATCGTCTTCTGTCAGCCCAAGCAGACATTTCCAGGCTTTTTCTTTGTCTGGTATGTAAGAAAATGCTATGCCTATTGTTTCCGCCGCCCACGTTCTCACATTACTATTCCCATCGTCGACCAAGCGGTGAAGATCATCCCATGCCTGGTCTTTGTCGGGAAAAACCGCAAATTCCACTCCAATTTTACGCACAGCATCTACGCGCTCTTTGGGGTTGCTACTCAGTACTTTTTTGTGGATCTCCGCCTGATCGATCAAGGTCCCGCCTACCCAACTGATTTATGAGGTCCAGCATTTAAATTTGTTTGCATTAGTAGCAGTTCAACCAACCTGGGCTCAGGCCCCCTCCTGCGACTTCTTCCATCATGACGATCTCGTCATCATTGAGGCCGCAGGCTATGTAGACGATCTGGTCGATCAGCCGGTCGGTCTCCTAGATCCTCGCCCAATTTGCACTTGTTCATCTCCCGGATCGGCATGGGTACGAGATAGGCCAACCAATGCAGGCGCTGGCTGGCGCCGGGAAGGGCGGCCAGGTTGTAGGCGGATCGAGGCCGACCGAACCCCGGCCGGGTCTAGGTCCTGCGCCCCTCATCCTGTGGCCTATTCCACCATGTCGATCTCGGCGTCGGTGAGGCCGCGGTGTCTGTAGACGATCTCGTCTCTCGGCCGGTCGGTCTCCTCGATCCGCGCCAAAAGAGGCCGCAGGGTGGCCATCGAGCCATCGTACTCCCGGGCGCCGAGTCCCCCATGAACCGCCGACTCGTGGGATCTGCGCCCAACTTGCGCTTGTTCATCTCCCGGATCGGCGTTAGGTACGAGGCCGGGCCAACCAATGCAGGCGCCGGCTGGCGCCAGGAAAGGCGGCCAGGTTGTAGGCGGATCGAGGCCGACCGAAACCTGGCCGGGCTCAGGTCCAGCGCCCTTCATCCTGCGCCCTCTTCCACCATGTCGATCTCGTCGTCGGTGAGGCCGTACAGCTTGTAGACCACCTCGTCAATCAGCCGGTCGGTCTCATCGATCCGCGCCAAAAGAGGCTGCAAGGTGGCCATCGAGTCGTCATACTCCCGGCGCAGATCATCCATGAAGGCCCGCCGTGTAGGATCGGCTTCCAGTCTGCGCTTGTTCATCTCCAGGATCGGCGTTAGGGATGCGGCGGGCCAACAAATGCAGGCGCCGGCTGGCGCCGGGAATGGCGGCCAGGTTGTAGGCGGATCGATGACGACTGAACCCCAGGCGGGCTCAGGTCCAGCGCCCTTCATCCTACTGCCTCTTCCACCATGGCAATCTCGGCGTTGGTGAGGCCGTAGAGCCTGTAGACCACCAGGTCAATCAGCCGGTCGGTCTCATCGATCCGCGCCAAAAGGGGCCGCAGGGTTGCCATCGAGTCATCATACTCCCGGCGCAGATCATCCATGAAGGCCCGTCGTGTAGGATCGGCTTCCAGTCTGCGCTTGTTCATCTCCCGGATCAGCGTTAGGGATGCGGCGGGCCAACAAATGCCAGGCGCCCGGCTGGCGCCGGGATGGCGGCCAGGTTATAGGCGGATCGAGGCCGACCAAAACTCAGGCGGGCTCAGGTCATGCGCCCTTCATCCTGCGGCCTCTTCCACCATGGCGATCTCGGCGTCGGTGAGGTCGTATCGCCTGTAGACGACCTCGTCAATCAGCCGGTCGGTCTCATCGATCCGCGCCAAAAGGGGCCATAGTGCAGCCATCGAGTCCTCGTACTCCCGGCGCAGATCATCCATGAAGGCCCGCCGTGTAGGATCGGCTTCCAGTCTGCGCTTGTTCATCTCCAGGATCGGCGTTAGGGATGCGGCGGGCCAACAAATGCAGGCGCCGGCTGGCGCCGGGAATGGCGGCCAGGTTGTAGGCGGATCGAGGCCGACTGAAACCCAGGCGGGCTCAGGTCCAGCGCCCTTCATCCTACGGCCTCTTCCACCATGGCGATCTCGGCGTTGGTGAGGCCGTAGAGCCTGTAGACCACCAGGTCAATCAGCCGGTCGGTCTCATCGATCCGCGCCAAAAGGGGCCGCAGGGTTGCCATCGAGTCGTCATACTCCCGGCGCAGATCATCCATGAAGGCCCGCCGTGTAGGATCGGCTTCCAGCTTACGCTTGTTCTTCTTTAGGACAGAGAGAAGCTCGGAGAAGTCGAGCTCGTAGTAAACCCGGAGCTTGGTCTTGTTGGTCAGATCCTCGACTCTGGCGCCGGAATACTCCTCCAACCAGAGGAGGAAGCCCTTGATCTCGGCCTGCTTCCGCTTGTTCATCTCCATCATCTCTTCTGCCAGGAAAGCCAAGAGATCGTGGACCACGTCCGACTTCTCGCCTTCGGCGTCCTTGGGAAGGCAGAATTCTGCGTGGGAGAAGATCTCATCGAAGCGCCCGGCGGCGTAGAGGTCCTGGAGTTCGGAGACCAGTGCCGCGCGCTCGAGCTCGGGGGTGGTGAAGGAGATGCGGCGGATGGTTAGCGGGGTCATGTATTGGTGTTTCCATCGGTAAAACCCGCCTCGAATTTCAGAACTCGCATTCGAGAACAAAAACGTCCAAAGCTTGGAATTCAAGATCCCCAAAAGATACTTTGAATCGCTGTCCATTATGTACGTCGTAGTGTCAGAAAATGAGTTCTGGGTTTCAAAGGTAAATTGCCCTCTGGTTGCGATTTCTGCGTAAATGATCTTTGGTTTTTCAAATTCGTCATAGTAAGCGCATGCCCGAAGCTCCCACCAATACTCACCCTTATCGTAACGTTTTTGAGCAGCTCCAGAAAAATGCACCAGATGAGCGGAGATTGCTGGATACTTCTCTTCGAACCAAGTCCAAGAATCATCTGCATCTGAAGATTGGATACGGGTCCAACCATTAGGAATCAGGATTAAGTACTGACCGCTCTCCGGCGGTTCGTATCTCTTGATATCACGCCCCGCCAAAAACGGCTTTATAAGCTCCTTGCTCTTCGGATCCTCGGCAATGAGCCTGGTGCGAGTCTCTTCGTCGATCACGAAGGCCTCGTTGAGACCTGTTAGAATGCCACGGTAAATTCGCCCGTTCACATACTCGCCCAAGGTCGTTCCAGACCGTCGCAGCTTATCCAACAACGCCTGAGCAACTTCGCTCACCAGCGACCAGCCGGAATCTTCAAGGCCAGCCAAATTGACGGTGTAACTGTTATCGCTGACGTACTCCCCTAGGCTGGTAAAGCCCAGCGTCTCCACTTCTGCAGCCTCGAATCGGCTCACAGGCAAGCTCCTGCATAGGCGCAATATACAAGGATAAGTTGTGGCCTCCGGAAATACAGGCAGGTCGCCGAAGTCCACGATCTCTTCGATGCATTGCTCTTTCATCCAAAGCCGAAGGGGCCCTCCATAGTTGGCCCTCATCCACTTGTTGGCCATGATGTAGGAGAACCGGCCGCCCACTCCAAGAAGAGACATCCCCTGCTCAACGAAGTAAACGTATAGGTCTGCTATGCTGTGATAGGTCTCGTAACACTCCTGAAGATAGCCCTTCAGCTCGCCCAAAGTCTCTTGCCGAACATACGGCGGATTTCCCACCACCGCATCCCATCCCGGATTCCCCTTCACCTCGCCGCCCTCAAAGAAGATCTCCGGAAACTCCAGCTCCCAGTGAAGGAAGCTCCGACCGGCGGCGATCTTTTGTGCATCATCGAACCATCGGCCGCGGGTCTTGCGCCTCCACTCAGACTCGTCCCCGCCCACCGCCCAGAACATGTCGTGGTAGACCATATCGGCGCTCTTCGTCCCCGAGGGCGTCCTTTTGGGCTCGACCTCGTTTCCGAAGTAGACGGCCGTGTGGACGTTGGCGATGGCCCTGGCCTTGGTGTACTCCGGCAAAGAGCGGAACTCCTCGAAGACGCTCTCCTTGAGCTTGACATCCGACAACGAGTCGTCCCCGATATCCTCAAGCTCCTTGATCTTGCCGATGAGATGTTGGACGAACCTTGGCGAGACGAAGGAGGGCAAGGTCACCTGGTCATCATTCTGGTTACTGCCGCCGGGGTAGTACTTGAGGTCAGACAGCCTCGCGCCAACCAGGCTGTTTCCCTGCTTCAGCCGATGGTCCAAAAAGCTCAAGGGCTTCTCCTTGGCAATCGTGGTCAGCCACAAAGAGACCTTGGCAAGCTCCACCGCCAGCTCGTTTAAATCGACGCCGTAAACACAATGTGAGACCGCCTCTCTCTTGGCCCACTCGTTGGAAAACTGGCCCTGGTCTTCGACCCAGCCCCAATCTATGTCTCTTTCTGCAGCCTCCATCAGCTTCCCGGCCAGAAACTCCACCGCGCCGACGAGGAAGTGGCCACTTCCCATGGCAGGATCCAGGACCTTGACCGACAACGTGGCCTCGATCAGGCTCTCTTCCCTCAACAAGGCATCTTCCCACCGTTCCTTGACCACGGGCCCGACAGTCTTCTCCACGATGTAGTTGACGATGTAATCTGGCGTGTAATAAGAGCCCGTGGCCTTCCTCTCGCCCCGGTCCGTGGTGAGGTAAAGCTCGCCGGCCTTCACGCGGTCGAACTCGTCAAACTCCTCAAAATTCCTCTTCTTCTTGCGGCCGGTGTTGAAATCCTCCAGAGAGACCCACTTCCGGTCTTTGCCGCCCTTGACCACCAGGTCCTCTTCTGCCACCTCCAGCCGATACTCCAAGAGGCCCTCGTAGATGGACCCCAGATGCCGGATCTCCAACGTGGAGTAGTCGACAAACCCCTTATCTCCGTCCTTTTCGTTCCTAGACAGAAGATCGACGGCGCCTGCGAGGTAAGAGTCGCCGATGGTCCACTTCTCCAGATCAAAGTGCTTGTCCGGATCGAAGAGGCCGCCGTTGTAGGCGGGGACGTGGATATGGTCCTCGATTCCCAGCTCCTCGCTGCCCCTGTTGATCAACCTGAACAGATCCTTAAAATCGCCCCAGAGCGTGGTCTTGATCGGCAGATGGTGTCCGAATCTGGGGCCGTCCTCCTTTGCCGCCACCATCTTCTTGATCCTATCGAAGCTGTAAGACTCCCGGTACTGCTCGTCTTTCAGGTCCAAGAGCGACTTTCCCTCGGCGTACAACAAAAAGAGAAATCGGTAGAGCAAAATCATGGTGTTCCTCTGGACCTGGGCCCTGGCGACCGGATCGGCAGGGTCGAGCTCGTTCTCCTCCCACGCGAAGAGGCCTTCGGCGACCTTCTTCATGGCCCGGTAGACGTTCTCCTTCAAATTGTCCCCGATCTCCTGGGCGTAATCTGCCGAGCCTTTCAGGACCACGTCTAAGAAGACCTTGCCCCTCTCGTTGGGCAAGAAGGCTTCTCTTCTGAAGAAGTAATAGAAGTACTTGAAGGCATCGAGGTCTCCTTCTTCTAACATGGCCGCCAGATTGACCTCGTAATAGACGTCCAGGGGCTTGTCCTGATGGTAGAGACGCCACATCCTACCGTTGCTGAGCACACCCCACTTAGGGTCGGTATCGTGGAGGTAGAGCCAGACCTGAAAGCTGGGGTTCCTCCTCTTGTCGTGCCTGTTCTTGCCAAACTTGTCCAGCTCGATGTCCCACCTCTTGACCTCGCCGATGGCGAAGGCCTCCTTGAAGAAGGACGCTTCGTCTTTGTCGCTCTGGGCCCGGTCTTGAGATCTCTGGTCCGGGAAGAAGGCGTAATCTGGAAACTCGTTGGTCAGTGTGGCGCCCTGGACCTCATAATGAGGCAGAATCAAACCGAATATATCCCTGAACAACCGATCTTCGAGCTGCGACTCGTTCAGGTTTGCCACGAAGGCGAGCTCCCGGTCGTAGATCTTCTTGATCTCAGAGAAGGCAAATTCGTGTTCCTTTGCACCCCATTCCGGGGTCGAGGAGATCTGGTTTTCGAGATAGTAATTTGAGAATAGATGCTTGTTGTTCACGAGATCAGAAGAGGTCTGGGTCAATAGATCACCACTTACCTTGAAGATAAGCGGGCCGGAGATAAAATTATCGTTCAGTCGGCAGGAAGGCCCGCTCGCCACCCCTATGCCCTCACGACATTCGCTCACCCGGTCCCGCCACAGGCAGGGCGCGTGCTTAATGATATTTATAATTATTTAATTTTAAATCTATGTCGTCCAATAATTCTTGTGGAAAATTGAGATCATCAACAACACCCGGAATTGTTTTTATATTTTCAAGTTCTTGGACGGTTTTGAATGTATTGGAATGACCCACAAAATATATAAAATATCAGTAGTCTCGATTGAAGGTTCAATGTGACAATGTCGTGATAATATTCACAACCATGCGCCTCTTCGAGCGGTCACCGGAGATCTCCGTACCTCCTCACCACTCGAAGTTTCATCCCAACCACCACCTCAGATGCTTGTCTTAATGATGTACCTGATAAGATCCGGCGCTAACCTGGCAGTCCACTGGACCCTGGTAACGATCTTTTCGGCACCCACCCCCTCGGATACCATCTCCCTGATCTCCTCGATAACGCCCTCATCCACCACGATGTACTCGCCTGTATCCGATTTGTGGCTTCGGGCATCACCTACCAGCAGATCGATGTTCCGTGCCTCCAAGATGCGACGGGTGTCCAGGGGTAATCTCCTGTGACAATATCGAGGAACCTGTACAGCCTCTAGCCTGGGGCATCTCCCCATCAAGTTCACGATGTCTACCATGGTAGGTCTGAAAACCAAGAAAACCATTCTTTCGTTCGGCTTCAGCTTCGGGATATCCTCCTTTCCCCTCACCACTCGAAGTCTCATATAACATCCACTCATCGTTTTTCTAGTATTCAATTGAGGCAATCGCTCCTTTAAAGAGGATTACCTTTTTGTCCTTGTACATAATATAACTGCTTCAGTTCATAGTTGTTGTAACCATCGAGCATGCCCTTCCCTTAATAGGCCGACCATCGACCATGCGAACCATGATAGTCTGGTTCAGTAGCTTTGGTATGAACTGGGGCGGGCCTCGACTCTTCATATTGTCCTTAACGTCGTCTATCCCACGCTCAGGCTGTTCATCTTCGTTCTGCATCATCCTTACACTCTCTCCCATAACGGCATCCCCTTCTACGGCTATTCCCGGGCCGGCAGCCTGTGCAAGGAGTAATACATGACTTTCGGTGATT
>DAOG01000060.1 GCA_002501765.1 Methanosaeta sp. UBA204
CATGTTGGTCAAGTGCGTAAGTCCTAATGTTAAAAAACATGGTGGTCGCCGTGGTCGGGATCCGGTAGGCCTTTGCAGCTCCTCGGAGGCGAGCTTGCCTCGCCGCGAGATGCCGGTGGTGAAGGGCCTCTCAGACGAACCTGGGCCGCTTCGAGAGCATCACCGGCAGGGGCAGTCTCCGCCAGGGTTTGCCCGTCGTCTCCTGGCCTACCTTTTCCTTCAGCTCCTCCACGGTCATCTTGACCCGGTGGGGCTTCTTGGGTGCCGACTCTGCCCTTATGGTCACTGCCAGGTTGCCGGACTCCAGCTCCTCGTCCCCGACCACCACGACGTAGGGGATCCATTCCCGACCCGCATCCCGGATCTTTCTGCCCACGGTCTCGTCCCGATCGTCGATATCCGCGCGGACCCCCAGATCTTCGACCACCTCTTCCGCCCTGGCCAGATGGCGTTCGGCTACGGGCACGATCCTGACCTGGGTAGGCGCCAGCCAGGTAGGCAGCATGGGAAGAAGACCCCTGGCAGATACCATGCTGGCCTTCTCCAGGAGGGCGTACATCAGACGCTCGATAGCCCCGCTGGGGGAACAGTGGAGGATGATGGGTTTCCTATGAGCACCATCGGCATCGGTATAGGTGATATCATAACGCTCGGCGTTCTCCACGTCGATCTGCACCGTGGAGAGGGCGCTGGCCTTGTCCAGGGCGTCCACGAAGTTGAACTCGAACTTGAGCACGAAGTAGAAGAACCGGTCGTCCCACATCTCGATGAGGACGGGCTTTTTCACGATATCCACAAGGTCCTCGATGAACTCCCGGTTCTCATCGTAGAAGTCACGGGTGAAACGGATGGCCACCTCGTAGTCATCCAGGTCCAGACCCACCTCCTCCAAGACCGAGATCGAAGCCTGGTACTGGTTCCTGAACTCCTCGATGGCGCTGTCCATGTTCCCACAGAATGTATGCATGTCGGGCATGGTGAAGGTCCGGAGCCTCCTGAGGCCAACAAGCTCCCCGCGTTGTTCCCGCCGGAAGGAGTACCGGGTCATCTCGATCATCTTCAGGGGCAGAGACCTGTAGGAGAGCGTCATGTCGTGGCTCATGAGAAACTGGCCGAAGCAGGCGGCGAACCTGAGGAAGAAGCTTCTCTTCTCCGCCTCGATGGAGTACTGGCGGGCAGGAAACCGATCCAGGTACTTCTTCAAGGTGGGATGGTTCATGTCATACATCACCGGGGTCTCCACCTCCATGGCTCCCATCACCGAGGCCCGGTCCAGGACGTAGTCCTCCAAAAGCGCCTTGATCAGCCTGCCCTTGGGGTAGTACCTCATGTTGCCCGAGTCGGATCCGGGTTCGTAGTCCACCAGCTCCAGCCGCCGCATCAGCTCCACATGAGGAGGCATGGCGTCTACGGCCCGGCTCTTGGTGATCTCATAGTTGACGAACTTTTCGAGGTTCTCGTAACCGGAAAAATCGAAATTCTTTGGGGTGACCATCTTGCCGCCAGGGGTCATAACCCGCCAGTGGGAGACCGCCTTCTCCTCGGCCTTGAGCGCCTCGGATACGACCTCGCCTTCGCCCAGCTTGATGGACCGGGAGAGCTCCGAGAGCGGATGACCTTTGCAGCTCAGCTTGAAGGCCTTGTACCAGCCGAAGGGCGCTCTGGCCACCTCGAATCTTTGAAGCGCCTCTTCGAGACCGTGCATGATCTTGATGGCGGTATCAGGCGAGGAGAGATCCGAGCTGAGATGGGCATAGGGGTAGAGCATTATCCTCTCAGCATGGACCTGCTCCGCCACGGAGGATATCTGGTCGGCGCCCTCGGCAATGACTGCCGGGATGTCGTCTTCGTCCCACTTCTCGACGGCGATGAAGGCGCAGAGCGCTTCTTCCAGCCGGCCCGACTTCTCCGAGTCTTCGATCTCCTCGGCGACGGGGGTGGGTCTCCTGGCTTCGAACTCGATGTAATCAGAGTGAATTAAGAGCAACTGCAAAGGGAATCACCTTTCTGCACGACAGAGAATAAGGCCATGTAGTTCAACCTTTCGACAGGGGTGGTACTTCATAAGTATTGGCAGTATACCAGCGCCGGGCCGCTGTCTATTCAGGTCTTTGTCCCACAAGGAGCATCGCTCCGACGTACTGCCTGGTCTTCTTATTCTTCATGAAGATGTCTTTCATCTTGCCCACCTGCCCGAAAATCTTCTTCATCCTCTTGTCAAAGATCATATGATGGATCGATCTCAGGATCAGCTTCAGCATCTCGGCCCAGCCGCCCACCGCTTTTGCGTACTCCCGTACGCCGTAGGTGTAGTCGACCTTTTCCTGTCGGATGTTCTCCAGACCGGCATCTCTGAACCATCCTTCCCATCGGCGGAGCGTTGGCAAGACGATGGGAAGTCCGACGACATCCTCGAACCCGGCCTCGGCCTCGGAGATGAGCTCCTCTGCATCCCGGGGAACGTCCTCGGACTTGTAGAGCTCGTTGACGCCCATCTGGCCGCCCGGTCTGAGAACGCGGACGTATTCTCTGAGGGCCCTGGGCTTTTCGAGAAAGATGGTCACGAACTCCGTAATGACGGCATCGAAGCCGTCGTCGTCGAAGGGTAGGTCGTGAGCATCGGCAACGTGGAACGCCACTCGGTCTGATATGTTCTGCGCCTCAGCCCTCTCCCGGGCCCGCTCGACCATGCCCTCGGAGATGTCGATCCCAACGACCCGGCATCGGTACTTCTCCGCGATGTGGCAGGCGCTGTATCCTGTTCCGCATCCGACGACCAGGACCCTTTTGCCCGCGTCTATCCTGCAGAGGCTGGCCAGGCGGTCGGTGGCCCGCATCCCGCCCCAGTGAAAGTACGGGACGCCCAGCCGGGCCAGGAGGTCGTAGTAATCTTCGTCTATAGTCGCCTCGTCTTGCATATGATTACCAAAGCCATCCAGACATTTTTATCCAATAACTTTCATCTCAAGCCGGTTTTTGCTCAGATGATGTCGTTGATATTCCTATCCGTTAGCGTTACAACATTATCATGTAGTACATAAAGTATAACTTCATGTGCTCAAGCAAATGTGAGCGTAAGCGAACACTTTTTTAATAGGCTGTTTGATATATCCTATATTCAGGGGTGTATAATTATGAGTCGCACATTCTCCGAGATCAAGTCCAAGGTCAAGCGCGGCAAGGCCGTGGTCCTCACCGCCCAGGAGGTCCGCGAGCTGGTGGAGAGCAAAAAGCATATTGCGCTCGAAGACGTAGACGTGGTGACCTGCGCCACCCGGGCGGTCATGAGCGGTACCTACGCCGTATTTTCTTTTCCCGTGGCCAGGCCTCATGCCTTCAGGCGGGCGGAGAAGGCCTGGCTCAACGGCGTCCCCGCCCAGGCAGGACCCTGCCCCAACGAAGGGCTGGGCGTCCTGGACCTGATGGTCTTCGGGACTGCCCGCAGCAAGAACGACCTTCGGTACGGCGGAGGCCATCTCTTCAGGGACATTGTGGAAAGAAAGAAGATAAGCGTCAAGGTGGAAACGGACGCGGGCAAAACCTTCGAGGCCGAAGTCACCCTGGACGATATGCCCCTGGCTCGCCTATTCGGTACCCGTCACTGCTTCAAGAACTACACCGCCTTCGTCAACCCCGGCGACGAGCCGGTGTCTACCATATTTCACGCCATCGAGTTCGGCCCGCGCTTAAGCGGAGCCTCGGTCTCGGGATGCGGCCATCTGAACCCTGCGGAGAACGATCCTCTCCTGGAGACGATCGGCGTAGGGACCAGGGTGCTCATCAACGGAGCCGAGGGATACGTGACCGGCGAAGGTACCCGTTCCACGCCGGAAAAGCCCAACTTTTCCGGGTTCGCGGATCTGCACAGGATGGACCCGGAGTACATGGGAGGTTTCCTGACATCGAGCGGGCCGGAGTGCGTCTGCTCCTGGGCCGTGCCCGTTCCCGTGCTGAACCGGTCGATCCTGGCGAGCGTGACAAAAGGAGATTCGGATATTTCTTTGCCGGTGGTCGACGTGGTGAGTAGGACGCCAATTGGCGCGACCACCTACGGCGACGTCTGGGAGGACGCCGACCTGGAGGTGCGGTTCGATTCCGGGGCGTGCAAAGGGTGTGATCGGTGCAGGCCGGAGGAGGTCTGCCCCACCCGGTCCATCGGCTTCGATACCGGTATGCCCACGTTGGACCGGACGACATGTTTCAACTGCGGCCTCTGCGCCACTGTCTGCGCAGGCGATGTGTTTTCTGCCGAGCTGGGCGCCCTTTGCTTCGACGGCCAGAAAGTGCCCATAGTCGTCAGGCAGTCCGACCGGCAGAGGGCGCTCAGGCTGGCCGAAGACCTGAAGATGCGGATATTGGAAGGATCTTTCGAGATCACGGAGATGGCCGAGCGCATTCTTCTATGAACCGGTCCCTGATCTTTTTGGGCATCGGGTCGATCACCGGAACGTCGGCGTTTCCAGGCTCGACCCTGGCCACGACCGCGCCCCGTCGCCAAAAAAGCCCCTCCTGAAGAATGACCCACAACGGCCCACTTTTCAGAGAGGCATATATACATTCAGATACGTATTAATTACGGGGTCTGATATGGGCGGGGTGCAACGCAAAAAGATCGACGTGGTCTACGAGAAGCGGTTCTTGAGGGTAAGCAGGACCGAGTTGCCCTTTCTTATCCCGTGCTTCCAGAAGACGTTTGCAGCTTTGTCACTTAGATATTTTAAATCCTTGAAGGTGAGCGTCTTTTCATCCCCGGCATCGTTACACCATACCAGGGCAACCTTTCGGGGGAACTTTTCGGCGTAAACATTCACCACGTCATATGCATAGTTGAAGTTCTCGGGGACGATTATCTTGAAGTTTTCTTTAAAGTCTTCATACGACTCAAACTCGGTCTTTGATACGAACCTATCCAGTAGCGACGACATTTTTTGACCCTCTTTACACATTCTTACATGACCACAACCAGCATCCTGGCGGGCTTGTCGTTCAGGGCCACCATCGCATGTCCGTATGATGAGTCGAAGTATATGGAGTCCCCTTCGGTCAATATGATCTCGTTATCATGGATGTACAGCTTAAGGCTTCCCTCGAGCACATAGTCAAATTCCTGCCCGGGGTGGCTGTATACCGAAGGCTTATCCTTCCGGGGTTCGATCGTCACGAGGAAAGGCTCGACCTTCTTATGGACGAACTTCCCGGCAAGATTCTGGTATTTGTACTGTTTCCTGCGCTCGACTATGATCCCCTCGTCCCTCCTCGTCACCGTGAATATGCGCATCCTCGGCTCTTCTCCTGTAAGCAGCAGGTTCATGTCGACGCCGAACCTCTGCCCTATCTCAAAGAGCGTGCTCGCGGGGATGTCCAGGGTTCCGTCCTCATAGCAACCATATTCCTCATAGCAACCATATGTTTCTACAGGCACCTTGAGGTACTCTGCCATATCCTCGACCGAGACCTTGGATAGCTCCCGCAGTTCACGAACGCGCGAGGCGATCTCTTCAATCTTCTCCTCCATGCTGATTCACCCATTCATCCACCAGATACCTGTAATATATAGACTCTACCACGACAGACAGAACCTGCATATTCATCCGAGATGGAAATCGGTGGTGGATCTCCTGAGGTTCGCATCTTATGCAGCGCTCAGATTTCACCGATACATGCCTGGGATCTGATGCTGAGCGCATCTCCGGGGGACCAGTTTATACCTAAACCTGCTTCTTCGACATCTTTATCTCTCCTGAAGCGGGTCAGTAATTCGGTCCAGTCTCCCTCTGGAGATATTGGCCTAAAATCAGCAGCAAACGCGGGGGTCGCCCAGATGGCCAAAGGCGCGGGACTTAAGATCCCGTCTCGCAGGAGTTCAGGGGTTCGAATCCCCTCCCCCGCACTTATTTACCAGTCAGCAGAAAGGGATATTGGAACTGTTTCAAAGCGAGTATATTATAGAAAAGAATTATTTAAAATCGATTGGAATTGTTTTAGGACTTACGCAGTTGAGTCT
>DAOG01000131.1 GCA_002501765.1 Methanosaeta sp. UBA204
ATCTATATGACCGAAAGTCATGTAGTACATAAAGTATAACTTTATGTGCTCAAGTAAATCCGACCGAAGGGCGCTTTCTTGTGTTATCTGCTTCTCCTCGCCAACCATCGTTTCGGATAACTATATACCTGCCCATATACCTTCTGTCCTCAGATATGGATTACCTTACTCCTCAGATAAAGAGCAAGCTGGAGAAACGTGGCTACCATCTTGTGGCTCACGGCGCGGTCAAGCCCTGCCTCTGGCTGAAACGAAGCATACGCGGCGGAGACCAGTGTTACAAGAACCACTTCTACGGGATCGCCAGCCACAGGTGTGTCCAGATGACTCCTACCTTGCTCTGCAACCACCGCTGTCTCCACTGTTGGAGGCCCATCGATGACATGCCCGCAATCGGTGGCGACTGGATCGAGCCTTGCGAGCTTCTGGATGGCATCCTCAGAGAACAGCAGAGGCTAATCTCTGGATACGGTGGATCTCCCACCACCGATATGAAGCGACTGGATGAGGCGAAGAGACCGGCTCATGTAGCCGTATCCCTGATGGGCGAGCCCACCCTCTACCCCATGCTGGACGAGCTCATCGTGGAGATCAAGAGACGGGGCATGACAGCCTTCTTGGTAACCAACGGGACCAGACCCGAGGTGATCGAAGAGGTGAGACCGACCCAGCTCTACCTCAGCCTCAATGCGCCCGACGAAGAGACCTATCTTTTGATCTCCAATCCCCCGGTCAACCTCTGGGACAAGTTCCTGGAGAGCCTGGTACAGCTGAGAGGGTCTCCTGCCAGGACCGTGGTCCGGATTACCCTGACTAAAGGCATGAACATGAAGGATCCTGAGGGCTACACCAGGCTTCTCGATATGGCCGAGCCAGACTTCGTGGAGCTGAAGGCCTACATGCACCTGGGCAGCTCCCGGAACCGGCTATCCAGGGAGGCCATGCCCAAGCATTCCGAGGTGATGGAGTTCGCGGAAGACCTCTCTGCCAGACTGGGATATAGACTCGTCGGCCAGGTTCCTATTAGCAGGGTAGTCCTCCTCTCCAGGGGCAGCGCACCGGAGAAGATTCCGCTATGAAGATTATATTGCGCAAGATCAAATTATTTTGTACGGTAGGATTAAATTATTTCGTATGATACTTATTCAGACATGTTGCCCAGATATTTCGAGGGGAAAAGTATTTTTGCTTGTAGACGTGCAACCTGTGACTCGTACTCATGGCGCCGTAAGCAATCGGCGATCATCATGAACTTCGAGTGGTTGGACGAAGATGGATGCACGAAAAGTAAAAATTATGCTCGTGGAAGACAACCCCGATGATGTCGAGCTGACGATTAGGGACTTGAAGAAGAACGACCTTGACAGAAACCTCCACGTGACCGCAGACGGCCGGGAAACGTTCGACGCCCTACAGAAGCTGGCAGATACCGGATCGCCCCTCCCCGACCTGATGCTCCTGGATATCGGGTTGCCCGACCTGAGCGGGCTCGATCTTCTGAGGGAGCTGAAGGCGGATCATAGGTTTAGCCACATACCCGTGGTCATGCTGACCGGCTCCGAGATGGTCCAAGATATCCAGAAGAGCTACGACCTGGGTGCCGTATCATACCTGATGAAGCCCATCTCCGTGGACGAACTGGTGACGATGCTGAACCACGTTACCTGAACCGGTACTATCCTCATCTTAGCCCCTCTCCGGCAAGCTCTCTCACCACCCTGATGTTCCCCCTGACGTCTCTCGTCTCGCCTACCGGGGTCTCTAGGATCAAGGGTCTTCTTCTAATCTCCGGATCGGCGAGGATCAAACCGAACCCGGCCTCTCCAATCTCTCCCAGACCGATGTGCTGGTGCCGGTCCAGTCTGGAGCCCAGACCGCCACGGGAGTCGTTCAGGTGGACCAGCCTCAGCCGATCTAGCCCGATGATCTGGTCGAAGAGGTCCATCGTCTCCCTCAAACCCATCTTTGTTCTCAGCTCGTAACCCGCGGCGAAGACGTGGCAGGTATCCAGACAGACCCCCAATCGGTCTTCTCGGTCCACCACATCCATAATCTGCCGCAGGTCCTGGAAAGACCCGCCCATGCTGTTCTTGGTATCCGCAGTGGTCTCCAGGAGGAGCATGACGTCGTTCTCCACCCGGGAGAAGGCGTTCCTGACGGCCTCTGTGATCCTCTCGAACCCCACCTCCTTGCCCGCGCCCAGATGGCTTCCGAGATGGGTCACCAGGTGGGATATCCCCAGGATGCTGCACCTATCCAGTTCTACGGCCAGGGCGTCTATGGACTTCCTGTAGGTCTCCTCCCTGGGCGAGGCCAGGTTGGGCAGGTAAGGCATGTGGTCCACGGGAGATATCATGCCCGAGCTCTTCACCTTCCTCTTGAACTCCTCCGCCACCTCTTCGGAGAGCTCCTTGTACCTCCATCCTCTGGGGTTCCTGGTGAATATCTGGAATGTGTCGCAGCCCAGTGCCTGAGCTCTCTCCACCGCCTTGTCTATGGAACCTGCTATGGATACGTGCGCGCCGACTATTACCATCTTTCTTCCACCCCGACCGATTCAGCGGTACATGCCTCACTCACCGGTCTCTGGAGAACCGTTTTATACCTTCCGGGAAAAGAGAAGGACGGCGGCGTCAGGTTCTGGAGGCGCCGTGTTATCCCAGAGCCGATGAAGAAAAAATTCTGGCTGATCCGGTGATGAGCCCTATGAGTCCTGAGGCTCTGAGAGTCCACTCGACCTTTCGGCGGTGGAGCATGCTGTTCTTCTAGCTGGTATCTTCCGACCTGTTCCTGGCCCATTGATCGACGTGATCGATCAGGTTGAACTCGATTATCTTCTTTGCGTCGCTGAGCATCTCGGCGACCTCGCGCAGGGTGAAGCGCTTTGTCTCTCCCGTTCTGTCCACCACCTCGATCTCCTCTTCGAGGTCTGCTCCACCCGATGTCAGCATCACAGATAGATCTGAGCAGGCTTTCTTGAGGTAGCCGACCGAGTAATCTGTCATGGTGTCTCTGTCACCGAGGTTCTTGTTGACTTCTCTGATGGACCAGCACATGGTTAGGATATCGTTGTACATCTTGGGCTTAATCGCACAACTGCATATTTAAGGTCTGCGTCACGAGCAAGTAAAAGAATGGGGCTGGTGCGATTCGAACGCACGATCGACGGGTCTCTCCGATACTGAGAGTGGATCTCAGTGCTCCAACGGATCATCAACAGCTTCTCCGTCGAGAAACCTCAGCAGACCCGTTGCTCATCATCAATATACCGCTGGAGCCCGTCGCCATACCTGACTAGGCCACAGCCCCATCAAAGCGGGCCGAGAGGGATTTGAACCCCCGACCTACAGGTTAAGAGCCTGTCGCTCTACCTGACTAAGCTACCGGCCCGCATCCACCATTACCGATGCTAGTTATATATGTTTCGGCACCGAGTGATACCGATCGGGCGGCGAATCTTCTCAGATTATGTTTATGTATCGCTCGATCTCCCAGGGGTGGACCTGCTCGTTGTACGCGTCCCATTCGAGCCGCCCCAGCCTCACGAAGTTGGTGTAGAGATGCTCACCCAGGGCGTCTCTGATCACCTTATCCTCCTCAAGGAGATCCAGAGCCTCGCACAGGTTTGACGGCAGGACCTCTATCCCCCGCGCCGCGCGCTCTTCATCAGAGAGATCGTATATGTTCACGTCCACCGGATCGCCGGGATCGATCTTTCTCCTGATCCCGTCCAGACCCGCAGCCAAAATCGTCGTAAAGGCGAGATATGGGCTGCAGGAAGGATCGGGCGACCTGAGTTCCAGACGCGTGCTCAGGCCTCTGCCGCTGGGCACCCTTATCAAAGAAGACCTGTTGGGCCCGGACCAGCTCACGTAGACGGGGGCCTCGAATCCCGATACCAGTCGCTTGTAGGAGTTTATTAGTGGGTTCGTCACCGCTGTCAGGGCGCAGGCATGTTCCAGCAGCCCGCCTGCAAAGTACCTGGCCAGATCGCTCAGCTCCATGGGGTCCTCTGGATCGTAGAAGGCGTTCTGGTCGCCCTTGAAGAGGGATATGTTGACGTGCATCCCCGACCCGGCCTCGCCGAAGATAGGCTTCGGCATGAAGGTCGCAGCGAGCCCGTTTCTCATGGCGATGGTCTTGGTAACGTACCTGAAGGTGACGACGCTGTCGGCGGTCTTCAGGGCTTCTCCATAGGTGAAGTCGATCTCGTGCTGGCCCCGGGCAACCTCATGATGGGATGCCTCGACGGTGAACCCCATCTCGATGAGGGAGATCGTTATCTCTCTCCTGATGTCTTCCGCCAGGTCGACGATCCCCAGGTCGAAGTACCCGCCGAAGTCATGGGGCGTGGTTGTGGCCCCGTCGTCCTCTCTGTTGAATAGGAAGAACTCCAGCTCCGGTCCAACGTTCATGGTGTAGCCCGTATCATCGGCCTGTTTCAAGGCCTTCCGCAGGACATGTCTGGGGTCTCCTACGAAAGGATCTCCATTTGGTTTGCAGACGTCGCAGATCAACCGGGCCACGTTCTTGTCCTTCTTGGCCCTCCAGGGAAGAAGAGTGAATGTGGAGATATCCGGACGCAGGATCATGTCTGATTCGTGAATCCTGGCGAAGCCCTCGATGGAAGATCCGTCGAAAGCTATCCCGTTGTCTAGGGCCTTTCCCAGCCTGGTAACGGGGATGGCCACGCTCTTTACGATGCCCTGGATGTCGGTGAACTGCAACCTCAGAAACTCGACGTTTTTATCGCTAATGATCTCCATCAACCGCTCTTTCGAGTCCATAATGTTCCTCTTTGTATATAATATATAACATTTTACCATCCACGCTCTTTGGTACTCAACCAGGATCAGGTGCAGAGGTCTTCTGGTCAGAACGATGATTGCGGGTCGTGGCAGATGTTTCTAGACGGATGGATTGGGTCTGACGCCCTTAATATACCATCGCTTCCAGACCGTCCTGGAGACCGGGCTGTGCGCCCAAGCCCTCGATTGGGTAAATATGCTTATCTATAGGATAAATCCACTCAAAATCGGTGTGAGATCACATGTCTGGTGCAAAGGTTCTGGTTGTTGATGCAGGAGGCAGAGGTAACGCCATAGCCCACGCCTTCGCCAGGAGCCCGCAGGTGGAAGCGATCTATGTCGCCCAGGGGAACGCGGGCAGCACGCTCATGGAGAAGTGCAGCATGGCCGCCGAAGGCGGCAAGTCCGTTAAGGAGATCCCGGCGATGATCGCCTTCGCCAGGAAGAGGGAGATCGATCTGACCTTCGTGGGTCCCGAGGGTCTCCTCTCCGAGGGTATCGTGAACAGCTTCCACGAGGAAGACCTCTCCATAGTAGGCCCCCAGAGAGAGGCTACCATCCTGGAGGGGAGCAAGTGCGACGCCAAAGACTTCCTGAAGAGCATAGGTGTTCCTGTGCCCGCTTACCGGAACTTCTCCGACCAAAAAGAGGCTAAGGAATACGTATCCCAGTACTACGGCGATAACCCGGACGAGAACCTCGTAATTAAGGCCGACGGTCTGGCAGCGGGCAAGGGTTCGATCGTCTGCAGCTCGGAAGAGGAGGCGCTCTCGTCCGTCGGCCGGATCATGGTGGCACCGAGGCTATTCGGGAAGGCGGGGCGAAGGATCGTGGTGGAGGAGAGGTTGCGGGGAAGAGAGCTGATGTTCTTCGCCGTGACCGATGGCAAGACCGTCCTGCCATTGGAGTCGGCCATGGACTACAAGAGGGCCTTCGCCCCCGATGAGACGGTGGCCATACGCCTCTTCAACAAGCTCTCCGGTAACCCCAACCTGGATAACAACCCCAACACCGGGGGCATGGGAGGATACTCACCTCATCCCTGGTTGGACAAGGAGCTGACCGAGACCATCATGACGACGATAGTCGTTCCCACCGTCACCAGGTTCAAAGAGCTGACCGGTGTGAACTACTCCGGGATGATCTACTTCGGGTTGATGGTCTCCGAGGAGGATGGAAAGAAGGTACCTCGAGTCCTGGAGATCAACGTGAGGCTGGGCGACCCGGAGACGGAGTTGATCTTGCCCCGGCTGGAGACGGACATGTACGATCTCTCCCGAGCCGTCCTGGATAAGGAGCTGGACGCGATGGAGCTGGAGTGGTCTCCCGACTACTGTATGGGAATCTGCGCCATCAGCGGCCGAGTGGTGAAACCGGTGACCAGCGGAGCTCAGGAGGAGAGGCCAGGGTATCCGGGACCCCATTACACCAACATGCCCATCAGAGGCCTGGATAAGGTCGATCCCGATGTTTTGGTCTACCACAACGGCACCGCCCTGAGGACCGACGCCCAGGGGAAGGAACGGCTCTACACCACAGGAGGCAGGGTTCTCACCCTGGTGGGCAGGGGTGGTTCTTTGGAGCAGGCCAGGGCCAGGGCCTACGAGAACATCAAGAAGATCAGGTTCAACGGGATCAGGTACAGACACGACATGGGTCTCTGATCTGCTCTGCAATCGAGGTGAAGGATGAACGTACTGGGACTGGAAGGCACCGCCTGGAACCTGAGTGCGGCTCTGGTGGACGAAGACGACGTAGTGGTCGAGGAGAATGCCATCTACGTCCCTGCCAGGGGGGGGATCCATCCTAGGGAGGCCGCCCAGCATCATGCCGAGCATATGCTTCCGGTGGTGAAGGCGGTTCTGGACATGGCGGAGGACGAGGACCTCTCCATAGACGGTGTGGCCTTCTCCCAGGGTCCGGGTCTGGGTCCCTGTCTGAGGACGGTGGCTACCGCGGCCAGGGCGTTATCGCTCAGGTACGGCGTCCCCTTGATGGGGGTGAATCATTGTGTGGCCCACATCGAGGTGGGCAAGTGGAAGACCGGGGCCAGAGATCCTGTGATCCTCTACGTAAGCGGGGGCAACTCTCAGGTTCTGGCTCTGCGCCGGGGGAGGTACAGAATATTCGGGGAGACTCTGGACATCAGCGTGGGGAACGCCCTCGACAAGTTCGCCAGGCGAGCAGGACTGCCTCATCCCGGAGGACCCAAGATCGAGGAGATGGCCCGGGAGGCCGATGAGTACGTTCCCCTGCCTTATGTGGTGAAGGGCATGGACTTCTCCTTCACCGGGCTGAGCACCGCGGCTGCCGAGGCGCTCAGGAAGCATGACCTGACCGATGTATGCAGTTCATTGCAAGAGACAGCCTTTGCCATGTTGGTCGAGGTGACGGAGCGGGCCATGGCCCATGCCGAGAAGAACGAGGTCCTCCTGGCAGGTGGCGTGGGCGCCAACCGGCGCCTCCAGGAGATGCTCGATATCATGTGCGATGAGCGGGGCGCGAGGTTCTACGTGCCCGAGAGGAGGTTCATGGGGGACAACGGGTCCATGATCGCCTATACCGGGTTGCTGATGCAAAAGAGCGGGGTTGAGATCTCTCTGGCCGAGTCGAAGGTGAGGCCAGGGTACAGGACCGACGAGGTAGAGGTGGTCTGGGTTTAGGGGGCTCTCACCGCTCGACCGCCATCTCGTAGGCTCTTATAGCATCTGTCCGGGTTATTATCCCCACCACCTTCCCGGGGTCGTCTCTGCTCACGACAGGGAGCCTTCCGATCCCGTTCCGGTACATGAGGTCCATCGCGTACTTGGTGGACTGATCGGGGTGGACGGTGATCACGTTCTTGGTGGCTATATCTCCTACCAGGGTCTTCTTCTGAACGTCCAGAGGCACGTTTCTGATGTCGTCGAAGGTGATCATACCTTTCAGTCTGCCTTCGTCCATCATAGGAAAGCCGGTGTGATTATAGATCGTTATCTTCTCTCTGATGTCGAAGACCGGCGTTTTGGGGCTCACGGTCATCACATCATGCTCCATGACCTCGCTTATCGACACCTGGCTGAGCACCGGTTGAGACTGGTCCAGGTAGATACCTTTCCTTATCAGCTTGAGGGTGTACAGCGAGCCTCCTCTGAGGAGGATCTGAGCCACGGCATAGCTCAAGGTGCAGGATATTATCAGGGGCGGGAGTCTGCTGTAGTTGCTGGCCATCTCGGGTATCATCACTATACAGGTTAGAGGGGCCCTGGCCGCCCCTGCGAAGAAGGCTCCCATTCCCAGCAGCCCGTAAGCTGCGGGGTCGATGGCGATCTCTGGAAGGAGCCGTACTAGGATCATCCCGAAGGCCACCCCGAACATGGCCCCTATGTACAGAGAGGGAGCAAAGACCCCGCCGCTCCCGCCGGATCCCACGGTGAACGATGTGGCCAGGATCTTGAGGATGCCCAGACCGATGAGCAGGATCAGGAGACTCTCCGAACCCGGTGCGGACGCCATCTCGAAGACCTTATTTATGCCGTTGTAACCCACGCCCATTATCCCGTACTCGAAGAAGTAATACCCGCTTATCCCGGCGATTGTCCCTCCTATGGCAGGCTTGAGCGTCTTAGGTACTCTGAGCGCCTCAAAGCCGTCCTCGAACAGATAGAAGGCCTTCACCCAGAGAAAAGCCAGCACCCCGAAGAGGGGTCCCAGGATGAAGCAGATGACCAGGTCGTGGGTGGTGAAGATGAACTCCGGGTTCACGAAAGCGGGGGTGGGGCTGATCAGTTCGCCTGCTACCGCGGTGCCGACCACCGCTGCCAGCAGTATGGGCACGGCATCGTAAGGCGAGAACCTCCTGGAGACGACCTCCATCCCGAACATGGCGCCGCCCATGGGGGCGTTAAAGGTTCCGGCTATGCCTGCGGCCACACCACAGACGGTCAATAGCTTCAAGTCTCTTGGGCCCAGGTTGCATATCTGTCCTACGAGAGAACCGAAGGAGGCGCCTATCTGGGCGATGGGCCCTTCCCTACCGGCACTGCCACCGCTTCCTATGGTTATGGCCGAGGAGCAGATCAGTATGAAGCCTACCCGTTTTCTGATCTGACCTCCTCCCCGGCAGAGGCTCTCCATTATCTGGGGCACGCCGTGTCCCTTCGCCTCGGGCACCAGGATATATACTATCGGGCCTACGATCAGCCCACCGATTACGGGCAGCAGGATCACAAAGTAGGGACTCGGTGCATGGGGGAGCATGCCCGAGAAGAAGAGGATGTTGATGAACTCGATGACGTTCCGGAATACTATGGCACCCACACCGCCTGCTACGCCTACCACGACGGCCAGAAGATCGAGGTAGGCCCATTTGTAACCCTCCGAAAATCGTCTGATGAGGCCCGCCACGTTCTCACCGATTTGCGTTTTGGATATAAATCTTTATGCCCGAGTTTCTCCTGGTGAAACAATCTCTGGACCACGTTCTGGCGCTAGAAGGACGTAATAAACTCGGATTCTATAGTAATACTTATTCTTGTCTCTGTGGATGGTTCTGTGGGTTATGGGCGTTTGATCTTACTTCTATTGCGATGGTGATATCTAACCGGATCTCATGCAACCCCGAACTCTCACTTTATCGACTCATGAATTGATTATGGAAATATACATTAATATACATGAAATATAATCTTATTTTAAAAACTGCTTAAATTATAGATATGGATTATAGTAATAATATCCAAATTAAAGTTTATTATATGTTTGAATGATTATATCACACAGCATATCATATACTGGCATGTTATGAATCTTAGTATATTAAATAATATCAGATTCAGTGTAAATAATATATTCCAAAATAGATACACATTCTCAATACTTATCATTACATGAAATTGTGGTTGTAGTATATGGACAATTTTATAACTATAAATTCACACCAGATAGTCCTTTGTATTCAGGCGGATTTCATATGTATAAAATATGCCACATTATATCATGAGGTGGTTGTTATTCTGATAGACTATGTGTATAGATATGGCCGGGATATGATATGTATTCCAAAAGAGGTTTTCACCCCGTGAAGGGTGGTTGTAGGCGACGAAAGGGGCGTATTCATATAGTTTATGGAACAAGTGGGTTATCAAAATGCAACAAAAACCACGGGTGCAACATCTATACTTATAGTATATAAGAACAACTTCACCGTGACGCGCCGGATCTCTTGTTGGTCTGGGCGGCCCATATTTAGCAGAGACACCCATCACCCACATCTGGAATTAATAGCGCAATTATACTAATTCATGTTAGATATTAACCCACGGCCTAAAATAATCTATATTTAATTTGTTGGTTTGGATTAATGGATTTGATTATTGTTACATTGTTCTGTGACATGATATTTTATCATTATAAAACAAAAAAATATTAAATCTAATAATAACATAGAATTAAGTATAATTCAGTATTAAGATAATATTCTCAACATATCCCGGTCACCGGATGCCCGGTAGATGTGAGAGTTCGCCAAGAGACCCCTGCTGGAGGATAGCTCGTAGAGTAGAGGATATCCTAGCGGGCTTCGGAGATCTATCGGAGAAACCCGCTGACCTGGGTTCGATTCCCAGCGAGTTCGCTTCTATCTGGATATGGGGTTTGTGGTATCCTGGCCGAACTCTCTGGCCTTTGCAAATGCCGCCTCGGCCTCCCCAATCCGGTGAAGCGCCCGCAGTGCGATGCCTTTGTTGTCCCAGGCGATGCTATACTCTGGAGATATTTCTATGGCCTTCTCAAAGCAGATGAGAGCTTCATCGTGCCTGCCCAGACTGCCATAGGCACTTCCTTTATCGATCCAGGCAAAGAGCGCTGATGGATCCAGCTCTATGGCCCTCTCAAAACACCCGATAGCCTCTTCATATTGTTCCATCTTGGCAAAGGCAGTCCCTTTGTCGGTCCACGCAATTGCATTTGCGGGATAAAACTCGAGCGCTATATCATAACACTCAATGGCTTCCTCGTACAGACCCAGCCATCGCAGAGCAAGACCCTTGTTGATCCAGGCGGCTCCGTACAGCGGCTCCACTTCCAGCGCCCTCTCATAACAATCGACCGCCTCTTCGTATCTACCGAGCCTTGAGAGTGCATTCCCCCAGTTGTACCAGGCAATTGAGTAGGATGGATCTATCTCAGTTGCCCTCAGGTAACACTCGGTCGCCTCCTCATCTCTCTCCAGGGAGCAGAGAACGTAGCCCTTGTTGTTCCAGGCTCTGGCGTTCATCGGGTCTGCATCTATTACCTTGTCAAAGTAGCTCAGTGCCGTATCGTAGGAACGGTTTCTGGCATAGGATACGCCTCTCTCAAACCAGTCCTCTCCCATGATGTTCTTTATTTCCAACTGATTTGTAATAAACATTGCTAATGGATTGACAACCCGTCCTTGAGAGCGCTTGAACGGAAATCCTTTCTGTTATGAAGTACCAAACTTGAGCTGGGAAGTGTATATTTGATTGATCTCCTAGGGAAAGGAAAGCTGGAGAGCCAGATAATGGGACTGAAGTCGAGGATTGCAGCACTGGAGAGATATCTCAACCAAGCTTGATAAGCGTGAAAAAGGCTGCGCTGGCGCGAATGGGATGATAAGGACGAGAGTTGTGGTGTTCATGAGGATCAATCAGGGCGAAGCCGTCAGGCTGCTCGGATCGTCACCTCATCATAAAGGTCTGCCTGGAGTTCTGCAAAATGAGGTCATTGGAACAAGGGTTGTTACCGCTGGGCTTTTAAATGCAAACCAGGTACATCCACGTGAGATATTTTCAGACGCCATCTTAGACCGTGTGGGGCGAGAGAGAAGCCCACCGCGTATACGGAGACGAGCTGTCCTGGGGGATTTTGGACATCAATCCCTTCTCCAGAGGCCACTCTCTGATCATCCCCAAGAGGCCCGTCCCCTGTGGCCCGATCTGACCAAAAAGGAGACAGAGACCCTGGCCAGGGTAGAAAAGGTGCTCCCCCGGCGCCGGATCCCGTCCTACCCGACGTCCACAGGCAGACCCGTGACACCGCCACCCATGGGCAACGTTTTTGAGCACTCCCGGATAGATAGGAACCGGAGTTAGACGACCTGGTGATCGATGATGCTGGAACTGGGAGACCGGGTAGCGGTTTTTAAGGCCGAGGTTAGGTACGAGGGCGTCCTCATGCCCTCTGTGAGCGATCGTATCGTGATAAAGCAGGACAGCGGCTACAACGTGGGCATAAAAAGAGAGGGCGCCACCGTGGAGCTCCTGGAGAAGGGACATGCCCTGAAGCTGCCGCCTGCTCTGCCGCTGAGGCGGCGAGAAGGCCTGCCCAACGTATCCATCTTGTCGACAGGCGGTACCATCGCCAGCAAGGTCGATTACCGGACAGGCGCGGTGACCAGCCAGTTCTCCGCAGAAGATATAATATCCTCCATCCCCGAGCTGGAGGAGATCGCCAACTACGAGGGGAAGGTGATCTACAACATCCTCAGCGAGAACATGAAGGTCGAGTACTGGCAGGAGCTGGCCCGGTCCGTCGCCTCGGAGATCCGCAAGGGCGCCGACGGGGTGATCGTGACCCATGGAACCGATACCATGACCTACACCGCCGCCGCCCTATCCTTCATGCTCCAGACCCCGGTTCCTGTGGTCGTGGTGGGTTCGCAGAGGAGCTCTGATCGGCCCAGCAGCGACAGCACTATGAACGCGATCTGTGCTGCCACGGTGGCAGTAAGCGATATTGCCGAGGTCTGCGTGGTGATGCACGGCACCACCAACGACGACTTCTGCCTGATACACAGAGGGACCAGGGTGCGCAAGATGCACACCTCCCGGCGAGACGCCTTCCAGAGCATAAACCAGCATCCGATAGGCAAGGTAGACTATTTGTCTCGCCGTATCGAGACCTTCGGGACTTACCGGCACAGGGGCGAGATGGATCTGGAACTCTTCGATCGGCTGGAGCACAGGTGCACCCTGGTCAAGTACTTCCCGGGAGCCTCTTCCGATATCTTGGACTATTACGTCCAGTCCGGCTACAAAGGCATAGTCATCGAAGGGACGGGCCTCGGCCACGTCGCCTCCGACTGGGTGGATTCCATAAGAACCGCCACCGATGCCGACATACCGGTGGTGATAACCTCACAGTGTATCCGGGGAAGGGTATGTGACAGGGTCTATGACACCGGCAGGGACATGCTGGCGGCAGGAGCCATCGAGGGAGAAGACACGCTCCCCGAGGTCGCCCTGGTAAAGCTGATGTGGATTTTGGCCAACTCTTCCCGGGAGGACGTGGCCACCTTGGTCAAGAGGCCCCTGAAAGGAGAGATCGCCGCCTCTACACCGGCCACCGTCTAAGGAAGCCTTATAAACTCGATAGATATAGTAATCCAGGATCACGATTATCTGGAGGAATTTGTTTTTGGCACGTAAACCAGCAAGTATGTACAGGAGGTTGGAACGCCCCTATACCCGTAAGAAGTACATGGGTGGCGTTCCAGGAAGTAAGGTCGTCCATTATGACATGGGCAACCTCACCGCAGATTTTCCGGTGAGTCTGGACCTTATAGTAAAAGAGCCTTGCCAGATCAGGCACACTGCCCTGGAAGCCGCCCGGATCACCGCCAACCGTTACCTACAGAAAACTGTGGGGCGGATGAACTTCCATCTGAAGCTTAGGGTTTATCCCCACCACGTGATCAGAGAGAACAAGCAGGCCACAGGAGCCGGTGCTGATAGGGTCTCCAGCGGGATGCGCCATGCCTTCGGGAAGATAGTGGGAACCGCTGCCCGGATGGATGCCGATCAGAAGATCTTCACCATCAGCACCTCTGCCCAGAACGCAGACCATGCCAAGCTCGGCCTGAAGAGAGCGGGTCATAAGCTGCCCACCCCCATCAAGATCGTCATAAGCAAGGGGCAGGACCTGATCAGATAGTTTTGTTTTTGGTGTTGTTTCGATGGAAGATTATATGAGCAGCCTGGAGCGGGCGATGAAGATGATGCCTGCATCCAAAGGCACCGAGGACAGATTCACCATCCCCCCTACAAAGATCTTTTACGAGGGCAAGACTACGGTGCTGGAGAACTTTGCCAGCATAGCCGTCTCCTTGAACAGAGACTCAGATCATCTGATGAAGTTCATGCTCCAGGAGATGGGTACCGCGGGAAAGATAGAAGGACAGCACGCCGTCTTCCAGGGAAGGTTCTCCCCGGAGTCTCTGGAGCGTCACATCGACTCTTACGTCCAGGAGTACGTGATCTGTTCCGAATGTCACCGGCCAGACACCGTGCTCGTCAAGAGCGACCGGGTCTTGATGATGAAGTGCGAAGCCTGTGGCGCTCACCGGCCGGTGAGGAAGAGGAAAGCCAGGGCGGCCATACCCAAGGACGTACTCGAGGAGGGCGAGATCTACGAGCTACGGGTCGAGTCGGTAGGGAACAAAGGCGACGGAATAGCCAAGATGGATAAGTACCTGATCTTTATTCCTAATACCGTCAAGGGCGAGATTGTCCGGGCCAAGATCAACAAGATAAGCGGGACTTTGGCCTTCGCCGAGCTGGTGGAAAGGAAGAGGAAGAGTTCAAGCTAGGGGGACCATGAGGGAGCAGATCAACCTGGAGTTCACGGACAGGCACAAGTACCACATGGAGTTTTCTCCGGCAGGTTTCTGGAGACCCTTTGCGGAGAGCTACAGCGCTATCGAGTGGGAGGAACAGAGCGACGATAGGCTGACCATCGTAGCCGAGAACTACTCCTACCTTCTGGACCTGCTGGTACAGGCCCGTCTCTACTACATCAGCACCAAGCCTTACGAGGAGCGGTTCAAGTAATCCATGGACATCATATCCGGCCAGGTCGTCAAGGGCATGCCCCTGGTGAAAGAGGGCGACGACTTAGCCTCGATGATAATGGAGCGCTTCGCCCTGCAGGATAACGATCTGGTCTGCATCGCTTCTACGATAGTGTCCAAATCGGAGGGCCGGGTCAGGGGTCTTGCCAGGTACCGGCCCGGACCTGTGGCCCTCCGCCTTGCCGGACGTCTAAGGAGTGATCCCAGGTTCGTCCAGGCGGTTCTGGAAGAATCGAGAGAGATCCTGATAGAGACCCCGTTCCTTCTGACCGTCACCAAGTTCGGCCACGTCGGAGTTAACGCCGGGATCGATAACTCCAACGCAGGACCGGGCAGGATATTGCTGCTGCCCGAGGACCCCATGGCCAGCGCCGAGAGAATAAGGATCGCCATGCCCGAAGACTGCGCGGTGATCGTCACCGACACCTGCGGCAGACCCTTCCGCTGCGGGGTGGCCGGGGTGGCGATTGGCTGGGCCGGGATAGGGGCGGTCCGCGACTGGAGGGGCGAGTTTGATCTGGAAGGCCGAGCGCTGGCGATCACTCAGGAGGCGATCGTAGACGAGATCGCGGCCATGGCCAACTTCCTGATGGGCGAAGGGGACGACGGGACCCCTGTGGTGATATTTCGCGGCCTCGATTATCCAAAGGAGGGGGGCAGACTATTCCGGCCCAGAGAGATGGACGTGATAAGGGCCCGTCTCGGAGATCACCGGCCATGAGACCTCTTCTGGTGATCGTACCCTTCAGGCTGGAGAATGCCAAGAGCAGGCTCGCACCCATCCTCACAGCAGAAGAACGAAGACGCCTGGCCTTGACCATGTTGGGAGATGTGGTGGAGGCGGTCTCTGTCGTAGGCGATGTGGTGGTCCTCTCCAGAGATCCTCTTTCCGAGGCGGATACCTTCCTGACTGCAAAGGTGGTCGTATGCCGCCAGGAACTCGATCCTGCTCTGAACCAATTCATAGAATGCTGGAAGGTGAAGAAGAACTGGCCTGCCGACCTGCTGATCGCCATGGCCGATCTGCCTATCATCAGGGCCCGGGACGTGGAAGAACTGGTCCGGACCTCCGGTGATGTGGTGATAGCGCCGGGACGTGGTGGAGGCACCAACCTGATCCTGGTCAGAGATCCCGGTTTCAGGGTCTGCTATTACGGTCTGAGCTACCTCAGGCACCTGCAGGTGGCGCAGGATCTGGGAATGTCCGCGGGGGTCTACGAGTCTTACCGGTGCGGGTGTGATATCGACGAGCCCTCGGACCTGGTGGAGGTTCTGCTCCACGGCCAGGGGAAGACGCCAGAGCTCCTGAGAGAGCTGGGGTTCGACCTCAACGGCGCTGCGAAGAATAGGGCGGCGTGTCTTCGCAGCATCCGATAGGCTCTGCGAACAAACGTTATACTGTCGATAAAGCAAGGAAGCTATGGCTAACCTGCTAAGCCTGCGCAGATCACGTCCCTACATGAGCGGTTCAGGTTGCCGATCGGTCCTAAGGTGAGGCAGGATGGCCCGGTGGATGACCAAACCATCCTCAAAATGGAGGGCTCGATTGAGCACCAGGCGCTTTCCCATATCTGTCAGGGCGAAGACCGGAATGGATACCCCCATCTGTATCTTCGCCCTCTTTCCCACCATCTTCCTGGCCCATTTAGAGGCGCAGGACCACACGATATCGCAGTGCTCAACCAGGATCCCGGCCTGCTCCTCGCTCATGCCTGTGTTATGAACGGCCAAGATGACGGGCTGCACACCGCACTTTTTTCCCATCTCCCGCAGCAGCCTGGCCTCGAAGGCCCTGTGTCCGGTTATGGTGACCACGATCTTCTCGAACCCTGCCTTCACCGCCACCTCGTACCCCTTCACCTGGTCGATGGTGCACTGGCGGTCTAGGAGAATACTGCCCCTTTCTTTCAGACCCCTTTGTATCTGGCCAATGGGTTCGGTGTGGTAAAGGCCGGTCATATGAGCACCAATGGCCTGCAATACCTCTGACATGGTGACGATGACTGTTCCTGCGCCTTCGCATACCACCACCGCAGCGTCAACAAGATCTTCAGCCATGGCGTCGGTGATTATCTCCGAGGCTCCGAAGCTTACTGGTTTCTGGTCAAGCTCCAGCACTCTGTTCGGACCGTACATGCCGAGCTCTTCCATGTGCTCTCTAAGCACCTTCTCCACGGTATATCGAGAACTCTTTCTCACACCCGTACAGATCCTCTCTCAGGGGGCAGCGGATTATCATGGGGTCGGTCAGCACCTCGATCTTCCCGTCTTTCACCCTGACCTGCGCCCGGGCCATCTCAAGAATGTGCTCTGACATGAAACGTTACCTCCTTCGTAGCTGTGGAAAACTGCATCTTATTTGCGAGTTTATATATAAGAGACTTTCGATGTACCTGCCAACCAGTCCCCATCTTTAAATACCCTTTAAATACCTCGACATTGTCACGTTGGACCCCTAATTGAAGCTACTGATATTTTATATATTTTGTAAATATATCTGAAGCCTCCGGTGCCTACTGTTATTGATTTTACCCCATAATGTGACAATGTCAAGATACTTCAACCGATGAATATCGGATTTTGTGGTTTTTTTTTGATATCCTCCATCGCAACGGCAGAAGTTGTTACGGTACCAAAACCCTTTCGTATATTAAGATAGTAAGATGCCTAGGCAGGAGGTTGGATGAGGCTAAAGTCGCTCTTATTCTTGATGATCTTGGCGTCTCTGCCCACGGTGGTACAGGCAGACGTTGTCACCATTGGTGCTGGTGGTGAGTATATCAGCATACAAGAAGCCATCGACGCCGCCCGCCCGGGAGATACCGTCGAGGTGCAGAGCGGCACTTACTACGAAAATATAATCGTGGATAAGCCGCTCGCAGTCCGTGGCGTAGATACCAGCGGCGGCAAACCTGTTGTGGATGCTGGCGAAGACGGGAGCGCGCTAACGCTCTCTGCAGGCGGTGTCCGGCTCGAGGGTCTCATCTTCAAGAACGCCGGTGTTGGAAGAGCCGGAATCGAGGTGAGGTCCAATAACAACCTCATCAAAGATAATTGTGTCATAGAGAACGGATGGTATGGTATCTTTCTCGAAGGCTCGAGCTATAATACCATCGTCAATAATACCGTCAGCAAAAACAAATATGGTATCTGGATCGCTATTAGTTCCAACAACAACAAGATCCATCAGAATCGCTTTGTAGACAACGAGAACCGCAACACTACCGATCTGGGCGTCAACCAGTGGGACAGAAACCTTTACGGTGATATTGATAGGTTCGGTGCGATTTATGTGGTTCCGGGCGGCTCGAACGTTGATAGGAACCCTTCGAGGTCCGAGGAAGAGAAGGCTGCCGGTCTGGAATATACACCAGCCTATTGGCTCCAGAGAGGCGACGCTCACGAGAAGAGGGGCGAGGACGACGAGGCTGCAGGTTGTTACGGTAAAGCCCTCGAGATCGATCCCGGAATCGCCGACGCCTGGTATAAGAAAGGCCTGATACTCCAGGCAAGTGGCGAAGGCGACGAGGCCACCGATTGTTACGGCAAGGCCCTCGAGATAGATTCCGGAATCGCCGAAGCCTGGTACAAGAAAGGTCAGATCCTCCAGATGAAGGGTGAGGACAACGAGGCTGCGAGTTGCTACGGCGAAGCCCTCGAGATCGATCCCGGAATCGCTGACGCCTGGTACAATAGAGGCTTGATACTCCAGACGAGAGGCGACTTCAACGAGGCTGCGGGTTGCTACGGCGAAGCCCTCGAGATCGACCCTATGATCATAGACGCCTGGTACAATAGAGGCCTGATACTCCAGGCGAGAGGCGATTTCAACGAGGCCGCCGATTGCTATGGCGAAGCCCTCGAGATCGACCCCGGAATCGCCGACGCCTGGTACAATAGAGGCCAGATACTCCAGGCGAGAGGCGATTTCGACGAGGCCGCCGATTGCTACGAGAGGGCCCTTGAGATCGACCCCGGAATCGCTGACGCCTGGTACAATAGAGGCATGATACTCCAGGCAATGGGCGACTTCGACGAGGCCGTCGATTGCTACGAGAGGGCCCTCGAGATCGACTCTGGGATCGCCGACGCCTGGTACAACAGAGGCCAGATCCACCAGATGAAGGGCGAGGGCGACGAGGCTGCCGATTGCTACGGCGAGGCTCTCGAGATCGACCATATGATCACCGACGCCTGGTACAACAGAGGCTTGATCCTCCAGGCGAGAGGCGATTTCGACGAGGCCGCCGATTGCTATGAGCAGGCCCTCGAAATCGATCCTGAGATCATTGATGCCTGGTACAACAAAGGCAAATCTCTCCAGAATATGGGCAGGTTCGATGCGGCTATCGCATGCTTCGACGAGGCCATCAGGATCGGCCCATCAGAGCTCCTCTGGAACGATAAGGGTCTTGCTACCTTGCACCTTGGCAGATATGAGGACGCGATCGAGTGCTTCGATAGAGCTCTCGCTATAAATCATTGGTTCGCAGATGCCTACAACAACGAGGGCCTGGCCTTCTCGCATCTCGGCAGGTACAGAGAAGCTCTCGAACGTTTCGACAGGGCCCTCGGGCTGGAACCAAAGCTGGCAGATGCCTGGTACAACAAAGGTAGCGTGCTCCAAAAGCTGGGCAACCTCGACGTGGCCGTGGTCTATTTCGATAAGGCTCTCGACGCGGATCCCCAACGCGCAGACGCCTGGTACAGCAAAGGCTGTATCCTCCTGGCAGAAGGCAGCCTCGATGCAGCCGCCACATGCTTCAACAAGGCGCTCAATATAGATCCCCGGCTCGCAGGGGTCTGGTACAACAAAGGCTGTATATTCCAGATGCAGGACCGTCTCGATGCTGCTCTCATATGTTTTGACAAGGCCCTCAAAATCGATCCGCAGCTTGCAGACGCCTGGTATAACAGGGGTCTTGTTCTTCAAGTGCTGGGAAAACCCGATGCTGCTGTCGCCTCCTTCGAGAATGCTCTCGGTATAGATCCACAGCTTGCAGACGCCTGGTACAACAGAGGTCTTCTTCTCAGGGTGCTGGGAAAGCCCGGTGCTGCCGTTGTCTCCTTCGAGAATGCTCTCAGTATAGATTCAGAGTTCGCAGACGCCTGGTACAACAAAGGCCTGGCTCTCAACGAGCTGGGGAGGTTCGAAGAAGCCGTAGGATGCTTTGACGAGGTCATCGAGATCGACCCCCAACGCGCAGACGCCTGGTACAATAAAGGCCTGTCTCTCGACAGACAGAGCAGGTTCGATGAGGCCATAGATTGCTACGACAGAGCCCTCGATATGGATATCCGGATCGCAGATGCCTGGTACAACAAAGGCAAGGCTCACCAGATGCTGAGACGGTTCGATCGGGCTCTCTTATGCTTCGACAAGGCCCTCGAGATCGATCCGTCAGACGCAGCCGTCTGGAACGACAGAGGGCAGGTTCTCAACAGGATGGGCAGGTACGACGAGGCCATCGCGTGCTTCGAGAAGGCGATCGAGATCGATCCGCAGCTTGCATCGGCCTGGTACAGCAAAAGCTGGGCTCTCCAGCGGCTCGGCGATGATGATGAGGCCGAGGCCGCCTTCGCCCTGGCCAAGGAGCTCGGGTATGGCGGCTAGATGCGTTCTTCTCAGCGACGTTGCTATTAGAGCCATCGTTCTCCGGTCCAATAGATAGCATGATGGAGGTCGATCAAGATGACTGAACCACAGATAGCGCCATACGGTTCCTGGAGGTCGCCGATCACCTCAGACCTCGTATCGTCCGGGACGATCAGGCTCGAGCAGACTATCATCGACGGTGAAGATATCTACTGGATCGAGATGCGTCCTGCCGAAGGTGGCAGATACGTCGTCGTGCGTTGGTCCCCAGAGGGTCGTATGTCCGATGTTGTGCCGCCGCCCTTCAACGCCCGGACTCGGGTCCATGAGTACGGCGGCGGATCGTTTCTCGTCGTAGACGGCACGGTCTATTTCTCGAACTTCTCCGATCAACGCCTCTGCCATTTGGATGGCGGCCAGCCGTGCCCGATCACTCAAAGTGGGTACCGCTACGCGGACGGGATCATAGACCGCCACCGACAGAGAATGATCTGGGTGTGCGAGGACCACACCGTCGCCGACAGCGAGGCTCTCAATTACCTGACGAGCATCGGCTTGCGCGGCGAAGATCGGCAGGTGCTCGTCTCCGGGAACGACTTTTATTCGTCGCCGCGCCTCAGCCCGGACGGATCCTGCCTGGCATGGCTCACCTGGAACCATCCCGAGATGCCCTGGGACGGAACCGAGCTTCTGGTCGGCGAGCTGGAGGCGGACGGATCGGTGGGCAGGACCGAGCATATTGCGGGCGGTGCCGACGAATCCATCTTCCAGCCGGAGTGGTCGCCAGACGGCGTCCTCCATTTCGTGTCTGACAGGACCGGCTGGTGGAACCTCTACCGATGGCACGAAGGACGCATCGAGCCCCTCTTCGAGATGGAGGCCGAGTTCGGGAGCCCCCAGTGGGTCTTCGGGCTCTCCACCTATGCGTTCGAGTCGGAAGACCGTTTGGTCTGCGCCTACTCTAGGGATGGGACCTGGCACCTGGCGAGCCTTGACGCTGTGACCCATGAGCTGGAGACGATAGAGATACCCTACACCGAGATCGCCTATCTCCGGGCGGCGCCCGGCCGCGTCGTCTTCGTCGGCGGTTCGCCCACCGAGCCGCCCTCGGTCGTCCGGCTCGACCTTTCCAGGCGGCAGGTGGAGGTGCTGCGTTGTTCGAGCAAGACGGCGACCGATGCCGGATACCTATCGATGCCCCAAACGGTCGAGTTCCCCACAGGAGTTGGTCTGACCGCGCACGCATTCTTCTATCCGCCACGGAACCGGGACTACGTCGCTTCTTTCGGCGAACGACCACCGCTCCTGGTTATGAGTCATGGTGGACCGACATCGGCCGCATCGAGCACCCTCGACCCGAAGATCCAGTACTGGACCAGCCGCGGGATCGCCGTGCTCGACGTGAACTACGGCGGCAGCACCGGCTACGGCCGGGCGTACCGATCGCGCCTGAAGGGACAATGGGGGATCGTCGACGTCGACGACTGCGTGAACGGCGCCCTCTGCCTGGTCGAGCGCGGCGAGGCCGACGGCGACCGGCTCATAATTCGTGGCGGGAGCGCGGGAGGCTACACGACGCTGAGCGCGCTTGTCTTCCGTGACGTCTTCGGGGCGGGCGCGAGCTACTACGGGATCAGCGATCTGGAGGTGCTGACCAGGGATACTCACAAGTTCGAGTCGCACTATCTGGACCGGCTGGTCGGTCCCTATCCCGAGCGGCGCGACATCTACCGGGAACGTTCGCCGATCAACTTCGTCGATCAATTATCGAGCCCGGTGATCTTCTTCCAGGGGCTGGAAGACAGAGTTGTCCTTCCCGACCAGGCGGAGAAGATCTTCGAAGCGGTGTGTGCCAGGAAGCTTCCTGCCGCGTACATCGCCTTCGAGGGAGAGCAGCACGGGTTCCGCCGTGCCGAGAATATCAGGCGCGCCATCGAGGCCGAGCTATACTTCTACTCGCGGGTATTCGGTTTCGAGATCGCCGACCCCGGGGAGCCGGTGCCGATCGAGAACCTATAGGATAGGAGGGAGAAGTTCGTATGTGGTCGGTGCCGCGGGCGGGAAAACTATGAGGTGACTAGATGACAAAGATCGGAAGGAGATTGAATGAGACTAAAATTATGGGGGTATTGACCATTGTTCCGCTGGTGTAGACTGCTGATGCAGCTTCAAGTTAACCGATTTGAAGATATGGAAACATGCACGCATTGGGATAGTAAAAGGAGGTGGTTAGTATAACCAGCAAGAATAGCATTGGATATTGCTTGGTAATTGCGGGTCTGGCTGTTGCATGGATAGGACAATACTGGCTTGGCGATACTTTGAGTTTTTGGGCCGATCAACTTGCATCAATGGATTCAGATATCTGGTTCAAGGCTCAATACCAAGCATCATTCCCCCCGGCAATACTCACTGCTTTGGGTTATATATCATTTGGTCTAGGTTTATTATTTTTGGGTACTTATCGTGAAAAAAAAGGTGGTATTTCGGATATAATTGATGTAGTAGTGCAGATAGTAGGTCTGTTGATTATTCTCAGCAGTTCCCGTTGTGGCTATA
>DAOG01000147.1 GCA_002501765.1 Methanosaeta sp. UBA204
TGTTTGGTTACAGTAGCCCCATGTCTCGGGTAGTTCCTGCATAGTGAAATCCCACGATAGTGGTTTAGGTGCCTGAGTAGTTACCAAAAAACTAAAAATATGACAGCCTGCCGGATCGTCTACCGTGGAGGGGTTACGTAGTTCCATCGCCAGACCTTGAACCCGACAGCCAGCATCAGCACAAAAGCTACAAACACGATCAAAGCCTGAAGCCCCTCGATTACGGTTACAATATCCATCCTGCACCACCGCATAGGAACCTGAGCTTATGTATCATAAAGATTTTGGTTTCCCTTTGTATATAATGTATAATATTGTACACTCATAGGCCACCGCCGGGACGAAAGAAGAGATACCGATATCGTTATATCCCGCGATCGACAACCCAGAGAGCATGTCTTGGATGAAGGATGATAGCTTCGATGAGAAGGACAAGAAGAAGCTGGAGAGCGGGAGCGGGATCGAAAAAGCAATTACCATCTTCTGTAGGTGGCTCTACAGCGTCTTATCCTGGTAATTTATCCCATCAAGCGTCGCGGAGCCCCTGGCGGACGGCAACAGACCGCCTCCGGAGCAGGTCCATCACATCTTGCCCGTTCTTCCCGGCAGCCAGGATAGAGACGACCGGCTCATCACTCCTGAAGATCGATCCTGCCCGGGGAACGTCCGCGACCCAGTCCCCGCACAGGTCGCCTGTTATCAGGTCTCTGTCCGCAAAGAGGATCGCCCTGCCCGCCGCCCTCCTGTAGTGTACAGGCCTTTCGGGCAGCACCCCCCTAAAAGAGAGGAGATGGGCCTGGAAGATGCTCATGCCCGTGGATAGCTCCACCGAGTCTAGGCTACCCTGGATCCGGGGGTTCACCTCTACCACCACGGGCCCCTTATCTGTGACCAGGAAGTCGATGCCGTTGGACCCCACCAGCCCCAGCTCGGCGACGATCTCTTCGCCCATCTCCGCCATCTTTGCCGTCTCCGATCCGTAGAAGGGCGTGAGGTTCCCGCAGTACCTGAACCCCCGGGCCCCCAGCCACGGTGTGCCGATCAGCTGCTCGTTGACCGCCACCGCCAGAGCCTGGCAACCGTCGCCCAGTACCGAGACGCTGGCAGGTTTTCCTTCCACCCATTCCTGGACTACGAGGTCTCCTCCCAGGTCTTCGTCATCCCAGATCAGACGGTTCTTCCAGCCACCTGCTCCCGTCCGCGGCTTGACCATCAGCGGCCACCCTTCCAGCTCGCCCTTGTCCTCCGAAAGCGCGGTGGAGATGGTGGGGTACCCCCTCCGCTCGAGCCATCGTGCCAGCCAGAGTTTGTCGGAGACCTGGGCGACCTTCTGGGCGGGGTTGTTCAGAACCTCGACGCCCTTTACGACCAGGCCCTCCAGACCGGATCCCAGCACCACGGCATCGGGCGAGAAGCCGTCCAGAGAGTCCTGGACAACCTCCCGGGCGGCCCGGGCCAGGTCGTTGGGAACCGAAGGATCACATCTCAGCCGCTTCGCCTCGGAGACCGTATCCACCAGGTCTTGGTCACAGTAACAGTCTGCGGCCAGGACGACATGACCCGCCTGGCTGGCCGACGTGGCGATCTGCCTCACGTTATGCCCCACGGCAAGGATCCTCATGGAGACATCAACATCCGAAGTCACTCTGTGCGTTCGATCACCTTCTTGTGCCTGGGACTGGGCACGATCTGGATCTTGCCCTCGAACCTCTTGGCAAGCTCCCGGCCTTCTAAAAGCCGGTCCAGAAAGACCGCCAGGGCGGCCACCTCGGAGTGGGGCTGGCTGCCCACGCCCACGTTCCAGTCCGCCAGCTCGTAGATCTCTGCCGGGACCTTTTCGGCACCCACCACCACCATGATATCTTCGCATCTTTTGATCTCGTCGATCACCTCATCCAGGACCGAACCGTACATGGTGAGGTGGACCACCTTTCCGCCGTTCTCCTTCCATCGTTTCGTCTCGCTTCTCCAGTTTGCTCCTGCCTTCAGCCGGAAATCGCCGCCCCATCGGTCCACCACATCTCTCAGGCCCTGCTCCACCTTCTCGTCATGACCGACCAGTATCATCTCCCGGGCACCGAAGGCCCGCGCCACCAACCCCACATGGGTGGTGATCCTCTTGTCCCTCTCCGGCCTGTGGCCGATGCGCAGAACCGCGATTCGCATGCCCGGAAGAGATCGAGCATGATATTTACCTCCTATCGTCCCAAAATCGATAAATCCCTTGGGCGTCTTATTCATCGACGATGAACCTGTGCGAGAAGTGCGGAGGAAAAGGGCGCATCGACGTTGGCGAGAAGGTCTGCCCCAACTGCAAGGGTACGGGCAAGACCGAGTCCATCAGCCTGGGAGAGGCCACCGAAGGCGAGATGGACGATCTCGTAACGAAAGGAGCGACCAGGTGCACCGTCTGCAACGGCGCCGGTACCATCGCCGTAACCGAGACCTGTGACCAGTGCGGTGGCCTGGGCCGCGAATATCGGTGCGCGGTCTGCGGCACCAGGCTCAGTTCCAAGCGAGAGCTATGCGAAAAGTGTGCAAAGATCCCCGCCGTGCACATCCTGGATTCTGCATGCGATACAAATGATCTTGTTGTGGGCGATATCTACCAGGGCAAGGTCTCAGGGATCGCCAACTTCGGGGCATTCGTCGACCTGAACAAGAGCGTCCGGGGTCTGGCCCACAACAAGTACCTGAAGCAGACCCCCGGGGTGGGCGAGGAGATCTGCGTCCGGGTCAGGAACGTCGCCCCCAACGGCAACATCGAGCTGGAACCGGCGACCATGGGCGAGCATCACATAATCGCGGTGAAGAAGGACCTTCCCATCTCCAAGGCCGGCGATCTGGAGGGGCTGGTGGGAAAACTCGTCTCTATCGAAGGCGAGGTGATCCAGGTCAAGCAGACGGGCGGACCTACCATATTCGGCGTGGCCGACGAAAGCGGCCTGGTCTCCTGCGCTGCCTTCGAGCGGGCGGGCGTTCGTGCCTACCCGGAGATCGAGAGTGAGATGATAGTCCGGACGATCGGCGAGGTCTCCACCAGGAACGACCAGGTCCAGGTGGAGGTCAGGTCCATGACACAGCTCTGGGGTGGCGAAGCTTCCCGGGTCGAAGAGATGATCGAGAAGGGAATCGACAAGAGGGCGGAACCCTACGACCCGCCACTCCTCATAGAGAGCGAGGTGATCTCGAAGCTGAGACCAAAGATGAGAGAGGTCGCCAAAGAGATCAGGAAAGCCATATTCAAGTCCAGGCCCATCGTGATCAGGCATCATGCCGACGCCGACGGCATATCCTCGGCGGTGGCCGTGGAAACCGCCATCCTACCTTTGATCAGGGAGGTGGGCGGGCCCGATGCCGAACACTACAACTACCGGAGGGCCCCCTCGAAGGCGCCCTTCTACGAGCTGGAGGACATCACCAAGGACCTCACCTACGCTCTGGAGGACCAGCGCAGGCACGACCAGAAGATGCCGCTGATCCTCCTGATGGACAACGGATCCACTGAAGAAGACGTACCGGCCATGAAACAGGCCCAGATCTACGGCCTGGAGATGATGGTGGTGGATCATCACCATCCCGATGAAGTGGTGAACCAGTACCTGATCGCCCACGTCAACCCCGCCCATGCCGGGGGCGACTTCGGGGTCACCACCGGGATGCTGGGAACAGAGATTGCCAGGATGATCAACCCAGATGTAGAAGAGAAGATCAAGCACTTCCCCGCTGTCTCTGCCGTCGGCGACAGGAGCGAGGCTTTGGAGGCGGAACGGTACATAAAGCTGGTAGAGGACCGGTTCAGGCTGGAGGATCTGAAGAAGATCGCCCTGGCCCTGGACTACGAGGCCTTCTGGCTGAGGTTCAACGATGGCAGGGGCCTGATCAACGACATCCTCTGTCTGGGCAGGCTGGACCGGCACCAGAGGATAGTCGAGCTGCTCTGTGAGCAGGCCAACGCCGCCATCGATGAGCAGCTCAAGGCCACCATGCCACATGTCAAGAGCCAGCGGTTACCCAACGGCATCATGATGAACGTCCTGGACGTGGAGAACTTCGCCCACAAGTTCACGTTTCCCCCTCCGGGCAAGACCTCCGGAGAGGTTCACGACCTCCTCTGCAAGAAGTATCAAGGCACTCCGGTCGTTACCATCGGTTACGGGCCGGACTTCGCCGTCTTGAGGAGCAAAGGGGTCTTGATGAACATTCCCCAGATGGTGAGAGACCTCCAGGAAGAGATCAAGAACGGCGGGGTCAACGGCGGAGGGCATCTGGTCGTGGGATCGATCAAGTTCGTGGGAGGAATGAGAAAAGTGGTGCTGGCCAGGCTTGTGGAGATGATCGCAGCCTGTCAGGTGGAAAATTTGAGCTGATGCCGGGAGGGCGGGCCGACAGAAGCCGTTTCTCACAAGTTCCACGAGGGAAAAGCACCCTTTTGGATCGGTGAACCACCGTTCGACGGCCAAACAAGCTCTAGGAAACATATTCATGGTATATAAAATATCTACAGATATACATAATTTTATCTTATCCTGGCGCAGGACTGCCACAAGAACGATCCAGAAGGCGATAAGCCAATCATGAACTGATTATCTTGACATCGTCACATTGAATCCATATCCATATCCATTCACCCTATTGTTGAATCATGCACCAGAGGGAATGTCTGCAATGTAAATCATTCCCTCGCTATCGATTCTATCTCGAAGCCATGACTGCCTGCCACAAAACGAATCCATTCCAACCCAGCCGAAGGGAACGTTATTCTCTCGTGCACGGAGGATCATCTCCAGTCCGAGTTCGGCTTTGGTCTTGAAGACAACATCTTCAGGTACGCCACACGCCGCGCGACGTTTCATGTCTTCTGCCCAGTCCTCCGGGAGATAGAGAGCTGCATCGATCAAGGAAAACACCAACTTGGCAGTTATCGACCTTACCGAGTCGGCCACAGTACTGGCGTTTTACACCAACTGAGTTCTTGCCTTGCTTCGGGAAACCCGATTCGTCGATATGGATGGAGCCGTTGACTTCATCACCGATTAACCCGACTACATCCCTCTGAATGTTGTCAATTACCGGAATTTGACATGGTGCCCCATATCTATTAAG
>DAOG01000111.1:0-7662 GCA_002501765.1 Methanosaeta sp. UBA204
GGAGATGCCTAAATGCTCTGCGTTCCTCTGCGCCCTCCGCGGTTGTTTTCCTTGTTGTATATAATGTATAACATTATGTACTCGAGTAAATCCGACCGAATGGAGGATTTACTTGCTCTCCACTACCTCGGAACCGATCCTGCTCGATGACGGGCGCCCTGGACCGAAGACCCGTCCTGGACAGACCTGCCTATAGAAGCTCATCTTAGTAACCTATATATAGTAAAATCATGTTAGTTGCCCCAGTGAATATAACGGACTGCCGAAATGGAACTCAGGAGATAGATATGGCCAAGTTGGGACTGGTAACCTTGGAACTGATGCTCAGAGAGCTGGAGAACCCCGGCTTCGCCGGAGACATGCCTGTCCGGACAAGTAACACGAATATGAAGACGGGTTATGAAGATCAGGCCGCCTACGACGTCCGGTCTGAGAACGATGCCGGAGACCGCCCGCAGGGGATGCAGACCGCACCTGGGCCCGGACCGATCCTGCAGTCGCCAGACGACAGTCCCGTAGACGAGAGGGACCGCACCCGTGACCGGGCTCCCAGGCCCGAGAGAAAGAGGCTTCCCTGGGGCTTCGCCAGCTAGGGTCGTCCATCTTATCCAATTTTCTGCTATCGCCATATTTATATCTATCTTCGCAGCTCGATAATGACAGGTGGTGCATCTGCAGTCGTTGAACGAGCTGGGATTTGAGGTATTTGAGGAGATGCTGGACTACGCCGAAGAGCTCCAGGTGGTCGCGACCGATCTGGAGAACGGCACCGTGGTGGCCGACGCGGCGAAGGGTGGACTGGGTGCGGGGATCTATCTGAGTCGGATTTGCATGGCAGACCTGGCGGACGTTCAGCTCGTCCCCTACGAGATAAACGGCGCGCCTCTGCCCGCGGTCCAGGTGACCACCGACCATCCTGCAGTATCCTGCATGGCCTCCCAGTGCGCCATGTGGCAGATCAAAGTCGGCGAGTATTTCGCCATGGGATCGGGACCTGCCAGGGTCCTGGCCAAGAAGACCAAGGACCTCTATGAGAGTATAGAATTCGAGGAGCACTCCGACGTGGGGGTATTGTTCCTGGAATCGAGCTCCCTTCCCGGCGTGGAGGCGGCCAACCAGATAGCCCAGGCCTGCGGCATCGATCCTGCCGATCTGAGGCTGGTAGTGGCGCCGACCGACTCGATAGCAGGATCGGTTCAGGTATCTGCCCGGGTGGTGGAAACAGGCCTGCACAAGCTCTACACCCTGGGCTTTGACATCACCACCATAAAGAGTGGCTGGGGCAGAGCGCCCATAGCGCCCGTGGTCGGCGATGCCACCATGTGCATGGGTGCCACCAACGACGCCATAATCTACGGTGGCGAGACCTATTACACCGTTGCGTATGAGCCGGTCGAGGATCTGGTGCAGTACCTCAAGGCGATGCCGTCGGAGACCTCCAGAGACTATGGCGCGCCCTTCTACAAGACCTTCAAGGAGTGTGGTTTTGACTTCTTCAAGGTGGACCACAACATCTTCGCTCCTGCCAAGGTCGTGATGAACGACCTGAAGTCCAGGCGCACCTTTGTCAGCGGCAGGCTCAATCCTGATGTGCTGGAGGAGTCATTCGGGTTGGAAAAGCTGAACAGCTGAGATCGTTCCACTCTTCACAGCCCGAGTCGAACCCCCAGTCGGGAGGCTGCCACCCGGGCGCAGATCTCTCGAACTCGCCTATGGTCACCGCCGCGCTTACGTAGACCGGCCGGACGATGGTCTCGATCTTCTCCCGGGTGATGCCAACCAGCGCCTTGGTCACGTTGAGGTGAGGATGATCGTATTTGGGTATGCCCTGGAAGAGGAATACCCCTTCGCGCCTTCGCGTCTTTGCGTGAGAGCTTTCCCCCAACGATCTCATCAAAAAGCCCCCTCCCTTCGCATCTTCGCGTGCCCCCTACTTTCTTACTCACGCGAAGGCGCGAAGACGCGAAGTCCTGGTGGTTGTTCACTACCCGTCTGATGCCTTCCTTGAAGGTTGTTGCACCGAACTTTTCCAGAGACGGCCGGAGGAGTGGAGGGGCGGGCCGGCGTCCCTCAAGACGTCAGCTCGTTGCACTCTTCACAACCCGAGTCGAACCCCCAGTCGGGAGGCTGCCACCTGGGCGCAGATATCTCGTCCTCGAACTCGCCTATTGTCACCGCCGCGCTTACGTAGACCGGCCGGACAACGGTCCCGTCGACAGAACGAACATCGACGCGAGCCTCGTTGACGAAGCGCCCGCTTCGAAGCGCCTCGGTTCTGTATACGATCGTCTTCGTCGTCAAAGGCATGATATCGATCAGGTTCCAGGTGACGGTACCGTTCACGTAGGAGGACGGCGGGATCGAAGCGTCCAGGAGCTTCATGCCCAGGGGCAGAATATCGGTCACCTCTGCCACCCTGGTGCAGTCTTCGAGGTTTTGGATCATCAGGGTGTACATGACGACGTTAGTCGCATTCTGATCTACCTCGGCGGTCTTGGTCACATGCACCGTCTCGTTGAGACAGCACGTCAGCCAATCGACTTCCAAAGCAGAGAAGTTCGCATCACAGATCATATCGTCGTTGTACTCGCCGCAGGCCTCCGCCCGGTTCACCAGCTCGTCTCCCCGATATTTGGTCACATCGAGCCTCAGGGTGATCGTGGATACGTCGCCGACCGAGAGATGGGTCAGCGTCCAGTTGGCGCTCGTGGACGTCAGTTCTGTGGGCCGGACGGACGCGTCGATGTACCTGGCCCCGGGCGGGAAGAAGTCCCTCACATAGATGGGATGTAGGGCTCTATCGCCGTCGTTCTCCACGATGATCTCGTAGGTGGCAACGTTGATGATCTTATTCGTATCTTCCCCGGCGCGGATCACCTCCTTTGTTCCGATCTTCTCCTGGGCGATTCCGACCAGCACCTTGGTCACGTTGAGGTGAGGATGATCGTACTTGGGTATGCCCTGGAAGAGGACCCGCCGTTTGATCGAGTACTCGCCGGCGTAGGACTCGTCCAGATCGACCTCGTCTCGTAGAATCGCCCTGTACTCGCCCTGTCCTGAGAACTCGGCCTCGATATCCATCTGGTTCAGGCCCGAGGCTACAGTCTCCTTCTCCAGATATTCGATGCTGGTGTACTCTTCGCCGATGAGGCTGGTATTCGGGTTCTTAGACCACATCCCTTCCTTCCACTTCAAGGACGACTCGATGGAGACATCATCGGTGAGGCTTTTGTTCATGGGCTCGTGTGCCAGGCTGATATCCTTGGCGATGTAGTTGGTGTGGGTCCTGATAATCTCCTCGGAGTCGTAGGAGCCGGTACCGGATTCGTAGGTCTTCTGGCTGTCCTTTACCCGCTTGTTCACGGCCACCAGTCCTGTTCCCGTGGCGGACTTGTCGAAGACGACGCCGGAGCCGTATTCGTCGACCTTCTCGTAGATCCGGGAGCTGCCGGTGTAGTCTTCTCTGGACTCGAATATCGGTGAACCCTGTGCTGCCGAGTCAGGATGAGACTTCTTGAGGAACCCGATGTGACCCATTCCATCGAATGTGGAATCGATCTCCATCACCGACTCGTTCTTGTCCAGCTTGATGTAGGAGTTTCGGTCGATGCTGGTGGCGTAATGATACGCCTCGTACATGGACGCCCCGGTTATGCGATTCTTGGCCCGGGCCTTCTCGGTCCACCTGGAATCGTAAGTTACCAACCGGTTCCTGTAGAGGCTCAAAGTGGTGGGGTTGTAGTCTGCGGTGACGTCCTTGGACATCTCGATAGACTTGTTCTCGGTGAGCAACTTCACCTCTTCTTCAGAGTCATAAGTGCCGCTGCCGTGCTCTCTGGTGCTCAGCTCGGTGCCTGGCTCGCCCACGGTCACGCTCTCGCAGTCCGAGAATATCGTCGGTCCGGTCTCTTCTGACGTAACGTAGACACAGTTCTGAATGACATAAGATGGTGGTACCGTGGAATAATCGTTGGCAGCATTGACGAAGCCCTCTCCGCTGACTCCCAGGCCCATGCTGAACTTCATATCCTGCATCTCAGGGACCTTCACCACCAGGGTTATATTGCGCCAGCCTCCCGCGACAATCTCATCGAACCGCCACCGGCTGTCTTCGTCCGGCATAGGCGAGGCCGAGACGAACTCGACGTCTCTGTTGAAGACGTCTCTGACCTCGATGTTGTGCAAGGAGGTGCCGCCCGAGTTGTGGATCTCGATGAGATATGTTATCTCGTCACCGCGCCTGACAGACTTGTCCAGGGCGGTCTTGTTGACATCGATTCCGGGCTCGTACTCTACCGGGACACACCAGTATGCGCTTACGTCTTCCAGGACTTTGCCGCAGGGGTCGATAGCGTTGGCTGTAACGGTATTATTGATGTAAACGTCATATACGGTGACGGTGTAGTTGCCTGTGTAGGTCCAGATCTCGGTGGTGTTGAGGTACTGGTCATCGTTAACGTCGCCTTCAGGACCTGCGAGATCGATCTGGCTGTCGACGACGTTTACATTGGTCAGGTTGAGAACGGTGTCGGGAGTGACTGTGATGGTGTAGTTGATAATATCTCCAGGTCTTGCGACATTGTCATCTGGACAGGGACCATAATCGGCCTCTTTATCGACTCCGAAACTGGCACTGACGTACTGGATAGGTATACTGTGGCTTGTTTCGTCTTTCAAGACATTGGTACAGGGATCGGTAGCGCTGGCGGTGACCGTATTATTGATCCAACCGCCACAGATGTCCTTCTCGGTGACCGTATAGGTACCGGTGTAGGTCCAGATCTCGCTGGTGTTGAGGTACTGGTCATCGTTAACGTCGCCTTCGGGACCGGTGAGATCGATCTGGTTGTCGGTGACATTTACGTCGGTCAGGTTGACGTTACCGGGGTTGGTCACGTTGATGGCGTAAGTGATGATCTCTCCAGGTTTCGGACCGCCCATGCCGAAGTTATAATCCGCGGTCTTGGTTACGTTGAGGTGCGAACTGAAGATGGTAGGTATACAATAGCTTACTACCACGTCTTCCAGGATGTTGCCATTGGGATCGGTGGCGTTGACGGTGACTGTATTCTCGATGTCGTTGCATACGTCCTTCTCGGTAACCGTATAGTTACCGGTGTAGGTCCAAAACTCCGTGTAGTTGAGGATGCCATCATTATTATTATCACCGAAGGGACCGTCGAGGTCGATCAGGCTGTCGGTGACGTTCACCTTGGTCAGGTTGCCATTAACGGAGTTACTGACCATGATGGTGTAATGAATTACGTCTCCCGGGCCTACTAGAGTTTCTGGTTGCCCGGAACAGGGACCGTAGTCGGCCACCTTGTAAACAGCGATCATGCCATCACACACAGGAACCGCCAAAGAAATAAGTATTACTAATATGGTAAAAGAGACGATATTCGAACGCATCTCTATCCCATCCCAAAACCTGGATCGTTTCTGCCTGATCTGGCATGTTTGTCATCATCCCTTGCCTCTGTTTATCGGATTCTTCTCTTCCTATACCAAACAGTCCGCATTATATGTATGGGTAGTAACGTGATAGGTAATAAATAAAGTCGCAAGGATATATTGTTAGATGTTGTGATACGTAAATGTGATTATTACTAGAAATACTTAAATTGAATGATTAAAAGAAGTACCTACCGCGAACAAGTGTTGCTATGTTGTTTAATTCAATAACTAAAATACTGATTATGATTATTATTATTATTTGGGTGTGCTTATTAATGACATTACCTGAACGAAGATTGGGGCCAAAAAATATACAGGCATAGAATTATATGATTCTTGTAATAGATCATACTCGTCTCGGTTTGAGAGATGCCAGATCAGTCTTAGACAAATTACCCTAAAACGTGGTCATCGAGTATGATACGCATGATACTAATGTGAAATCTTTAAGAAAGATACTGATTTCAATTTAGGGCGGCATTATAAAGTATTAGCAAGCTCAATGGTATTAGTGTTTGAGGTTAGGCATTACAGTAAAATTTGTGCTGATGTACATTGATGCTCGTGTATTATATCTAATGGGGGACAGAAATACGAGGCGAAATAAGATTCAGATCATGGTCGCGATTCTCAAAACATGCATGGATGGTGCAAATAAGACGAAGGTTGTCTATCAATCCAACTTGAACTTCAGAACGGTCAACCCTTATCTGGAACGCCTTATCGAGAGAGAGTTGATATCGGTCGAGCAGGGAAAGCTTATATTATATAGAACAACGGATAGAGGGGAAGAAGTGCTGAGGGACTTCGAGAAGGTCTATGACGCCTTGGGCGAAATGGGATAAAGACGGTGAGCGGCGCATAGCATAAAATCACTCTTTTCAGCTGCAACCCTCCGTCCCGATCTCGCTGACGGGCTGGCGACGGGACTCTTCCCGGGCCGTCATCATCTATTTTAAGCTTGAGAAAAGAAGATCGTCCCATGGAAGTCTCAATCGAGGTTCTCAAGAGCGATGAGTTCAGGCAGATCTACGCAGTGGGCGCAATGGGTGGACACAGCCCTTACGACTTCAGGATATCCTTCTATAACGACACCCCCAGGACCCTCGCCCAGAAAGAGACGCAGGTCAACGTGATGGAAAGAAAGATCGAGACCGAGATTATCCTCCCTCCTCTGGCGGCCAAAGAGCTGGCAGAATGGCTGAGCACCCACGTCAAGGAGTTCGAGAAACAGTTCGGCGAGATCAAGAAGCCCGGAAGGACGACTGAACTGGAACAGACCGCCCCCCTCAAGGGCTACATGTGAGGTGGCTTTATGAAGTCCAAAGAAAAGATCCTGGTCCACAAGGGGATAGACAGGGTAAAACGGGAACAGTTTGATGATGCACTGGAGTTCTTCGACCGCGTTTTGGAGATGAACCCGGAGAACGCCGACGCTTTGAACAACAAGGGCGTGGCCCTCTACCATATGAACAGACCCACAGAGGCGCTGAAATGCTACGACCAGGCCCTGAGTGCCGATCCTGAGAACCTGGAGGCTCTGAGGAACAAGGGTTTCGTCCTGAGATCGATGCAGCGGTTCGAAGAAGCTCTGGAGGCATACGACCTGCTGATCGCCGTCGGCCCCGGCGCCGCCGACCTGAGAAACAAGGCCGTCATCCTGGTGGGGATGGGAAGACCCGAGGAGGCCCTGGGCATCCTGATGGAAGCTGCCATGATCGAGCCTTCCACCCAGATCGAAAGAGAGATCGAGATGCTGAGAAAGATGCTCTTGGACCTGGCCATGAGAGCGGAAGACCCGCCCAGATAGCGAGCAAGTAAATCCTCTATTCGGTCGGATTTACTTGAGCACATAAAGTTATACTTTATGTACAGCCGGAAAGGACTAATATCGGTGGGACGCAGTTTAATCAAGAGGAGAGAAGGTCCTTGAAAGGTTTCATTATGATCAACGTCGAGCTGGGAACGGAGAAACCGGTCTACGATACTCTCTCCCAGATCAAGGGGGTCCGGGAGGTGGTACCTGTCTACGGTGAGAACGACTTCATCGCCATCGCCGACGTCGGCGGGATCAATGATCTCAATATGATCGTACTGAGTATCCGTGAGATCCGTGGTGTGACGTCCACAGAGACCATACTGGGCATGGAGCTGAAGTTCTAGCCTGATATAAAACCGAAAGGTAACTACTCAGGTATGTTGATT
>DAOG01000111.1:7789-15262 GCA_002501765.1 Methanosaeta sp. UBA204
GCGCCCCTCTGCGTACTCTGCGGTTATATTCCGTGTTTAGTTACAGCATACCCCATGTCCCGGGTAGTTCCTGCATAGTGAAGTCCCCCCATAGTGGTTTAGGTACCTGAGTAGTTACACCGAAAGATCGATCCCGAGAATGGTACCACGCTACCTTCACAACTCTCGCTATCCAGATCACACCGAAAGCGATATGAGCTCTGGATCTCGAACCCCCTCTGACGGCCATGGGTAAACTTTCACCGCTGATGGAGCAGTACCACAGGATGAAGTCCCAGTGTGGGGACGCCATCCTCCTATTCCGGATGGGCGACTTTTACGAGACCTTCGAAGAGGACGCGGCGATCACCGCCAGGATACTGAACATCACCCTGACCTCCAGACAGAAAGACCGCGATGGGAATCGGATACCCCTGGCGGGGATCCCCTACCACGCCCTGGATGCGTACCTGCCCAAGCTCGTCGAGGCGGGGTACAAGGTGGCCATATGCGAGCAGGTGGAGGATCCGAAGAAGGCCAAGGGCCTGGTCAAGAGAGAGATAACCCGCATAATCACCCCCGGGACAATAATCGAGCCCGCCATGCTGGAAGAGGGTGCGAACAACTTTCTGGCTGCTGTGGTGGAAGACCAGGGTGCTGTGGGCCTGGCCTTCGCCGACGTCTCCACCGGTGAGTTCCTCACCACGGAGATTTCCGCCACCGAGGCGGTGACCAAGGTAGCCGGGGAGCTTTCCAAGTTCAGAGCAGCCGAGTGCATAACCCCCCTGTCCACCGGAGATGAGATCCTCGAGCTGATCGGAGAGTTCGAGAACCTGTCCGTACAGAGCCTCGATGAGGATCTCGATATCAAAAAGGCGCGTTCCCTCTTACTCGATCACTTCGGCAAGGACAACCTGGAGAGGTTCGGCGTCTTGGATAAGGAGCTCTCTCTTTTGGCCTGTGGCGTTGTTCTCTCCTACCTCGGATCGGCCCATCTGGTAGCGCTGGATCACATATCTACTATCAAGCTCTACTCTCCCTCGGAGTTCATGGTCCTGGACGAGGTCACCCTGAGGAACCTCGAGATATTCCGGAACATCAGGGACCGGTCGAAGAGAGGATCGCTCCTGGAGTTTTTGGACCAAACCGTCACCCCCATGGGATCCCGGACCCTGCGCAAGTGGCTCCAGATGCCCTCGTTGTATCCCGAGGAGATCGAAGACCGGCTCGACGCCGTAGAGGAGCTCTGCAAAAACGCCCTTCTGCGAAGCACGATCCGGGAGTCTCTGAAAGGCACCGGCGATCTCGAGCGGATCTCGGCCAGGATCTCCTGCGGGACCGCCTCGCCCAAGGACATGGTGGCCCTCAGAAGCTCGCTGGAGAGACTGCCTGAGCTATGCCAGATTCTGGAAGATGTCCGCTCATCGCGCATCGTTGATATCGGGTCCAGGTCGGACCTGGGCGCCCTGGGCGAGACGGTGAACCAGATAAGAGAGGCGATTGCAGAAGACCCGCCGGCAACGATCAAGGAAGGAGGGATCATCCGCGAAGGGTACGACGACGAGCTGGACGAGCTGAGGTTTGTCCTCCGCGAGGGCAAGGGTTGGATCACCCGGCTGGAACGAAAAGAACGAGATCGAACGGGGATCAAGTCGCTCAAGGTGAGCTACAACAACGTCTTCGGATATTACCTGGAGGTGACTAGAGCCAACATATCGGCGGTTCCGGAAGAGTACATCAGGAAACAGACCCTCACCAACTCTGAGAGGTACATCACCCCGGAGCTGAAGGATATGGAGGCCAAGGTCCTCTCCGCCCAGGAGAGATCGACCGCCCTGGAACATGAAATCTTCGTTCGGATCAGGTCGGCGGTCGGCGGTTGCGCCGGCGCGATCCAGGAGAGGGCCAAGGCCTTAGGCGAGCTGGACGTGATCGCCACCCTGGCGTTGGTGGCTGCGGATAACGACTTCGTGAAACCAGAACTGAGCACCGACGGCGAGATCATAATCAGAGACTGCCGCCACCCTGTCCTGGACAGAGATATGCGAGGAGGGTTCGTGCCCAACGACGTCTCCTTTGGCCGGACGAACCGGTTTCTCATCCTGACCGGTCCCAACATGGCGGGAAAGTCCACCTACATGAGACAGATCGCCTTGTGCGTGATCATGGCCCAGATGGGGAGCTTCGTGCCAGCTTCCTTTGCATCCATGGGGATCGTGGACCGGATTTTCACCCGGGTGGGGGCCTATGATGATCTGACCTCCGGCCAGAGCACCTTCATGATCGAGATGACCGAGCTGGCCAACATCCTCACCTCGGCCACACCCCAAAGCCTGATCCTCCTGGACGAGATCGGGAGAGGTACCAGTACCTTCGACGGCCTGAGCATCGCCTGGGCCGTCTCCGAGTACCTGCACAACAAGGTCAAGGCGAAGACCATCTTCGCCACCCATTACCATCAGCTCACCCAGCTGGCCGACGTACTGTCCGGGGTCGAGAACTACAACATAGCGGTGAAGGAAGAAGGAGACTCGGTAGTCTTCCTCCGGACGGTGGTTCCAGGAGCCACGGACAAGAGCTATGGGATACATGTGGCCAAGCTGGCCGGTGTGCCCAAAGAGGTGATAACCAGGTCCAAAGAGATCCTCAAGGCCATCGAGATGGAGACGGTAATAGATCCCCTGGGCAAGAACGAATCCAAAAAGCAGAAGAACAGGCAGAAGTACACCCAGCTCATATTCTTCGATTCGCCCGGGAAAGAGGTGCCGGAGAAAGACCCCCTCTTAGAGGAGATCGAAGGTCTGGACCTCGACGCCATAACGCCCCTGGAAGCCCTAAATAAGCTGGTCGAGTATAAGAAAAGGTTGAGAGAGTGCTAATATGGCTAATATGGCCAAGATAAGATTGCTCGATCCGGATACCGTGAACAAGATCGCCGCCGGCGAGGTCATCGAGCGACCTGCATCTGTTGCAAAAGAGCTGATCGAGAACTCCATCGATGCCGGTGCCTCCAGGATACGGATCGAGGTGGTCGAGGGAGGGAAACGCCTGATCAGGGTTACCGATGACGGCTGCGGCATCGAGAAAGAAGACGTGGTCCTGGCCTTCCAGAAGCACGCTACCAGCAAGATATTGGGTGCAGAAGACCTGGACCGGATCGATACTCTGGGCTTCAGGGGCGAGGCTCTCTCCAGCATAGCGAGCGTGGCCCGGTCTGTGGAGGTCCATACCAAAGTCCGGTCTTCCGACCTGGCGGCGGGCGGGGTCAGGCTCTGGATCGAAGACGGTAAGGTGGCCGAGAAAACAGAGGTTGGCTGTCCTGCAGGAATGACCATCGAGGTCAGAGACCTTTTTTACGGCATGCCTGCCCGGCGCAAGTACCTGAAGAGCGCCAGGGCGGAGCTGGCCAGGATAACGGACGTGGTCACCAGCTACGCCATAATCAACCCCCAGATCGCCTTCGACCTGTTCACCGGGAAGAGGACGATCTTCAAGTCGGTCCGGTCCGAGGGTTGGGACGACTGCATCCTCCGGATACTGGGAACAGAAGTGGCCAGAAACCTGGTTCCTGTAAAGGCGGAGTCGGGGCAGATGACCATCTCCGGTGTGGTGGGAAGACGCTCTTTGACCAGGTCCGGTCCCGACTGGATAATGGTCTATGTGAACGGGAGAGCGGTACGGTCCAGGGTCCTGACCAGGGCGGTGACCGAGGCCTACCGGACCCTCATACCTTCGGGCAGGTATCCCATAGCAATGATCTCTCTAGAGATCGATCCTGCCCTGGTGGACGTCAACGTCCATCCTACCAAGAAAGAGGTCCGGTTCCTGAGAGAGGAAGATGTGGCAGGGGCGGTGGTCGAGGCGGTGTCTCGGGTGCTTTTGGTGAAAGATGTGGAGGCCTCCGACGGCCAGATGAAGGCGCTAAAGACCGATAAAGGGACCGGCCGAGAAGACAATGGGAGACCCGACCCCGGCCCGGTGGTCGATCAGGATGCGCAGAGGACCCTGCCACTGACGAGCGGCGCCGAGTCTAGGTTGGAGCTGGACCTATCCTCCGGTACCGAGAAGACCAGACTTCGGGTGCTGGGCCAGGTCCTGAAGCTCTACATCGTGGCCGAGGGAACCGAAGGTCTGGTACTGGTGGACCAGCATGCCGCTGCAGAGAGGGTAAGGTATGAGCACCTCAAAAAGATGCATGCGGCCCGGACTTTATCTCAGGAGCTGATAGCCCCCATCAACTTGGAACTCTCGCCCAAAGAGCAGCTGATGCTCGAAGACTGGAACGAGCTTTTGGCCAGGATGGGGTTCGAGATCCACCCATTCGGTGGGAAGACCTACAACGTCAGATCGCTCCCGGCCATCGGGACCCGGCTCGAAGATCCCCAATCGGTCCACGACGTTCTGAGGGATCTCTTCGCTATGGGAAAGGTGAGCTGCGGGTCCACGTCCGAAGACGACGTCCTGAAGCTTCTGGCCTGTCGCGGATCGATAAAGGCCGGTTGCGAGATGACCTGGAAAGAGATGCACGACCTCTTGAAAGACCTTTTCACCTGCCAGAACCCCAAGACCTGTCCCCATGGCAGACCCACCGTCGTCACCATATCCAGCGCCCAGCTCGAGAAGATCTTCGGGCGAAGGTAGAACTTTTTAACCCCTTGGAGACAACTCCAGACCATGGATCTGGAAGGGTTTGCCAAGAGAGGTCTGAGACGGTCTGAGACGGACGTGGAATTGAAGCTCACAGAGATGATACTGGAGGTCAAAGAAGGCGTTTCCGGGGATTACGCAAGAAGGCTGGCCCGGGCGGTTCTGGAAGAGGCAGAGATCACCCTCGATCCCCAGGGAGAGGTCTTCGATCTCCGGAATAGTGGGGTTACCATGGGCGAGTTCGGGGTGGGGTCCAGGGGTCTGGGCGACTTCTACGCCCATGGCAAGATCGCAGAGGTCATAGGCCAGACCGACGCCGTGGTGGATTCCCGGCAGCTGGACGACTCCGGCGCGGTGAAGGCAGGAGACGAGTACATCGTCCTGACCGTCGATGGCATGCACTCCCGGCTGAGTGACTACCCTTTTCTGGCAGGTTTCCACGTCACCAGGGCCACCCTCCGCGATATCTACGTGATGGGAGCCCGGCCGGTGGCGATGCTCTCCGACATCCATCTTGCAGATGACGGCGACGTGGCCAGGCTCTTCGATCACATCGCAGGGATAGCTGCCGTGGGCGAGCTGGCCCGGGTTCCTCTGATTACCGGCAGCACCCTGCGCATAGGAGGAGACATGGTGATCGGTGACCGATTGTCTGGCTGCGTGGGCGCGGTGGGCGTATCCGATAAGCTCACCCCCAGGAAGGATGCCACCCCCGGAGACGTGATACTGATGACCGAGGGCGCCGGTGGTGGAACGATCTGTGCTGCCGCCCTCTATTACGGACGGCACGAGGTGGTAGATGAGACCCTGAACATCAAGTTCCTGGAGGCGGCTGCCGCCCTTCTGGACGCGGACGTGACGATCCACGCCATGACCGACGTGACCAACGGGGGGATCAGGGGTGATGCCAGGGAGATCTCCCATACCGCCGGGGTGAAGTTGATCTTCGAAGAGGAGAAGATGAGCAGGTTGGTGAACCCCCGGGTCTTGGAGATGCTGGAGTCCCTGGAGATCGATTACCTGGGGGTCTCCATAGATGCGCTCCTCATAATAGCGCCCAAAAGCTCCGCCCGGAAGATAAGTGAGGTGATCAGGTCCACTGGCGTGGATATCGACCAGGTCGGCAGGGTAGAAGAGGGGACCGGGGTGGAGCTCCACACCTCCGACGGGGTAAAGGACTTCGAGCCCCGGTTCAGGGAGTCGGCCTACACCCCCATAAAGAAGGCGGTGGGCGAAAAAACACCGAGAGACTTCTCGGATATGAAAAAGATGGTGAATCAGGCCGCGCAGAGGGCTGTTACCAAGAAAGAACGGTTTGTGGAGAATATAAGAAGGAGCGGTAGGGGCGAGAAGAGCGAGGGATGACATTGAACGAGAACCTTCTCGAGGCTGCAATCACCGGTAAAGAAGTCCCAACCATCTCTGCAGTGGCCAGGGCAGAGGGGGTGAGGGTTGATCTCCTCCTCAAGCAGGTGGCTTCTGGTCGTATTGTCATAATGCAACGGGACGGCAAACCGCCCGTGGGCATAGGCGAGGGCCTGAGGACAAAGATCAACGCTAACATCGGAACATCTGCCAATCTTTTTGATCCACACGAGGAGGTCAAGAAGGCCAGGGTCGCAGAACACTACGGGGCTGACACCATTACCGACCTCTCGATGGGCGGCCCCATCGACGAGATCCGAGAGAAGATACGGAAGGTTACGAATACCCCACTGACGACGGTGCCCATCTATCAAACGGTTGTGGAACGGGGTTCCTTCGAGGCCATATCCGATCACGATCTGCTCCGGACCATCAGAAAGCATGTCGACGAGGGGATTTCGTCCGTCGTCGTCCATGCAGGCTTCACCCTTGAGATGCTGGAGGAGCTCAGGAGTGTGAAGAGGATAATGGGCATGGTGTCAAAGGGTGGCTCCTTCACATCGGCATGGATGCTAGAGAACGGCAGGGAGAACCCTTTTCTTTCCCGGTTCGATGAGATATGTGGAGTTCTCGCCGAAGGGGACGTGGTGCTTTCCCTCGGGAATAGCATGAGGAGTGGGTGTATTCACGACATCATGGACGGTCCGCAAGAAAAGGAGATGGAGATGAATGCCAGGCTTGCCGCCAGAGCAAATGAACTCGGTGTACAGGTCATCGTCGAAGGGATGGGCGGTCACGTCAGCCCGGACAAGATACACAACTATGTCGCTCATTACAAGAGAATGACGGACCACAGACCTCTGTTTGTTGCAGGTCCTCTTCCAATCGAGATCGGTGCAGGGTACGACCATATATCTGGATGTGTGGGCGGGGCTATTGCAGCGGGAGCCGGGGCAGATTACCTCTGTTACATCACCCCATCAGAGCACCTGGCTCTGCCAAATGTGGCCCAGGTCAGGGAAGGCGTGGTGGCCTTCAGGATAGCGGCCCACATAGGAGACGCCCTGAAGTACGGACTGGGAGCCGAGGACAAAAAACTGGCCGAGTACAGGAGGACCAGGGATTGGGAGAATATGTTCAAATCTGCCATCGACGGTGACAGGGCCAGGGAGATCCATTCTCAAGATGGGATGGGGACCTGCACCATGTGCGGGAAATACTGTGCCATCGCTATCATGGAAAATTATTTGAGGTGAGCTTCTCTATTTTGGGTAAGGCCTTAATCTCCTTTTCTGCGGAAGAGGCGAGCGTTATTTCATACTCTGCCATGTCAAGAATCCTTCTCGTGTAATCTTTTCTTCACATCTCTCCATTTTACTCTCGGTTCGCTTTTTCGTGACTCGACCACAAGAATGTCGTGAAGATCCTCCCATAGAGTTCCATAAATATCGAGATTAAGTATTACATGACTTTCGGTCATAT
>DAOG01000135.1:0-25461 GCA_002501765.1 Methanosaeta sp. UBA204
TGTGAAGGCATCATGTGATGGCGAGTTCCCATCGGATGGATAACATCTAGCAGCTTCCGTACAGGTGAAAACATTTGCAGAAGCAGTGAGGAAGAAGATGTAATCCAGATCATCACATTTTCTCGCGTTCAATCCAATATCTCTCCCACATAGATCATTATTTATGTAGTATATGATGTAGCTAATATATATACATGTTGGTCAAGTGCGTAAGTCCTATTGTTTGTTGAAGTGGACGTGGCTACGACCAACGATTAGCCGGAATTCAGAGAGTACAATGCTGCTGCGTGTCGGTTTTGATTTTTGAGTGGGAAACTTGGGCTAAAGGGTAAACTCTGTAATGGAAAGGTTGCTCGCCTCGACGGTCTGCAGGAACTGGCGAACCTCCTCTGCTCTCTATTGTTCCAGGAGAAGTTCCAGCCATATGTTGGAGTCGACCAGATACATCAGTCGCCCCACCATTCCAGCGACTTCTTCTGCAGTTCCAACGATGTATATTGGTCGCAAAACTCACTGAGACCCCCGGCCCAATCCAGCCTCAGCTTTTTGCACTTGGGCATGGATCTCTTCTCCACGAGTAAATAATGTTATACATTATATACAACCAGAAATTGGGCAAAATCCCATACCTCCTGCTGCAAGTCTGGTGAAAGCTGGGCCATAAACTCTTCTATGGTCTTCATCGCTCGGAAATTGGGCTCTACAAATTTATATAAGTTCCCACCGATGACATGAAAGCCCACCGTATTACTTCGGCCAGGCACCATCCTTGCAGATGGCCCACAAGATGGCTACGAAATCCACGCGGAGCCTCTTGACAGCGCCCGAATTCAAGGAAGGAGATACACAAGACCCGAGCCGCCTGCCCGGCACAGGCCGCGCATATGCTTCGCATACAGTCACGACTTCACCCTGAAATTATCTTGCCGTATTCGAGCTCTTCTCCGGGAATAGCCTCCTTCTCTTCATTCGGATATCCGAAGGCAATTATCGACTCGACTCTCATCTTCTCCGGCAGACCGAGCAGGCCTTTGACGTAATCCTCCGAGGTCGTATCATCCCAGCCGCTCGTAGAGGGTGGACCTCTGGACAGGTCTCCTGCCACACCTCTCGATCATCTCCTTCAGCTCTCCTGGGGTGATGCACTGGGACTCTTTGGACCCCGCAGTTCTTGATATGTTCTCCTCCATGAGGGTACCTCCCAGATCGTTCACTCCCCAGGCCGTAGTGCGACCGGCCAGATCCCTGCCCAGCTTGACCCAGCTCGCCTGGATGTTGGTTATGAGAGGATGAAGAACCACCCTGGCCAGAGCGTGCATCTTGAGATGCTCCAGCGGATCGATCCTCCGGGCAATGAGACCCAGTGGGTTGTTCCCAGGCATGAATGGCAAGAGGACGAACTCGGTGAAGCCGCCGGTATCGGCCTGGATCCTGCGGAGGATCTCCAGATGGATGATCCTATCTTCGAGGCTTTCCACATGGCCGTAGAGCAGGGTGGATGTGGTGGGCACGCCCAGGCGGTGAGCAATGTTGATCACCTGGCACCACTCCTCAGAGCTCAGCTTCTCCGGACAGATCTCTCGTCGCACCCTATCGACCAGGACCTCCGCCGCGGTCCCGGGCATGGATCCGAGACCAGCCCTCTTCAGCTCCCTTATGGAGTCCCAGACACCCGGCACCGAGTTTTTGGACATGTAGAAGACCTCCATGGGCGAGTAGGCATGAAGGTGCATCCTGGGATAGTCCCTCTTGATCAGCTCCAGCATCTCGCAGTAATCCTCCAGGACCATCCCCGGTGCCAGCCCGCCTTGGAGACAGATCTCGGTGGCCCCGAACTCCTCCGCGGCTCTGACCTTCTCTGAGATCTCCTCTTTGGTCAGCTTGTAGCCGTCAGACCTCCTGAAGGCGCAGAACCTGCAGCTGCCCACGCAAATATTGGTAAAGTTTATGTTCCTGTTCACCACGAAGGAGACCTCTTCACCACAGGTCATCTCCCGGAGGGCGTTGGCCAGGCGGAATAGCCGCACCGGCTCGTTCCAGATGGCCATCATCTCCTCGCGATCCATCTCATGAGGAGAGACATCCTCGCAGGAGGTCGAACGGCAGGCGTCAGATAGCATCACCGGTCACCCTTGAAAGATTCGTTCTCGATCTTATCGCTCATAATCCTGCGCTCCTTGGGAAGCTGCGATACGAGTTCACCTCGAGAATACAGGCCACATCCCAGGACCATGCCCCTGTAAGAGACGACCACGTATCCATTCTCCAGGTCAGCGTCGAGGTTCTGGCTCTCTCCTGCGAGGAACACCCTGGCCTGATCCGGGTCCAGGTCTATCGCGTTCTTTGTGGCCCGACCGCCGAAGAGCTGGAGGGCGCTGGTGGTGGGCTTCCAGACCCGGCCCTTCGTGGACATGAACCGGACCCCAATGGTCTCGTACCTCAGATCCGGAAGCTCGGCCGAACCGGATATCCAGACGTTGTTGCCTCGCAGGTGGAACGCGTACCCTTCGAACGCCTCGGAGGGTATGCCGAACCTGGACCTCCACAACTCCAAGATCTCGGCTCGATCAGCAGGCAAAAATGCGCTTTTACTTCTTAATGAGCTTTGCGACAAAGAAACCACCGGTATCGTTCTGATGTGGATAGTACCTGGCACACCCTTCGAGCTCGTCACCGTAGTCCGAGTCCCAACGAGTGAGGCCCGGCATATTTTTCAGCCCGGGAACGGAGACGGTCTCCACCCAAACCCTGTCCAGAACGGTGCTCACCACGGCTTCGTTCTCCTCGGGAGCGAAGGTACAGGTGGAGTAGACTATGGTGCCGCCGGGCCTGGTCAGCTCAACTCCCCTCCGGAGAAGGGACTGCTGGAGGCGCTGGATGCCCAGAGACCGTTTCAAGCTCCATCTGGAGAGAACTGAATGATCTTTTCTCGCCATACCCTGGCCGGTGCAGGGCGTGTCCACCAGCACCCGATCGAACCGATGGCGGGGGAATAAACGGCCGTCGTACCTGGTCACGGCCACGTTCATGGCCCCCAGCCTCTCGCAGTTGGACCGGAGGGAGGGTATCCGGTTGACGGCAGGTTCGTTGGCCACCACCGATCCCCGGTTCTCCATCATCTGGGATATCTGGGTGGTCTTGCTGCCGGGTGCGGCACAGAGGTCTAGGACGGACTCACCCGGCCTCGGGTCCAGGACCACCGCGGAAACCATGGATATCTCCTCCTGGACATGGAGATAACCCATGAGGCACTCGATCAAGTTTCCGGGCTTTTCCAGGTCGATCCTGAGACAGAGCGGGTTCCAGCAGACGAAACGGTACTTTGCCCCCTCTTCGGAGAGACGACGGAGCAGATCGTCCCGGTCGGTCTTGAGTGTGTTGATCCTGACGGTGGCCGGCAGCGGTCTGTGGATAGACTCTACGAAGCTCTCGAAGTCTGGTACGATATCTCGATACCTCTCAAGGTGGACCATACGGACGGGGTTCTGTGGTTATCCGATATAGCTCCCTCCCTGAGCACAAAGATTTAATAGTCCGAAGGTGAGTCAGCAGATGCGTTAAGCTGTTTTATGGTTTCTCGCGAAGGATGGTGAATCGTTTGTACAGAAGTAATGAAGGTTCCTACCGCGGCGACGGGCCCAGCTATTCGGCGCCGGTCGAAGCCGGGGTAGAGTATGATGTCGAGATCGAGGACATCGCAAGAGAAGGTGACGGCATAGCCCGGATTGAAGGATTTGTTGTATTCGTGCCTGATACGAAAGTAGGAGATAAGATCAAGATCTCCGTCGATAAGGTCATGCGAAGGTTTGCGATAGGCCACAAGGTCTAAGTTTCAATCTGGATTTTTATGTTTTCTCGCGAAGGATGGTGAATTGTTTGTACAGAAGTGATGAGGGTTCCTTCCGTGGTGGCGGGTCTAGCTATTCGGCACCGGTCGAAGTTGGGAAGGAATACGATGTCGAGATAGAGGACATCGCAAGAGAAGGTGACGGCATAGCCCGGATTGAAGGTTTTGTAGTATTCGTGCCTGATACGAAGGTCGGTGACCAGGTCAAGATCAACGTCGACAAGGTCATGCGAAGGTTTGCGATGGGGCATAAGGTGTGATATCACATCCTAGAAACGCTCGGTCTAGAACCGAGTCCTATCCTTTTCTACCATTGTAATTTTGCCTGCGCCCGAAGACGTGGGTACGAAACCTCCTAAGGCTGAGAGCCAACTTCTCGTCGTGGCTTTCACCCACGCATCGTTAATCTTCTCCATGAGCAGCCTTGGACAATCACCCCGATCTCAGAGGCAATCTTCCCACCCGACATTATCCCTCAGGCGCTACTAGAGTTGTCTCATCACAGCAGCCATATCGTCGAGCAGGAGGTCTATGTTATCTCTGGTGGCATGGGGCATCAGGATCAGCCTGAGAGCTCTGGGATCCTGCGTTATGGAGACGAGCCAGCCCCGTTTCATGAGTTCGGATCTCACCTTTTCGGGCGACGGTTCCGCCTTCAGAGCCACCACGTTCATTATCGGCTCCAGGACCGGCTCCACCCCGATTGCCCTAGCCCCTGCGACGAGTTGGTCGGTGAGGGCCATACACCGCCGAACGATCCTTGTGAAGCCCTCTTTGCCCAGATGGGCCATCACCGCCCAGGTGGCCGCGGCAGACCCGCCACTTCTCGTGCCGGTCAAGGCTGTCGGTCTGTTGTCCGTGAGATAAGGTGCAAAGGCGGCCAGCATATCCAGGTGTCGGCCGTCTCTGAAGAGAAGACCGCCTCCAGGGACGGTGCTCATCCCCATCTTGTGAGGATCTATACTGATGGACGATACGGCCTCGACCCCGAAGTCCCACCTCCATTTTTTTTCCATAAAAGGCAGGACGAACCCGCCGAAGGCGGCATCCACATGAAGGTAAAGCCCCCGATCCAGAGCAAGATCTCCCAGCCGGTCGATGGGATCTACCTGGCCGAACTCGGTGGTCCCGGCGATGCCCACCAGGGCCACGGTCTTCTCGTCGATGAGCCTCTCCACCGAGTTCAGGTCCACCTTCAGCTCTTCGTCTAGGTCGGCCTTTCTCACCTCCAGCCGGAGAAGGTCCCCGATCTTGTCGAATGAGAAGTGGGCCGACCTGGGGACCACCACGTTTCCGTCCCTGATCCCGGCAGCGTTCCTGGCCGCCCTGATGGCCTGGATGTTGGACTCGGTACCGCCTGTGGAGAGGTAGCCGACGGCATCCGGATATCCCAGAAGATCTGCTATCATCTTCACAGCTCTTTGCTCCAGCTCGGCAGCACCGGGGAAGAGGCCCGGGTCTCCCAGGTTCGTCTCCTGGAATAGCTGGTGGGCCTTCAAGGCTATGGGATGGGCTGGGGTGCACATGGAGGAGAAGATCCTATCGTAGCTTAAGTCCTGCTCTCTCTTCTCATGGAGGATCGCCAGCACTTCGTCTTCGGAAAGACCCCTGGCCTTCAATTTTTATCTCTCCCTGAGGGCCTGGAGCATGATGATGCGCTCGGCTCTGGCCACTGTCTCTCTCACCACTTCCACAGCATCTATGTTGGCAGAGATGCTGGAAATCCCGATCTCCACCAGTCGTTTGACCATCTCCGGGTAAGACCCTGCCTGGCCGCAGATGGAGGTGGTAACTCCTGCCTCGTTGCACTTATCCACCACGTACTCGATCTGCTTCAGGATTGCAGGATGAAGCTCGCTGAATATGCTGGCCACGTTCTCGTTGTTCCTGTCGACGGCCAGGGTGTACTGGGTCAGATCATTGGTTCCGAAAGATGCGAAGTCGATGCCCTCGGCGATGAAATCCTCGATGGATAGGGCTGCGCCCGGGGTCTCGACCATTATCCCCAGATCGATCTTCTCCAGGTCCATGCCCTCCTCACATATGATCTCCTTCGCCCGTACCAGCTCGCTGACGTGCTGGACCAGGGGCAGCATTATGCCCACATTGGTCAGTCCCAGCTCGTGAAGCTTCTTGAACGCCCTCAGCTCCATCCGGAAGTGATGGGTCTGTTCCAGGTCCCGGCGAATCCCGCGCCAGCCCAGCATGGGGTTGTGTTCATGAGGCTCGATCTCGCCCCCTTCCATCCCTCTGAACTCGTCTGTAGGAGCGTCCAGGGTCCTGACCCAGACGGGTTTTGGGTAAAAGGCGTCTGCTACGGTCTTGATCCCCTTGACCAGCTCGCCGATATATTCCTCCTCTCTCCCTTCCTCGATGAACTTCTGGGGGTGCTCCCCCAGCCCCAGGATCATGTGCTCGACCCGTAGGAGGCCCACGCCATCGGCCATGGTCGCCGCAGCCTGCTCGGCCGCCTCTGGTATGCTGACGTTGACCTTCACCTCGGTGGCGGTTATCAACTTCTGGGCCACAACGCTTACCGCTGCTGCGGCAGAGGCTTTCTCTTTGGCTACTTCCAGCCTGCCCTCGTAGACCAGACCCTTTCTGCCGTCCACGGTGATCAGCATGCCGTCAGAGAGCTTCTCGGTCCCGATCTTGGTTCCTATCACCGCCGGGCAGCTCAGCTCTCTGCTGACTATCGCCGCGTGACAGGTCATGCCGCCCTCGTCGGTGACGATTGCCGCCGCCCTCTTCATGGCGGGAACCATGTCGGGCGTGGTCATCACCGTGACCATGATATCCCCATCTCTGACCTTATTCAGCTCCTTGGATCCCGTGATCACCTTCACCTCGCCGGACACCATCCCTGGCGATGCACCGAGACCGGTTACCAGGATCTTGCCGTCGCCTCCGGTCTCTTCGGCCTTCGTTCCGGAACTTATGGTGGTGATTGGGCGGGACTGGAGGATGAACATCTCGTCGTTCTCGAAGGCCCACTCGATATCTTGAGGTATGCCGTAATGTTTCTCCAGAACAGCTGCCTGCTCGGCCAGCTCCAGCATCTCGTTCTCGGAGAGGACCTGTTTATCTCTCATCTCCGGGGGCACAGGCTTAGCGTCGATCGTCTTTCCGGTCTTGGGATCCCGGACGGCCATGATCTCCTTGGTGGCGATGATCTTGCTCAAGATCTTCATCTCTTCTCTATCCACCACGTAGTTGTCGGGAGATACGCTCCCGCTGACCACCGTCTCCCCCAATCCCCACGCGGCCTCGATCATCACCTCAGGTTCGCCGGTGCTGGGATGGGAGCTGAACATCACTCCTGACTTTTCGGAGTTGACCATCTTCTGGACGGTGACGGAGATGTTGACCTTCTCATGATCGAATCCCTGCTCCACACGATAGAATATGGCCCTCGCCCCGTATAGAGAGGCCCAACACTTCACCACAGCTTCAAATACCTGGTCCGCACCTCTCATGTTCAGGAAGGTATCCTGCTGGCCAGCGAAGCTGGCGTCGGGCAGGTCTTCCGCGGTGGCGCTGGACCTGACCGCCACGAAGACCTCTTCCCCTTCGCGTTCGCAGAGCTCCAGGTACCGGTCTTTGACCGCCTTCTCGATGTCCGGCGGCACCTCGGCGTCGAAGATTATGCTTTTTGCATCCCTCTCAGCTCTGTTCAGGGCGTCTGGGTCGTTCACGTCCACTTTCAGCGATGCGAACAGATCGTCCGCGATCCCCGATCGATCGATGAAATGTCTGAAAGCCGGTGCAGTAACCGCAAAACCATCTGGGACGGGCGCACCAACGTTGATCATCTCTCCGAGGCTTGCGCCTTTTCCGCCGACGATCGAAACATCATCCTTGCCGACTTCATTCAGCCAAACAACAGTAGTCATTCGATATCCACCTCCAGCAATAGGTTGTTATTCAGAGTGAGATTGTTGCGGGGATGATCGGATGATACGTATATATCAGTTTTCCATAAATAGAAGAGATGTATCATGTTCAGACAGCTCGCCAGCGCTTCGGAGGTCGTCCGTATCCTGCTCGATAAGTGCGAGCCGGTCGGGCGCAAGGAACTGATCCCCATCGCAGAGGCCCGGGGGCGGGTCATATCGGAAGACGTCGTCTCTCCTGTCGACCTGCCCGGGTTCAGCCGTGCGGCCATGGACGGTTATGCGGTCCGGGCAGAGGAGACACGAGGAGCCGGTCCCCTGGCCCCGGTTTACATAGGGGTTGGCAACGTCCTGGGGGAAAATACATGCGTCCCCATCAGGACCGGCGCTCCCATCCCCGACGGGGCAGATGCCGTGGTCATGAAGGAAGATGTCGTCCTCCGGGGCGACCATGTGGAGATCACAGCGGAGGTCCATCCCAACAGGAACCTGGCCCGGGTGGGAGAAGACGCGGCCCTGGGCGAGACGGTCTTTTGGGAGGGACACAGGCTCAGGCCGCCCGACATCGCTCTCTTGGCAGCGGTAGGGCTCCGTGATGTGGAGGCTTACCAGATGCCCAAAGTGGCCATAATACCGACAGGGAGCGAGCTGGTTCCCGCTTGTTCGGGTAGGAGCCTCGAGCCCGGTCAGGCCTACGAGATCAACGGGCTGATGGCCGAGCTCTACGCTCGCGCATGGGGTTGTAGCCCCGTAAGAGCGGCCATAGTGGAGGACGATCCCGGTTTGATCGAGGAGGCCATCGGGTCCAACCTGGACGCCGACCTGATCCTCCTCATCGGCGGTACCTCCGTGGGGGAGATGGACCACGTCCCCCGGGTCCTCTCGGACCTGGGCGAGCTGGTGGTCCACGGGGTCAGGATCACACCCGGCAAGCCCACCGCGGCAGGGTTCGTCGGGAATGTTCCGGTCGTCTGCCTGCCTGGCTATCCCGTGGCCGCCCTGGCCGCGCTATATTTGTTCGCCAGGCCCCTGATCATGAAGCTGGCCCACCGCCGGGACGAGCTCCGCAGGGTCAAGGCCCGGCTCTCCAGGAAGATCGTCTCTCGGCCAGGATACCTGAGCTTTGCCAGGGTCACTCTAAAAGGAGATGTTGCCGTTCCCGTTATGACCTCCGGTGCAGGGATCCTGAGTTCAATCACCCGGGCCCAGGGCTACGTGCTGGTCCCCGAGGAGGTAGAGGGGATAGAGGCTGGAGATGTGGTCGAGCTGACCCTGGTCGAGTGACCAAGCACGCTTAACCACCGATCAAGCAAATTTGATTTGTTTTAAATTTCTTGGCGTTGGGTTTTTATACGACGTCGCCCCTCTTTCGCCTATGTCAGACTGGATTCATCCCCATTTTGATTACAGGCCAAAACGACCTCTCTTCCTCTGCGTCATCTCCAATACAGAGACCGGCAAGATCCCTGGCGTCAGCGCCGCAGGATCGTCCCCGAGGCTGACCGACTACACCCCGGGCGCCGACGCCGAGCTGGTAGAGCTGAATAAGATCATAACGATGCCCGAGTTACCAACCTCGCCGGAGGGTGCGACCACGCCTGCCACGATGACCAGGGCGGCGCTCACCCTCTCGGGGATACCTTCGCTCTTCGTGACCAGCGGCCTGAGGATTAAGCCGGCCGTGCCCTACGTCGACGCGGGCGGGTCTGCCGGAGGGGACATAAGAATAGAGACCGCGGTGCCCGAGGCCGCGGAGATCATGGAGCGGGCAGCGCTTTTGGGCAGCAAGCTCGCCACCCTCTCGGACTGCGTCTTCATCGGCGAGTCGATCGCCGGAGGCACCACCACCGCGATGGCGGTGATGCAGGCTTTGGGATATCCGGGGAAGGTGAGCAGCAGCCTATCCAAGAACCCAATGGACCTGAAACAGGAGATAGTCGACCGGGCCCTGGAACGGTGCGGAGCCTCTTTCGGAAGCATGAGGTCTGACCCCATCGGGGCCCTGGCAGAGCTGGGCGATCCCATGATGCCCTGCGCGCTGGGACTGATGAAAGGGCTCCGTGACACCAAGGTGGTCCTGGCCGGCGGAACCCAGATGGCCGCGATCCTGACCGTTGCAGACGCCCTGGATATGGACGGAGACGTCAGCATCGCCACCACAAAGTACATCGTGGAGGACAAGAGCGCCAGCTTCATGAAGATCGTGGAAGAGGTGGGCCAGACCTGCTACGTAATCGATCCGGGCCTGGAGAGGTCTGCCATGCCCCCGATACGGTGCTACGCCGAGGGCAGCGCCAAGGAGGGCGTGGGCGCAGGCGGCGCGATCCTGGCGGCCAGCCTCTGGGGGGTTACCCAGCAGCAGATCGTAGAGGAAACCGATAACGTTCTACTAACCGTAGAGCTGCCGAAGTAGAGATAAGTGCTATCCAGGTTGCTGAAAAGCTATTTATCGTTGCGGCATCCAAGGGCCAGCTGGTGAAAATTCATTGGACTCTGGTCTTAGATCGCGGTTTTCAGAAGACGCCTGGATGATCGTGCCCATCGCCCTGGTGCTCCTTCTCGTCTTCTATTTTCTCTTCCCCCTCTTAGACGGCATAGTTCTGGGCGTGGTCTTCGCCTACGTGGGCAGGCCCATACAGAAGCTCTTCGGAGATCGCCGCCGTCTCGGGTCGCTGGTTGCCACCATCATAATAATCCTGCCTGTCGCCCTGATAGTTACCCTGGGCACGGTGGAGATCGTATCTCAGCTCAACTGGGTGGTGACCCACCAGAGCCTGATCCTCAATAAGGTCAGCGTCTTCATCAGGGACGTGGAGATACCCTCTGCCATCTACGACGAGCTGGCGGGGACTATCTACGACGATCTTACGGGAAGCCTGAAGACCGTGATAGAGGTTCTGGCCGGGATTGTGGCCAACGTTCCGGTATTTGGCTATGGGATGTCCATAGTGCTCATGTCGCTCAACTTCGTGGCCTCCATATTCGTCTGCTACTTTCTCTTGCTGGACGGGGGCCGTCTGGTGAGAGGTTGCAGCTTCGTTATACCCCCGGAGATGATGGGGATCTTCACCAGGTACTGTGAGAGGGTGGACAACATCTTCAGCGGGATCTTCATCGGCAGCATCTATACCGCCCTCCTGAGCGGGATAATATCCGTGGTCGTCTTCTATGCCTTCGGTATACCCAAACCCTTCGCTCTGGCCAGCTTCGTCTTCATCGCCGGCATGGTTCCCGTGCTCACCGCCTGGCTGGTGATAGTTCCCATAGCCCTTTACAGGTACTTCACCATGGGTCTTTTTGATGCCCTTTTCTTCTTCTCGGTGGCATCCGTCTTGATCTACCTGCCTTCGGAGCTGATCATCAGGCCCTATCTCGTATCTACAAGATCGACGATGCATCCGCTTCTGGTGATGTTATCCTTCGTGGGTGGTGCCCTTGTTGCGGGGATCGGCGGCTTCTTCCTGGCACCTGCCCTGATGGGAATGGTCGTGGGCGCCTACCAGATTCGCAAGGAGAACCTGGAGCACGGTGAGGACGACGAGGGATAGTTCATATTATATCAAAAGATCCCAAGCCGTAGGCAGATGAAGTTTTACATAGAGACCTACGGATGCACCGCCAACCAGGGCAACTCGGAAGAGGCCAGCGCGGCTCTGATGGAAGAGGGACACCAGCCATCTGCGCTGGAAGACGCCGACCTGGTGATAGTCAACACCTGCGTGGTCACCGAGCGCACGGAGCGCAACATGATCAAGAGGCTGCGCCAGCTCCAGGGAGATGGGCTGGTGATCGCTGGTTGCCTCCCGGTGGCCATACCAGGGGCATGCGTGGATATTCGTTGCCGCAGTAGGCTCGGGATTCTCTCCCGGCCTGTTGCCCTTGAAATTGGAGCGATCTTTTCCCTCGATCACGGCCCAAGGCAGGCACGGTTCGGCGCGGAGCAGAGAGATCATCTCTGCGGCATTATCAATATCTCGGAGGGCTGCACAGGGAGTTGTAGTTATTGCATAGTGCGGAAGGCAAGGGGCAGGCTTGTCAGCAGACCTCCAGAGGAGATAATGGAGAGCATTCGTGCGCTTATCCGGTCCGGTATCGTCGAGATTCAGCTCACATCCCAGGACACAGCAGCCTACGGGAAGGACATCGGCTCGAGTCTTCCCATTTTGCTGAAGGCGATCACCAAGATCCCCGGGAGGTACATGATCAGGGTGGGGATGATGATCCCCTCCTCTGCAAAACCCATCCTCGGCGATCTGGTCAATACCTTCGGAGATGAGAAGATCTACAGATTTCTTCACCTTCCGGTGCAGTCGGGCTCTGACAGGGTTCTTGAGTCCATGAACCGCGGTTATGCCGTTGAGGACTTCGCGGAGATCATTGGTCGCTTTCGTGAAGCTTTCCCGGATCTGACCCTCGCGACGGATGTTATTGCGGGGTTCCCCGGCAAGAGTGAGGAGGATTTCGATGCCACCGAGAACCTGCTCCGGCAGATCGAGCCTGATAAGGTCAACGTGACGAGATTTTCCAGGCGACCACATACGCCTGCCTGGAGAATGGTGGATATGCCGCAGCATGTAAAAAAGGCAAGGTCCAGGAGGCTGACCAAACTCTGGCAGGAGATGGCCATGAACCGTAATAGGCCCTATCTGGGAAGGGTGCTCCCGGCCCTGGTGACCGAAACCGGCAGAGGAATGACCATGAAGGCCAGGTCCGACAACTACAGGGAGATTGTGGTAAGGGGTACACCGGCTCTGGGAAGCCTTAAGATGGCGAGGATTGTGAAGGTCAATCCCTTTTACCTCGAAGGCGCTGCCCAAAACTGATAACGCCTTCAAGATATTACGGCAAATTGATGAAATTTTTAATTTTGATTATCAAAAGATAGGGTTAATCGTCCCTTCTCCCACAGATATAATAAAAGCTTTGGTTCTCTATTATTTCTTCATCTATAACATTTTTAATACTATTAAGATTAATACACGACAAGCCTTATTAATCATGAACATAATTAACCGTGATGTTTCCAACGCTCCCTATGATCATGGAAGACATCAGAGGAGAGATGCCGAAGGAGGTCCCTAATAACGATTTCTCAGATCCTCCCCGGCGGAGAGTGTGGAAACATATGCAGAACAAAAGGAGGTCAGAAACTTGGCCGAGGAGAAAAAATACAAAGCGGTAACATATGAAAAAGGGGAAGAGGCTAAAACTGCCGTTCTGATGGAGGAGACGAGGGTTTTTGAGCCACCCAAAGAGCTGGTGGAGCAGTCCAATGTCTGGCAGTGGATGCAGAAGAAGGGTTTCACCGACGAGAGGGAGATGCGCAAGTGGACCGTGGATCATTTAGAAGAGTTCTGGGGCGAGATGGCAAATGAATATGCCGATTGGGATGTGCCCTTCAAAACGGTCCTCGACTGGCAGCCACCATACGCAAAGTGGTTCCCGGACGGCAAGATCAGCATGACCTACAACTGTCTCGACAGGCATGTGAAGACCTGGAGGAGGAACAAGGTCGCCTACATCGCCGTGGGAGAGCCGGTTGATGACGTCAGGCTCTTCACATTCTGGGACCTGTACAGGGAGGTCAACAAGCTCGCCAACGGTCTGAAGAGCCTGGGCGTCGAGAAGGGCGACAGGGTCAGCATATATCTCCCCATGATCCCCGAGCTTTCCATCGCCATGATGGCATGTGCCAAGATAGGCGCGGTTCACAGCGTCGTCTTCTCAGGCTTCAGCGCGAAGGCCTACGGCGACAGGGTGAAGGACGGCGAGTCGGTGGTGAGCATCACCTGCGATGGGTTCTGGAGGCGTGGAAAGACCGTGCCCTTGAAGGCACAGGCCGATGAGGGGATTGCCGATGCGCCCAGCGTCAGGAATCAGATCATCTACAGGCGAACAGGCCAGGATATCCCCTGGAATGAAGGAAAAGACATCTGGTGGCACGATCTCATAAAGGACCAGTCGAGAGAGTGTGAATCGCTTCCCATGGATCCCGAGGACAGGCTGTACATTTTGTACACCTCCGGTACCACAGGGAAGCCGAAGGGCATCGAGCATGCGGTTGGCGGATACTGTGTTGGACCACCACAGACTCTCAGCTGGGTCTTCGACCTGAAGGAGGATGACGTCTGGTGGTGTGCAGCTGACGTAGGATGGGTCACGGGTCACAGCTATATCGTATATGCGCCGCTCCAGCTGGGCATGACTGGCATAATGTACGAGGGATCGCCGGACTTCCCCGACATGGGAAGATGGTGGAAGATCATAGAGGACTACGGCGTGACCGTGCTCTATACGTCACCGACCGCGATAAGGATGCATATGCGTGCCGGAGAGGAATGGGCTGAAAAGTATAACCTGAGCAGCCTGAGGCTTCTTGGAACTGTGGGCGAGCCGATAAATCCAGAAGCATGGATCTGGTACCGCAAGAACATCGGCGCGGATAAGCTCCAGATCATGGACACCTGGTGGCAGACCGAGACTGGCACCTTTGCCATATCGCCGCTGCCGATCACGCCGCTGAAGCCAGGTTCGGCTACATTACCGCTCCCGGGCTTCGGCGTTGAAGTCCTGGACGAGAAAGGAGAGCCAGTTCCGCTGGGTGGTGGCGGCAATATAGTACAGACAAAACCATGGCCGGCGATGCTGAGGGCCTTCTGGAAGGATCCTGAGAGGTACATGAGTACCTACTGGGAGTACTACTGGGATACACATCCTGGCTACTACCTGGCAGGTGACAAGGCCAGAAAGGACAAGGATGGCTACTTCTGGGTCCAGGGTCGCATCGACGACGTCCTCAACGTGGCAGGCCACAGGATAGGCAACTCCGAGGTCGAGTCTGCGTGTGTGAGCTATCCGGAGGTTGCAGAGGCAGCATGCATCGGAAAGCCGGACGAGGTGAAGGGTGAGGTCATAATCGCCTTCTGTGCTCTGAAGGCAGGCGTTGAGGAAACCGAGGATCTCAAGAAGGCTATACGTACACACGTGGGGGAGGACCTCGGCAAGATCGCTATGCCTTCGGAGATACACTTCGTCGCCGATGTGCCCAAGACCCGCAGCGGAAAGATCATGCGCCGCATCATCAAGTCGAAGGCGATGGGCAAGGATGTTGGTGAGACCTCTACCCTTTCCAACCCGGAGGCAGTCGACGCCATCCCGACAATCGTGTAGATGTGGGCGGACCACATCTATTTTTTTACTTTTATTGCCAGCCTTTTCATATTCAGCCGCTCTATGTGGACGAGCTTCGCCTCTCCGCCAGGGCACGTCTTTTCATAGTACATAAAGTATAGCTTTATGTGCTCAAGTAAATGTGAGCATAAGCGAACATCCTATATTCTGCAGGTGCAATACGCGTAAAAACAATTTTCTAGGCCATTTTATATCGCAATACTTTACATAATGGGGGGCACCATCGTATAATTTTTAAGCTAAGTTAGGTCACACAGCAGAAAGCATCCTTTGGAGCCCTGCATTAGAAAACATATAATTAAAGCAAATTTTTGGTTTGGTCGGGAAATCGCTATCAGGAAAAACGTTTCTGTGACAAAGCCCGACATGCGGAATGTAAGAACATTTACTTGGCTGGATATTCTGGAGGATTTTAACACGATTAATCGTTACCCAAAAACCACATTTTGCGCCACATACTCTAGAAATTTTAGCATGATTAATAGTTATTAACCTATATTCTCGACAGATTTATAAACGTAAAGGTAAAAACAGCCGTAGTGTTTCTGAAACGGCCCCAGATGCATGGAGGTCGATCTTGGCAGGTTATGTGAGGAGATTAGCCGGAGGGTGTAGAAGATCGGAAGCCGTACTTCATAAATGTAGATTCTTCGCCGGATCAATCTCATCATTTAGGTAGGTGTGCGGAAACACTTGATGATGTGAAAGGAGGATATAAACTTGGCTGAAAAAGCAACCGCAAAGACTGCTGTTCTGCAGACAGAGACGAGGATTTTTGAGCCACCTGCGGATTTGGTGGATAATTCCAACGTCATGCAGTGGATGAAGAAGAAGGGGTTCAAGACCGAGAAGGAGATGCGTTCCTGGTGTTCCGAGAATTACGTCGAGTTCTGGGACGAGATGGCCAAGAAGTACGTCGACTGGTTTGAGCCTTACACCACTGTGATGGATAATTCCGAGATGCCCTACTTCAAGTGGTTCACCGGCGGCAAGGTCAACATGACCTACAACGCCGTGGACAGGCATGCCGCATCGGACAAGAAGGACAAACTTGCTTACATATTTGTCCCAGAACCCACAGACCAGGAGACCCAGAAGATCACCTATGGCGAGCTGGCCAAAGAAGTAAACAAGCTCGCCAACGGCCTGAAGAGCCTGGGTGTGGAGAAGGACGACAGAGTAAGCCTCTACATGCCCATGATCCCCCAGTTGCCCATCGCCATGCTGGCCTGCGCCAAGATCGGCGCCATTCACAGCATCGTCTTCTCAGGGTTCAGCGCCAAGGGCTTCGGAGATCGGGTGAAAGACTGCGAAGCGAAGGTGGCCATTACCACCGACGGGTTCTACAGGCGTGGCAAGGCCATGCCGCTGAAGGCACAGGCCGACGAGGCCATCGCGGATGCGCCGAGCGTTGAGCACCTGGTAGTCTACAAGCGAACAGGCATAGACGTAGACTGGAAAGATGGACGAGACATCTGGTGGGATGACCTGATTGAAGGCAAGTCTGATGAGTGTGAGGCGGTACCGCTGGATCCCGAGCACAGGCTGTTCATCCTGTACACTTCAGGAACTACAGGAAAGCCCAAGGGTATCGAGCATGCAGTTGGCGGATACTGTGTCGCACCGGCGCAGACTCTCGACTGGGTCTTCGATATCAAAGAGGATGACATCTGGTGGTGCACCGCCGATATCGGATGGATTACAGGTCACTCCTACATCGTCTACGGCCCGCTTGTCCTGGGTTGTACAAGCATGATATACGAGGGATCTCCAGACTACCCCGACTTCGGAAGGTGGTACAAGATCATAGAAGACAACAAGGTCACTATTATCTACACCGCCCCCACCGCGATCAGGATGCTCATGAAGCAGGGCTCGAAATGGCCCGAGAAGTACGACCTGACCAGCTTGAGACTCCTTGGAAGCGTGGGCGAGCCCATAAACCCCGAGGCGTGGATCTGGTACCGCAAGAACTTCGGTGCGGATAAGCTTCAGATCATGGATACCTGGTGGCAGACCGAGTCGGGAACTTTCATCAACTCTCCGCTGCCCATCACCCCGCTGAAGCCGGGCTCCTGTACCTTCCCGCTACCGGGATACAACGCCACTATTTACGACGAACTCGGAAACGAGGTCCCGCTAGGAGAGGGCGGCAATATAGTGCAGCCGACCCCCTGGCCGTCGATGCTCAGGGCCTTCTACAAAGACACCGAGAGGTACCAGAAGGAATACTGGTCCGTGTACTGGGATACCCCCAAGCGCGGCACCTACCTGGCAGGCGACAAGGCCACCAGGGACAAGGACGGCTACTTCTGGATCCAGGGTCGTATCGACGACGTGCTGAGCGTGGCAGGTCACAGGATCGCCAACGCAGAGGTCGAGTCTGCGATCGTAGCTCATCCCAGTGTCGCAGAGTCGGCAGTTGTCGGAAAGCCCGACGAGATCAAGGGCGAGTCCATAGTCGCCTTCGTCACCGTGATAACGGGCGTCGAGGAGACCGACGATCTCAAGAAGGACATAAGAACCTTCGTAAGAAAGTCGCTCGGCCCGGTGGCCATGCCTTCGGAGATTCACTTCGTCCCCGATCTGCCCAAGACTAGGAGCGGCAAGATCATGCGCCGTGTGATCAAGGCCCAGTCCCTGGGCAAACCCACTGGCGACGTATCGGCTCTGGCCAACCCCGAAGCGGTGGAAACCATACCGCTCATCGTATAGAAGTGGTCCATCCACTTCTCTCCATTTTTTTAAAAGTTAGTCGATAACACAATTAATAGTCTATGTTATTTTGTTTTTGTATATATACGCAGCATTATATACCCCGAGCAAATCCGACCAAATCGAGGATTTTTTGATAGCAGTCTGGGATTTGGTTGGTGTTTTATGGTGACCGGACCCTGGTAAACGATGATGCAGATCACAGGCAGGATAAATCCCAGGACCAGCATCATGATGGCGTACTTCAACCGCTTGTACTTGAGGTTGAGGATACGCGTATAAGTTCCGAGCGCCTTCCCGTGTGAATAAATATCGTTGTAATGTGAGACCGGTACAAAGACACGCAAGGCAAGGACCATGCTGATGAGCCAGAATATGATGGGCGCAACAAACACCACGACCAATACAGCCTGCTCACACGGCTCCAGTTGCTGTGCTACAAGCCCCTTCCGGGTTTGTGCTGGATCAGGGCCAGCCCCGCCGCCAGACCTCTTTGCAAGGCCCACTGGTCGGCGACGTCGGGCAGGTCGGATACGTCCAGGGGCCGGGCTACGATGACCAGGACGCGGAAGGCGGCATCCTCGGGAGAAGACAGGCTGGGCATGGAGATCGATATCTCGGGGTCTTCAGGAGGTCGAAGGCGAGATCGGGCGCAAAAAATAGATCCGGGCTCAAGCGATCTTCTCGCCTGCGCCCGGTCCTCCGGCAGCTTCGTAGATGTCCGTGATCTTCATGATGACGGCTGCCTTTGCGGGGAGCTTCTCGTTTATCCCATGGACCCATCTGAGCATATCATCGAAGTACTCGCCCTCCTTGTAGACCTCGATCTTGCCCTTGATCTGGAAAGACTTATTTGTCTCGGAATCGTAACAGACCATAGCCATCTTGGGGTTCTCCTCCAGGTTTGCGGCGGTCTTCAGAAAGAAGTTGTCCGAGATCATCAGGGTCTCATCGTCCAGGACCTTCAGAAAGCTCACGTAGACCACATTGGGCGTACCTGAGGCGTCTGCGGTGGCTATGGGGGTGGGTTTCTGCTTCTCCAGGGTTTCCCGCACTTCTGCTGGCATCTTAACCATTTATATCACCTTTACACAAAAGGAACGGCAGTATATTTATTCTTTGCGTTGGTTGGTTGGTTGATTGGTCGGTCGGTGCCATGAGATAAAGATGGAGACCGCGCCCGGGACGAACGATAGGAGCCGAATGATAAAAATAGACGACAGGACCTACGAAGATCGCCTGACCACGAAAAAAAAACTCGGGATGGTACATCAGGCAATCCTGTCGCCCGCAGTCGGTCCGGAGTTTGCCTCGTAGATCTCTTCGATCTTCATGATGGCCGCCCGCTTCACCTTGACTTTGGGGTTCCGCTTGCGAACAACCTCCACGATATCGTCGAAGATCTCGCCCTCGTCCTGGAAGGTCACCTTCCCCTTGATCTGGTAAGACCTCTTCGGGTCCTTGGTCCAGCAGACTATAGACGCCCAGGGGTTCTCCGCCAGGTTTGCGGCGGTCTTCTTAAAGTAGTTATCAGACAGGACCAGGGTCTCGTCGTCCAGGACCTTCAGTATCCCGATGTAGACCACGTTCGGCTTACCCTCGGTACTGGCGGTGGCCAGAGGATGGGGCCACTGCTTCTCCAAGGTTTCTCGTACCTCTATAGGCATCTCGACCATTGTAGTTCACCATGATCCAAATCGAGTGCAGTCTATTTATCTCTTCTTATCTCTCGTCTTTCGTTTATTATATATCGTCCCTCATTTATCAGTTCTCATCTCTCATCTTCCATCTCTCGCATCACGCGAGACCTGGATGAACCGCCGGGGAAAGCCCCGGTAAGAGGCGGCGTGAAAATGGGTATAGGACGCCAGCATATTTCCCTCAACCACGCCGTCAAAACCCTTCTCGATCCCGGTGCCTCTATCGAGCTTGATGGCGTAATCCACCTTATCCTCCAGAACCAGCTCCGAATGGTGGAACTCGTGGCCCAGGAAACGCGCCCCTTCGGCGCCCATGGGGCAATCCTGGGTGAACTTGCCGCTCACATAACTCACTATCCGCCGACTGCCCATGCGAGACCTTCCCGGCACCAGCCCCACCATGGGATGGGACCTTCCCTGGTACTCGATCTCCCTGGAGAGATACATCAGCCCGCCACACTCGGCGAAGATGGGCACACCATCGTCATGGACCCGCCTGACGGACGCGACCATGGACCTGTTCTTGGAGAGCTCCTCCGCGTAGAGCTCCGGGTATCCCCCACCGATGTAGAGACCGTCTACCTGCGGCAGCGAACCGTCGTGGACCAGGCTCACCGGGACCACCTCCGTGCCGGCCAGCTCCATCAGCTCGATGTTGTCCCTGTAGTAGAAGTTGAAGGCCTCGTCCAGGGCGACCCCCAACCGCACGCCTTCGCCAAAGTCCTCTTTCCTGTAGATGTCCGGTCCGGGAATGTCCAGAGGTTCGGCCTCTGCCGCAATCTCCAAGATGCGGTCGATATCGAGCCCCTCCTCGACCACCCTCTTGATCTCTTCCAGCCGATCCAGAAAGCCCCGGTGCCTTTTTTCTCCTTCCATCATGGGGACCAGTCCCAGGTGACGCATGGAAAGGTGCATGGCGTCGTCTCTTTGTATCACCCCCACCACCTCCACCCCGGCATGACCCTCTATGGCGGCGACGGCCTTTCTTGCATGCCTCTCCCCGCCGATCTTGTTCAGGATCACCCCCTTTATGTCTACATTGGGGTCGAAGTCCATGTAACCCTTGACCAGGGCCGCCGCGCTCCTGGTGATGCTCCTGGCGTCGACCACCAGGATCACCGGCGTTTTCAGCATCTTGGCTATCTGAGCGGTGCTCCCCCGGTCGCCCTCGTAACCCTCGTAGAGACCGCGTACCCCTTCGATCACGGCCACGTCCGCCCTCTCGGCCGCGTGGGCGTAGATCTCGCGAAGCGTCTTCTCCGACATCAGATGACCGTCCAGGTTGCGACACCACCTCCCCGTAATCCAGGTGTGGTAGCTGGGATCTATATAATCCAGGGCCACCTTGTAGGACTGGACCCGGTACTTCCTGTCACGGAGAGCGGCGAGAAGCCCGGCAACGATGGTGGTCTTCCCGCAGGAACTCCTGTCCCCCGCCAGGAGGACCCTGGGAATGTCGGTGGTCATGCCAGTGATCGCTCCTGTTGCCCTCTGACGATATGCATATGCTCACCCGTATTCCCGACCAGGCCCGTCTCCGGGCAAACAGGATCGCAGAGCCTCCTTTTGCCCTCCCCGGCCCGGGTCGGTGCCATCTTCGGGGCGGTGTGAACCCCACAGGTCTTGCCTCTGTCGCATATCGCAAGATGCTTAACCTGTGACACGAATAACCTCCGCCCACTTCAACCCACGCCATGGGATATACAGGTTATCCAACAGGTTATCCAGGCGGTTCTTAACATGATATCCGAGAAGACGGCCATACTCCTGAAGACCGCGGCCTTGCTGATCATCGTCCACTTCCTGGTGACGGCGGTCGGGGGTCAGGTGCCAGAGGCCCTGGTAAGAGGCCATCCCAGCGCAGGCGGAGGGGTCTGGAACTCAGAAGACTTCGGCTGGTTCTACTACGATCTGGACGAGGGCGTTGGCGGGGAGAGCCTGCAGATCGTGACCGAAGATCGACACGTGGACAAAGGTCAGATAGTATACTCCAGCCGGGTCTGGACCGAGAGGTTCGATCATGAGGATTGGGGAAGCTACCAGGCGATAGCTTTCCTGGGAAGACGTTACCTGGCAGGCTACCCGGAGAGCAATCTCACCCACCGGGTCAGCTCTATCGAGGACGGCGAGCTGAGAGAGGTTTTGATCGACGATGACGGGACCTATACCATCACCTCGGAGAGGCCCATGATTCTGGGCGACGGCTACCTGATGACCGTGGCAGGGGTCTCCTCCGACGGGAACGAGGCGTACCTCGTGCTCCAAAAGAACCAGGAGATCGTAGACGAGTCGGTGGTAGGTGTCGGGGATACCTACGTCTACGAGGTGGGCGAAGACGACCTGCCGGTCCTTCTCGTCCGCGTCTCAAGGGCCTTCGGCGGCCAGGGCAGCGGGATCGTCGACGTGAACGGGATATTCCAGGTACAGGACCCTCCTATGATCCGCCTGGAGACGGGCATGGTCCTGGGCCAAATGGAGGCAACGGTCCTGTCGGACCAGAAGATCGAGCTGGAGAACCACGAGGATCTGACCTTGCACAGAAACAGCAACATTACCCTGATAGACGGCCTGATGCTGAGGGTAAGGGACAAACCGTCGCTGGAATATTATCCTGTGGGATCGATCTCCCGGTACGGGGTCCAGCAGATAAAAGGTCATGTCTACGTGGAGAACTCTATTGTGCCGCTGCTCTACTCTGACGGGTCCATCGGCTACGCAGAGGCGAAATGGAACTACCAGGACTTCTCGGGGTTCTGTTTTGACGATGAGAAAAATACGGGCACAGAGTCGCTGATGCTGTACATAACGGATAACAGAATCATACGCCCGATATACGAGTTCATCATGAACGGCACCCGTCTCGGATACGGCCTGAAGTACAACTCTCATGTAGAACCCGTAGAGTTCGAGTACGATGACTGGGGCACTTATGATGTGATAGGCCTCTTCGGCCAGCTCTGGTTTGTCGGTTATGGGCCTGCTACCAGCCCGGATATCGGCAAGGTCAGCATGCTGGAGTACGATCAGATCGGCCAGGTGCTCATCGATACCGACCTGAAGGACAAGGCGCTTGCGGGCGAGGTCTACTTCTTGAAGGAGGGGTATGAACTCTACATCCGCGACCTGGTGAAGGGAGACGTAGAAGAGGACAAGATCTTCGTCGAGCTTATGAAGAACGGCAAAGTGCTGGACAGCGCGGTCATCAGGTCGAACTCCACCTACATCTACGAGAAGGATGTGGGAGATGCGGACGATCTGCCCATAATCGTAGTGCAGGTGGGGAGCATCTTCAGCGATGTGGAGGAGCAGTTTGCCGTAATAGAGGGCCTCTTCCAGGTCTCAGACCGTCTATTTTTATCGGTCGAGCGGTACAACGACTTCGGAGAGCTGACCATTCTGGCCGTCACGCCACATTACATAATCATGGGAAACCCCGACTGGATCGAGCTCAAGCGGGATTCAGACGTCAGCATCTGGCCGGGGATGTACATCGCGGTCGCAGACAACGATACCCTCAGGTACCGTCTCTATACCAATGAGTACGTCGTGCCGCCTCCCAGGATCATGAGCGTGGCCTTACCCCAAAAAGCGGTTTCGCCGTCATGCCCGGCCAACTTCAGCATGTCGATCCTGGGAGGCGATATCAAGCGCGCCTCTGCAGAGATCCTCGACCCCGGGAGCCAAAGCATCTTATTGGCAGACCTGACCTCGACGGGGCTGGGATCAAAAGATAGATGGTTATACTTCTGGCAGTGGGACGCCACCGCGCTGACCCTCAGCGATGACGGGAGCCTGCTTCCCATCATCCCGGTCCACATGGGCGTATTATATCCGAACGAGTCCAGCAGCCCGGTCCCGGTCTTGGTCAGGTTCGGTCCGGCAGAGAGGATCGACCTGATCCAGGACCGGGGCGACGTCATCTATTACATCTCGCCTTCTGCCTATGAGAGTGCAGGCTTCCAGGTGAGCTACGATCAGATGCTGGAGGACGATGCGATCCGACACCGGTACGTCAAGATCGAGCCGGGCGTCAGCAAGATCAGATTCTACGATATCGTCGACGGCAACGCCGTACTGAGCGAGAAGAACCATAGCCTCGGAGGAGACCTGGACTCGATCGAACCCCACCTGGTATGGATCGACGCGCCCCCCGGCAGGTATGAACTCAGGCTGGGTGTGGAGAACGTCATGGGGTCTGCCAGGGCAACAGGCCTCTACTTCGACGTGGCAGGGGCCGGTGGGCGATCGGTCTCGGTCGGATCGGGCACCGTCGAGATGGGCGGGACCGTTGCCGTGTCCCTGAAGATGGGGCTGGCAGAAGGAGTTAAAGAGGTGGAGATAACCTACGATCCGGAAGTTCTGAAGGCAGGCTTCATCTCGGGCGAGTGTCCCGTCCAGTCTCATGTTGACAACCAGGTGGGCAGGATCAGCCTGGAGGTTCCCGGTGATTGTCGGTCCGTCAACATCACCTTCGTGGCAAGAGAGGTCAACACCACCACCGAAATCGGGATTGCAAAGGTAGCAGGCATCGAGGTGGACGAGGTGATCAACGGCACGGTCATCGTTCTCGCCGAAGAAGGCAAAAGGTCAGAAGGGCAAGAAGAAAAGAGCTACGGACCATCGGCGCTCGTGGCACTCATGGCTCTGGGACTGGTTGCATGGCTGGTCGGCCGGAGGCGCTGATGCGACCTGACCATCGTATCGCGCATAGGAGAACGACCATCGATTGTCATGAGATACCCTGTCTGGGCATTCGACTCTTGTGCAGGGACGAGGTTGTGATGGAACGGTGGGCGCCCGGGGCGGTTGCGAAGCGAAAGAAGGGCAGTCTTTGGTAAATCCACCCAGGCCCTTGTATTGGAGGGGATGACTGCAATGTAAATCAATCCCTAGCTATCGATTCCAACCCAGCCGAAGGGAACGTTATTTGCTTCGGGAAACCCGATTCGTCGATATGAATGGAGCGCGCAAAGTTCACATGGTATAAGAGCTATAGCGGGCCATTAACTCCTCCAAAGACCCTCCAATCCTCTGTTCCATGGCCATTTCTTCTTTGATAATGCTCTCAAGAGCACCCCCCTCGGAACAGATCTCCTCGTAACTCATCTTCTCCACTAATCTTATTCCACGGTTCATCGTATCTATAACAGAGTTGTTACTCTGCTGGACGAGTCCGCGTATAGCGTCGTCATAAGCCTTGGTGTCGCATTTATCTGAAAAGAACTTGTCAAGAATAACAGCATCAAACCTAGCAAAACCTAACCGGTCAGCCAACCCGTTACCGCTCAAGTACGAACTCAAAGCTTTTAATAGGAAATATTCCACCATGCCCAACCTGGGATCTTTGAAATCGTACTCAGGCGAGGTTACTGTCCCCTTGAGTCTCCCCTCCTTTTTCAGTTTGCGCGCTATCGTAGTCCCGGCGTAGGGAAACATCTTTGTGAAGTTCACTGCGGCCTGTCCATCTCTGGTCATTTCCTCAAGGAAAGCAACATTTTCTTTTACCGAGTCGATGGTGCTATCAGGATCCAACATCATGAACCCATAACTCAAGTGTATCCCCAATTCTTGAAGTATGGCAAGCGAACGGTGGATCTGGTTTATAGTGTAGCGTTTGTTAAAGATCCTCAGTCCCTGGTCGTTGCCCGATTCGATCCCGAGATAAAGAAATACCAAACCCACATCCTTTAATATACTCAGTATTTCGGCATCTACTTCATCAACGCGACAAGATATTCGCCAAGCAATTTTATCGGATATGCCTCTCCTCTTCAGCTCCTGCGCAAAATCCTCTACCCATTGCTTCTGTCCGGGATCTTTTAAGCCCAGATCGTCATCTTTGAAGATGAAAATACGGGTATGGCGATCATAGAAGAGCTGCTCCATCTCCTCAGAAACATTGAAGGGTGAGCGCGAACGTCTCTTAGGACCTGGTGCATCCCGATAAAATTGCTGAACGCTGCAGAAGCTACAGTTATAATGACAGCCACGACTAGTGTCCTGTCATCTAAGTAATGTCGTAAAGACGACCGTCGTTCCCGATGAGGATGGAAAGCCGTGTCCACCACGATGGAAGAGACTTCTTCCACATTCATCGACGAGTCATCACCCTTCG
>DAOG01000135.1:25484-26470 GCA_002501765.1 Methanosaeta sp. UBA204
AACATACACTTGACGTTCCACTAGCTAGAATTGAACTAACACCTAGTCCTCTGTGAGTAACCACTCGATCGCTTCGCACCAGAAATGGAAGTATATCGAGATCCCTAATTAGCGGACGAGGAGGTGTTACCTCAATTCCTCCGTCTTTGCGATATACGAGTCCTTTTATCTGTGACCAGCGATCGGGTAGGTATAAGTATTGAAATAACTCCAGCAGAGTTTGCTCTCCCTCGTGACGTACGACCGTATCCAGTTCAGGTATAGCTTCCAAAGTTTCTTTGAATTCTAATGTGGGGAAATGACCACCTATAGTAAAGTGGGCGATAACTCCTTTCCTGCGTAGATATGCCATAAGATCAGCAAAATCGAAGAGCATCTTCTGAAAGATCAAAGAAAAACCAACAATTTTAGGTTCTTCCACAAGGATGCGCTCTAAAATTTTATCATTTGATGTGCCCTGATACGGTTCGATCTTAGCTCTGACGCCGTGTTTAGTCAGATAGGCTGCAATTGAGCGAATGCCGAGGTTTTCCTCGTCCTCATAACAAATGAGGAGAACATCACAGCCATCTACATTATTATTTTTTAAATCATCCATGTATTTTTGCGAAAATTTTTGGAGCGGATAATTTTCGACCGTGCACGATATCGAAAATATCTGATCGTCCATCCCCCGCTCCAACGTCTGACTTTTGACCGTAGATGTAACCTGGGTGTATCTCTATCTCATTAACTCTTCACGTACCCTCGTGGCGATTTCAAGCCGTCTCTGTAGTATCTCGACCTCTAGTTCGACTTGCTCTCGTACTATCTTCCGGTACGCTTCTTCTTTTATGAGATTGCTCGCCCACAACCAATTGACCGGATCTCTGACCGGGTCTATATACTTTCGTTCTATATACTTTAGTATCTCTTCTGTCTCATCTGCCACAAATATCGCCCCCATTCTTTTTTAGTAAATAGCTATTACATGACTTTCGGTCATA
>DAOG01000034.1 GCA_002501765.1 Methanosaeta sp. UBA204
CTCGTAGTAAGTGCCGCCTTCGACCACGATGACGTCGCCTGGCCTGGCAGCATCGATGGCCGCCTGGATCTCGGCATAGTCGCCGGGAACATTGATCGTCTCTCCATGGGATAAGTAGGTGGATGCCCCATCGGCGGCGTTCTCCTGCGCAACGGCACAGGCGCAGAGCGCGGCCAGCGCCATCAAGACGATGGCGAACCTGGCTCCTGCTCCTAATTTAGGTAGCCCAATATGGGCTACAGTCGATTCGGCTTTTTCGTGCATTTTAACTTCACTCTCCAATTATCATCAATATGTAATCCTTCTAGGTGTAGCATTTGTATCGTCAGTCGGGGTTCCAGGCCCATCCAAGGTAGAAGACCCTCTCAGCCTGGGACATCACGTCCACAAAGCGCCTCTCCCCAGTTTCCGAACCTCTCTGAGGTGACATCCCGATCGATCCGCCCCGTTCCTCTTCCACATCCCCATCAGCGGCTTCGTGAGACGTGGCGGGCTTCATGAACGGATCTGACGGAAGGGCCTGGATGATCGGAGGAGCAGGCTCGTAGGCGGAGGTGTCGGGGCCTGTCTTAAATCCGGTCAAGTTCCCACTTGCCCGGCATCCAAGGCTGTCGGTCTGGACGAAGCTCCCCCTGATCCCGCCTTCTTTCTCCTCGCCTGATATCTCAATCATGACGCCAATCCCATCCTGAAGGGAGAGCGTGAAGAGATCGACCTCGTTCCCCGAGACGGACCCCGTCATTACAGCGTTCCAAGGCTCCGAATATTCTCCGGTGCAGGCCCCGGCGAGGTCAGAGCCGAATTGGTAAACCACCATAGAGATCTTCTCGCCCCCCATATCGAGGGTCCAGACGCCCTCAAGGTTCGGGATCTCGGCGGCGAAGGTCGCATCCTCCGCCCCCGAAGGTGCCGAACAGACCGTTGCCAGGATCAGGCATACGGCGGCAAATCTTGCGTTCATCTCATATCCTCGCTGACTTTCATCGAGATGGCCGAAAAATTTGGCAAGGGTCGTTCCCCGTACCCCAGCTCCTTTGCCTTGGCGAAGGCTGCATCTGACTCGGCCTGACGGCCCAGCGCTTTCAGAGCAGTGCCTTTGTTGTACCAGGGGTCTGCATACAGTGGCACTAACTCGATTGCCTTGTCGTATGCCTTGATGGCCTCATCGTGCTTGCCTATCTTATCGAGGATATTGCCTTTCTCGATCCAGGCCACAGCAACTTCTATGGTATAACCGACATGAGCAGTCTCGATTGCCTTGTCATAAGCCTTGAGCGCATCGTCATACTTGCCCATCTTCTGCATGATCCTGCCGTAGGACGTCCAGCCGTAGTATGTGGATTTTATCGATGTGGCATTATCATAAAGCTCGATAGCTTTCTCATATGCCCTAACGGCCTCTTCATGCCTTCCCAGGCTATCTAGGGCGTCGCCCTTACTTTCCCAGACTACAATATTTCCTGGGTCTGTCTGAATGGCTTTTTCGTAAGACTCTATGGATTCGTTATACTTACCCATAGCTCTAAGGGCATCACCTTTTGCGATCCATATATCGGTCTTTTTGGAATTTAGCTGAAGGGCGTTATCAAAAGCATTGACTGCATCTTCGGGCCTTCCTGCCTCGATGAGAGCAACGCCCTTTAGCCACCATGTCCCTGATAGCTCATTGGTCTGATTCGCTGGCCAGAGCTCGATGGCCTTGTCAAAAGCTTCGAGGGACTCGTTGTACCTGCCCGGCATGAATAGAATTTTTCCTTTGCCTTCCCAATACCTGGGATTCTTGGGGTCTATCTGAAGTGCTTTGTCCAGAGCTTCCAGGGCCTCCTTGTCATGACTTCTTGGGTCACGTCCTTGATCATGTAGGGCAAAACCCCTGCCATACCAGGCATCAGCGAGATTTGGATTTATCTGCAATGCTCGATCGTATGATTCTATGGATTCGTTGAAAAGGCTGTCATCACTCTCGGAAAGTGCCAGCTTGAAGAGGGCATTCCCCTTGCCCAGCCAGGCCTCGGCGCTCTTTGGGTCTAATTGGATGGCTTTGTCGTAGGCACTCGCAGCCTCTTCGTAAGATCCATTCTCGTACAGTTCATGGCCTTCATTTAGCCAATAGTCTGTGGTCTCTTCCTGCGCCAGAGCGGTTACACACAGCACAGACAGCGATACCAGGATGAGGGCGAGCCTGGCCCAAGTTCTCAAATTCGGCTGTCTCTTCCTGATTCTGTTTTTCTCGTCCAATTCAAATCCACTCCCACCAAATTAAATTATAAAACAAACGCAAGCTTTTATAAAGCCCGCATTTATTCGAGATTTGGCCTCTGCTGGATTGGCTCCACCATAGCCCCGTTATCAAGAGGTGCCGATGGCAGCCAGATGTTCGTTCGATACGGCCTGTCAACTATTCCATCGCCATTTTCGTCAGGTTCATCAGAGGAAGAGCGAGAATAGCTGGCCCAGAAGTTGCCGTCCCAGGTATTGTTGACAAAACCTGGTGATTCCGAGGCATACTTGCTCTTCTCCTGCACACCGTTCCTGCCGTTGTAGAGGAAGTTGTTCCCGGTGATGCTGTTGTAATTCTCCTCCACCCTGATGCCGACCCTGTTGTTGGCGATCGTGTTTCCGGCGATGGCGTTATCAGCTCCGGCGATTAAGATGCCGATCTCGGAATCTGTGATTACGTTGTCAACGATGGAATTGTCCTCTGTGTACACTCGGATCCCGGCCACTTCGCTCCCATCGTTGCTCGGCCCCAGAGCTCTTACTAAGTTGTGGCGCAGAGTGTTGTTGCTGCTGAAGCGATCGAACCTTCCGACCGTTATCCCTTCCGAGGAATTGGGAATGCTGTTGTTGGATATGATGCAATCCTTGGATAAGGCCAAGAGGATTCCCTGGCCGCCCTCACGTATCATCGAGTTCTCTATTGCGGCGCCCGAAGATCTGGCCACGAAGATTGCTGAGGCATCTACCCCATCCAACCTGGCACCGGTGCAGTTGAAGAGCCAAATGTAGCCTGCTTCCAGGTCCTTGAGTTCCAGGTCGCCCCGATCCTGGTAATAGAGGATCTGTTTCCCGTTCGCGGTGCTGTTCTTGAGATGTATCTCGAACTCATCTGGATTGAGGCCCAGGATCAAAATATCAGATTTGATCAGGTTAATCTCCTCGAAGCTAGCCCCAGAGAGTCCATTTGGGAAGAAAGTACAGTTCAGCAGTGTGATATTGCGGAAGGTCGCGTTGACCGAGTTCATTACCCCAAACTCGCCATCCTTTACGTGGCAGTCCTCGACCAGGCAGTTGGCTGCGCCCAGGATGTCCAGACCTCCACCAGCCCTGCAGCCTCTGACGAGGTAGGATCCAGACCGGGGATTGTTGGCGACGTAGATGTCTTCGTCGGTGGTGCAGTTCTCTATGTAACCGTTCTTCACCCCCTCGAAGAAGATCGACGACACTTGGCAGTCCTCTACCCGGACGTTCTCCGCCTCTTCGACAAATATCCCCTGGGTGTTTACGTACCTGTACCTTCCGCTAAGGTTCTGCATAGTGCAGTCTCTTATGACCAGGTGTGCATCTGTATTCCGAATAACTATGCCCTTTCCTATGTGGTCTGCAAGGTTCAGGCCTTCTATCAAGTAAGGATCGTCAGCCGTTCCGCTGCCGCTCAGGCCATAATCCTCGAAGTCCGCATTGTTGGAGATGTTTATGTAGTCGCTGGCAAAAGGAAAGATCATCGAATCGACTTCCAATTCGGATATTGCTGCGCCAGATACGAGACCAATCAAGGCCATCAGACCTATAACCAAACCAATTTTTCCCTTCAATTTGACCCCACTCCTTTCAGTACGTCCACTAACCGTTTCACCTATCACTTATCCTTTATTCAGGCAGATTCCTGCCCCAGCTTAATCAACCAGACGTCTTTGCGGCCTGCACCGTAAGATTCGGTGTTGCAGAGGACGACGTAACTCCCGTCTTCCGTCTCCTTGGCCAGGGCGCCTTGGTCATCGAGCCCTGGCTTGCCGAAGGTCATATTCCAGAGTTCGTTCCCTTCCGGATCGGTCTTTATGATCAAGATGTCGTGACCTCCAGAGCCAACTGCGCCGTCCACTTCGGTGGCCCCTTCCCGGTAAGAAACCGCAGCTCCGGCGATCAGGTAGCCATCGCTCCCCATCTTCTGGATCGAAGATCCAAAGTAGTCACCGTCTTCATAGTCGAAGGTCTTCTCCCATTCCTTGATCCCCTGCCAATCGGTCTTTATCAACCAGACGACACCTCCGCCAATTCCAGGAAAATCCACCCTCGTCTGGCCCATGAGGACGTAACCGCCATCTTCTGTTTGCAGGACCGATCCACCATAATCGTCACCAGAGCCGCCGAAGGTCCTGTCCCATTCCTTGTTGCCTTCTGAATCCGTCTTTATCAACCAGAGGTCGTTGCTGCCGTTTCCATAAGACTGGGTGACGCCCCCAACGACGTAACCCCCATCTTTCGTTGCCATGACCGACCCACCGAAATCGTTGCCGACACCGCCAAAGGTTTTGTCCCACTCTTTTTCTCCCTGAGAATCTGTCTTTATCAACCAGATATCACCATCTCCGGCACCGTAAGACTCGGTATGACCAGCAACGATGTACCCGTTATCCTCTATTTCCAGAATCGAGATGCCGAAATCGTTGGCGGACCCGCCAAAAGTTTTGTTCCAAAGCTCATTGCCTTCCGAATCTGTCTTTATCAGCCAGACGTCCGAACCTCCGATCTCCCAGAATCCTGTGCTGCCAACGAGGATGTAACTGCCATCTCTCGTTGCCATGACCGACCCGCCGAAATCGTTGCCGACACTGCCAAAGGTCTTGTTCCATTCCTCGTTTCCTGAGGCATCGGTCGCTATCAGCCAGGCATCATTGCGACCTGCACCATAGGACTCTGTATGACCAGCGATGACGTACCCTCCGCCTTCTTTTTCCTGCACCGACGAGCCCCAGTCGAAACTAGGGCCGCCAAAAGTCGTATTCCATTCCTCTTCAGGCTGGGCAGAGGCGCCCAAAGAGGATGAGATCAGCAGGGCTAACCCCCACATCAAACTTATTTTCAAAGCCATTTCCCCCACGAGATGCTGTGTTGAACGAGTATAATGTCGGTTATGTCAGTTTTACTCTTTATACTTTTGTAGGGCGTTTGCAGCCGCCTCTCCAACCATATGATTTCTGTCATTAAGCCTCTGTCTCAATGGTTCTGCTGCTCTTACATCCCCGAAGTCGCCGAGCACCGCTGCAGCTGTTGCTCGGACATGAGCGTCATCGTCCTCAAGCGCCCGGATCAGTGGTTCCACCGCCCTTGCATCCCCGATAAATCCGAGAGACCCTGCTGCATTCATCCAGACACTTGGAGTTTCATCCTCAAGCGCCTGGATCAGCGGTTCCACCGCTCTTTCATCCCCTATCTTTCCGAGGGGCCATGCAGCATTTATTCGGACCCTGTCATATGGATCGTTAAGCGCCTGGATCAACGGCTCTACCGCTCTCGCATCCCCGATAAATCCGAGAGCCTCCACAGCCGCCGTTCGGACAGAACTATTTTCATCATCGAGATCCTCGATCGACACGTCTATGTTTTCGGTCGCGTTGCCGTATGCTTCTGCAACCCCATGCTCATATTCGTAAATAACCTCTACTCTGGGACCGTTTTCGGTCTCATTCACTACTGTTACGGTGCCCGTCTCCAGTGTCGTCTTGAAGATGCAAGGACCGCTTTCGGTCTCCTTTACTATTACTTCAACACCGTTCTGGCAGTAGTCTGAGGTATCCTCCTGCGCAACGACACAGGCGCAGAGCGCGGCCAGCGCCATCAAGATGATGGCGAACATGGCTCCTGCTACCAATTTTGGCGGCCTACAACTGGCCACAAAAGATTCGACTTTTTCGTACATCTTTCCACTACACTTCCACTTTATCATCTGAAGATGATCACAAAAAGGTGCTAGTGTCCTGTCATCTAAGTAATGTCGTAAAGACGACCGTCGTTCCCGACGAGGATGGAAAGCAGTGTCCACCACGATGGAAGAGACTTCTT
>DAOG01000116.1:0-10926 GCA_002501765.1 Methanosaeta sp. UBA204
ACTTAGATGACAGGACACTAGGCGCGAGCATCTCTATACATTTTTTTTGTTGTACATAAAGTATAATAACTTTATGTGCTCAAGTAGATCCGACCGAAGCAAGCATTTTCTTGACAGAAGAGCTTTTGTACAATTTGGTACAATAGGACCTTAAAGAGGATATTATGTGGCAGGAGATTCTGGACAAGTTCAAGCGCTATCCGGCACAGGAGAAGGTGGTCAAGCTCGTACTAGAGAAGGGTTTCCAGATCAACGACCAGGCCCGGGTAGTATCCGGCGGGGTGGAGATACCCCACGCCCAGATCGCCAGGGAGCTGGGGGTAGATCGGAGGGTCGTAGACACTACCGCGGCGGCGGTATGCGAGGACGAGGATATGCATAAGGTCTTCAAGAACTTACGTTCTATGACCTTTCTGGGCGACGTGGCCCCGGTTCTGGGCCTGGGCGTGATCGAGATCGCCCCGGTGGACGCCACCAAGACGGGCCTGCTGGGCAACGTGGCCAGCGCGGTGGCCGAGTATGGTCTCTCCATAAGGCAGGCGGTATCCGACGACCCTTACTTCGTGGAGCATCCCAAGCTCACCATAATTACCGAAGGCAAGATCCCTGGCGAGTTGGTAAGGCTGCTGATGGACATCGACGGCGTCAGGCGAGTGACGGTCTACTAATAAAACAGAATAAAACAGAACGGCCCGGAGGACGGGCGCCACCCGGGCGCCTCCTCAGGATGCCATATCCCTCCCAAGAGATAATCTTACTCTTTCTGCAGCCAGGGCATCATAGCGCGCAGCTCGGCGCCCACCTCTTCGATGAGATGACCAGACTCTTTCTTCTCAAGGGCCCTCTTCACCGGCAGTCCGGCCTGGCTCTCCAGGATCCACTCCCGGGCAAACTCCCCGGTCTGGATCTCGTTCAGGATCTCTGCCATCGCCTCGCGTGACTGCTCGTTTATGATCCGGTCCCCGCGAGTCAGGCCGCCATACTCGGCGGTGTTGGAGACGTTCTCCCACATCCTCATCAAGCCGCCCTCATGGATCAGGTCCACGATCAGCTTCACCTCGTGACAGGTCTCGAAGTAGGCGATCTCCGGCTGGTAGCCAGCCCTCACCAGGGTCTCGAAAGAGGCTTTGATCAACTCCGTGATGCCGCCGCAGAGGTCCACCTGCTCTCCGAATAGGTCGGTCTCGGTCTCTTCCTCGAATGTAGTCTCCAGGACGCCGGCCCGGGTGCCGCCGATCCCTTTGGCGTAGGCCATGGCGATATCGAAGGCCTTGCCGGAGTAGTCCTGCTTCACGGCCACCAGGCAGGGCAGACCGATACCTTCCACATAGGTCCTCCTCACCAGATCGCCCGGTCCTTTGGGCGCTACCATGTAGACGTCGACATTCTCGGGCGGTATTATCTGAGAGAAGTGGATGTTGAACCCGTGGGAGAAGCCCAAGGCGTTTCCCTCTTCCAGATAGGGTTCGATATCTTTCTTGTATACGATGGGATGAAGCTCATCGGGAAGCAGTATGTGGATGATATCCGCCTCTTTGGCCGCCTCGGGTGTGGTGGTCACCCTGACACCGTCGGCCTCTGCCCTCTTCCAGGCGAAAGATCCCTTTACGTCTGACGTCACCACGTTGAGACCGGAATCCTGGAGGTTCTGAGCCTGTGCATGCCCCTGACTTCCATATCCCACTACCGCTATAGTCTTGTCCTTCAGGACGCCCAGATCGGCGTCCTCGTCACGATATACCTTTACCATATTCACAAATCCTCCTACAACGAGGAATACCTGTTGAAGATTAAATAACGATCAGGTCTTTATTACCTTCGATCCGCGAACCATCGAGACCTTGCCTGTCCTGGCCAGCTCCATTATCCCGAACTGCCTGAGAAGCCTTTCTATGGCGTTGATCTTGCCCTCGCTACCGGTAACCTCTACGATCATGGACTTAGGTGACACATCGATGATCGTAGCCCGAAAGACGCTCACGATCTGCATTATCTCGCTCCGGGTCTCCTTCTTGGCGTTGACCTTTATGATGGCCAGCTCCCTCCCCACAGAACTCTCCGGTTTGAGTTCGCTCACCCTGATCACGTTCACCAGCTTGTTGAGCTGTTTCGTCACCTGCTCCAAGACGACCTCATCGGCCCTCACGGTGATAGTCATCCGGGAGTAGTCGGGGTTATCGGTCGTCCCGACGGTCAAGCTATCTATATTGAAACCTCTCCTGCTGAATAGACCCGCGATTCTCACCAGCACCCCGGGTTTGTTCTCAACGATGGCCGCTATGGTGTGTTTCAAACCTCACCCCTCCAGCTCAAGAGTCTCACTCAGAGACGCCCCCGCAGGCACCATTGGCAAGACCATCTCGTCCGTTGGTATGACAAAATCGATGACCGTGGGCCTGTCTGAATCTATGGCCTTTTTGAGAACAGGCTCCACCTCGGAAGGCCTGGTAGCCCTGAGACCCAGAGCACCGTAAGCTTCCGCCACCTTGACGAAGTCGGGAATGTTTCCGAGGGTGGTACCCGAGTATCTCTTCTCGTAGAATAGGGTCTGCCACTGTCTTACCATACCCAGTACGCCGTTGTTCATCACCGCCACCTTGACCGGTATATCGTTCAGAACCGCCGTGGCCAGTTCCTGGATGTTCATCTGGAAGCTGCCGTCTCCTGCTATGTCGAAGACCGTAGAATCGGGCCGCGCCATCTGGGCCCCTATGGCTGCGGGGAACCCGTAACCCATGGTGCCCAGCCCGCCCGAAGAGATGAATCTATGAGGGTCCTTGTGAGTGAAGAACTGGGCGGCCCACATCTGGTTCTGTCCCACCTCGGTCACGATAATGGCTTCCGGGCAGAGCTCGTATATCGTCTCCATCACCATCTGGGGCTTGATCACATCTTCGCTCTTCTCGTAAGAGAGAGGATGATCTTTCTTCCACGCAGACACCTTGTCGTTCCAGGCGGACCAGGGCTTTGGCTCGACCGCCTCGGTCAGCTCTTCCAGGGCGGACTTGGCGTCGCCCACTATGGGCACATCCACCTTGACGTTCTTCCCGATCTCGGCAGGATCGACGTCGATGTGTACTATCGTCGCACTGGGGGCGAAGCCTGCGATCTTGCCCGTTACCCGGTCGTCGAACCTGGCACCCACCGCCACGATCAGATCGGACTCCTGTATGGCGTAGTTGGCGTATTTGGTCCCGTGCATCCCCAGCATCCCCAAGGATAATGGGTTATCTTCGGGGAAGCAACCTACTCCCATCAAGGTGGTGGTGACCGGAGCCTTCACCTTCTCCGCGAGACCCAAGAGTTCCTTGCTGGCGCTCGCGTACCTCACCCCGCCGCCGGCGTAGATCACAGGACGTTTCGCTTCCATCAGAACCTGAGCCGCCTTCTTAATCTGGAGCTTATGGACGCCTATGGTCGGGTTGTAGCCTGGTAGGTCCAGATCGGGATAGCTGAAGTCCAGCTCGCCCACGGTCACGTCCCTGGGCAGATCGATGAGTACCGGTCCCGGTCGTCCCGTCCTGGCGATGTGGAATGCCTCTCTGAATACCCGGGGCAGATCCTTGGCGTCTTTTACCAGGTAGCTGTGTTTGGTTATGGGTATGGTTATGCCCGTTATGTCCGCTTCCTGGAAGGCGTCCTTACCGATGAGGTTGGTCGGAACCTGGCCGGTCATGGCTACCAGGGGAACAGAGTCCATGTAGGCGGTGGCTATCCCCGTTACCAGGTTCGTTGCCCCCGGTCCGGAGGTGGCCAGACAGACTCCTACACGGCCCGTGGCCCTGGCATAGCCGTCTGCAGCATGCGCAGCTGCCTGTTCGTGTCGCACCAGTATGTGCCTTATATCAGAATCGTAAAGCGCATCATAGAGAGGCAGAAGTACGCCACCCGGAAGCCCGAATATTACCTCAACACCTTCCAGCTTCAGGCATTCCAGTATAGCCTCCGCCCCGCTCATCTTACGCATTTTTTTCCTCCTCAAGCTGCATCAACCTGTTAATTCCTTCCAGCACGGCTTCCACAGAAGCCATGATTATGTCCGCGCCTGCTCCCCGGGCGGTGATGCTCCTGTCGGCCATGGCCATGGTGACCCATACCTCAACTACCGCGTCGGTGCCGCCGGTAATGGCGTCGACGTGATACTCTTCCAGACGAACATCCGTTACCCCTGATACGGCCTTCTTGATAGCGTTGATGGCCGCGTCCACCGGTCCGGTGCCGGTTCCTGCCTCCAACATATCGGATCCGTTGACCATTATCCTCACGCTGGCCGTGGGGGTGACCTTGTTGCCGCCCACCACGGTTACCTCCTCCAGCCGGACCTTGGGTTCCATCTGGATGGAGAGTACCATCTCGGCGATGGCCTGAAGATCTGCATCTGTCACCCGTTTACCTTTCTCGCCCAGCTCCTTGACCCTGTCCACGATCTCCGCGATCTGGATTTTATCGCAATCGATCCCGAACTCTCTCAGAGCCAGCTCTACAGAACTCCTTCCGGCATGCTTGCCCAGGACGATCCGTCTCTTCCTGCCCACCGTTTCTGGTCGGAGGGGCTCGTAGGTGGAGCTGTCGGCCAGAAGCCCGTGAACGTGTATCCCTGCCTCGTGAGAGAAGGCGTTCTCCCCCACGATGGCTTTGTTGGGAGCCACCTGGATCCCGGTGAGACGAGAGACCATCCTGGAGAGGGAATACAGCTCCTCGCATCTGATCTTCGTCTTCACATCGTAGAGAGACTCCAGGGTCATCACCACCTCTTCCAGGCAGGCATTTCCAGAGCGCTCTCCGATACCGTTAACGGTAACATGGGCTTGAGAGGCCCCACCGCGCAGAGCGGCGATGGTATTGGAGGTCGCCAGGCCGAAGTCGTCGTGGCAGTGGACGCTGACCGGCACGGGAAGGCTCGATAACCTCTCGAAGACCTGAAAGCTCTTCTCCGGTACCAGGACGCCCACGGTGTCGCAGAAGCAGAGCCGATCCGCGCCTGCATCGATCCCCGCTTTGTAGAGGGTGGCGAGAAAATCGATATCGGCACGACTCGCATCTTCGCCGCTCAACTCCACGATCAGGCCATGATCCTTGGCGTACTCGGTGACCTCTACCGCGGTTCTCACTACCGACGGGTTGTCACATTTGAGCTTGCTCCTGATATGAAGATCTGAGACCGGTATGACAAGGTGTATCGAGTCTACGTCACCATCCAGAGCCAGATCCACATCGCCGGTAACGGCACGGACGTAGCTGCAGATCTCGGCTTTTAGGTTTTCGGACGAGATGGCCTTCATGGACCTTCGTTCCCCTTCCGAAGTGGCCGAAGATCCTGCTTCGATCACGTCTATGCCGATGGTATCGAGGTTTCGAGCGATAGTTAGCTTATCATCCAGGCACAATGATACGCCTGGTGTCTGTTCACCGTCACGAAGCGTCGTATCCAGCAGATGGACGCTATCAAATAAAGCGATCCCACGCATTCATCATTTTAAATCACCAAATTGCAGTTGTAGTGGTCGATCCGGGGATGGAGTGTATTAATGATTGATAAAGCTGACGACGCGTTGCGGTGGGAAAAGTTTATCTCGCTCTGCGGCTCATTAGTGACCTTCAGTCCTATGGAGTTTCTAAGATGGGTGCTGGTGCAGAAATGTCTGGTAAACTGGCAGTGGCTGAACTGCTGCTTACGGCAGAGATCTACAACATGTCAGATAATCTGGCCGAGGACGATCTTCTCCCGAAGATCAGAAAGCATTACTTCGACCCTGTCTCCAAGAGCGTCAAGCGGCCCATTTACGTAACTGACTCTGATGTGGAGCAGATATACGGTTTGAGTGACGTCAAAAGACTCGTCCGGACTTTGCCCTTTGTCAATAGAGAAGAGTTTGGTTCTCAGCTCAAGTTGACCGTCTTCGACGTCGGATCGAAGTGGTTCGCCAAACAAGATACCATCGAAGAGATCAGGTCGAACCCTGTTCTGGCCTACTTTTACGAGAACTACGACTCTCTGGAGGTGAGCTACCAGGAGGCCAAGGGAAAGAACCTGCCCCTATTGACCGATCGGGAATGGATCGAGGCCGTGGTTCGGGAGATGTCGGCAGATCTCGACGGGGCGAAGGACCTCCTCGACCTGGCCCATATCAAGGCTCCCGAAGATGTGAGAGAGAGCATAGACGATCTGGTTCTCACCAAAGAGCAGAAGAATGAGATGAAGAAGCTGGCCAAGGCGTTGGAGTACAAGAATTACCTCAAAGAGGTGGGGCTTCGTGAGATCGGAAAGCTTCTCTTCGTTGGGCCGCCGGGGACCGGCAAGACTTCCACGTCTCGGGCTTTCTCCAGGTGGTTCGGCCTGCCCCTGGTCGAGGTGAGGTTATCCATGGTCACCAGCCAGTACCTGGGAGAGACCTCCAAGAACATCGATAAGGTCTTCGAGCTGGCCAAGAGGCTCAACCCCTGCATACTCTTCATAGACGAGTTCGACTTCGTGGCCAAGGCCAGAGCCTCCGACGAGCACGGTGCCATCAAGCGGGGGGTGAATACCCTGCTCAAGGCCATCGATGAGATCAGTCTCGTGGACGACGGAGTTCTCTTGATAGCGGCCACCAACCATCCTCAGCTCCTGGACTATGCTGCATGGAGGCGGTTCGATAAGGTGGTAAGCTTTCCTCTTCCCGACAGAGCGATGCGCCAGAAGATCCTGGAGAAGGTTCTGAGCAAGATCGACGTTTCCGTGAACACGAGCGAGCTGGCCGAGCTGATGGAGGGCTATTCCGGGTCGGATATCAGGCTGGTGGTGAGAGATGCGGTGCTGAACAACCTGTTGGACGACCAAAAGTCGATAGATCATCTGGATCTGCTGAGATCCATAGAAGCCTTCGACAGGAGGATCTCCGATCATCTGCAGAGAGGTGCTCGATGATCGTGACGCTTCTGGGAACCGGTGATGCCATAGGCACCCCGAAGATCGGGTGTAACTGCCCCACCTGCCTGGATGCGCTCTGTGGAGGGAGGAGCCGCAGGCTCAGGTTCTCGGTGCTCGTGGAGGCCGATAACAGGACAGTCTTGATAGATACCAGCCCCGATCTGAGGTGGCAGCTCATCAGGAAGGGAATCAGTCATGTGGACGGTGTCATCTGGACTCATGCTCACTATGATCATTACGCCGGGTTCGGCGACTTTCACCGGGTCCAGAATCGGGTTCCCGTCTACGGCCTGGGAGAGACTCTGGACTACATAATCAACTATCTGTATTTTCTTAAGCCTGTCCGTCATGAGGTTTTGGCAGGAGAGCCTTTCAGTCTGGCGGGGATGGAGTTCACTCTCTTCAAGGTGAACCATCCTCCCCTTACCGAGGCGGCGGGAGTCATGATCAGAAAGGACGGGAAGAAGCTGGTGGTGACCGGAGATACCAACATCGATATCCCCGAGGAGAGCCTGGACCTGATGAGAGACGCCGACCTGATGGTGGCCGACGGGATCATGCCTCCCGGGTACACCCTTAATAAGCACATGAACTCGGCCGAGGCCGTGGAACTGGGCAAGAGGCTGGGCGCCAGAAAGCTGGTGCTCACTCACATAAGTCATCTGTTCCCGCCGCATGAGGTCGCGGTCAAGAGATGGCCTCTGGGGCATGATATGATGGCGATCGAGCTGTGAGGGTCGGCATGGGCCATGATAGTCTGCAGGTGCTATGACGTAAAGCGGCATGGGGTCGGGGCTCGGGGCGGTGTGTCTGGATGGGGGCGGGGCCGGAGAAGGTGCTGGGGGTGTAAATGGCTAAAGAGTCTAGCCACAGCTGATTAAATTCCCGATACTTATAAATAGAAAAGATGCCCAATTGAGTACAGGATATAATAGGGTGCGGGGTAATCTTGATTAAATATCAAATCAAGGAAGTAACCGATCTTGTAATTGATGAAGATAATATAAGTTTAATAATTAGGGCATCAAGTCTTATAGATGGCCCATTGCTTGAGCGAAGAAAAGAAATTCATAAGTCATTTGTGCTTGCAGCAATTTCCGAGTACTCAGCAAATTCTGAATTCGAAATAAAAGATTTATCATATTCTATTAAGACTCTAACTAAATGTAAAATGAATGACAATGAAATCATTTCAATTTTATCTCAATTAGAAACAGATGGAGATGTTACACATATCTATGACTTAAAATACAAATTAAGTACTAAAATCAACATCCCGGATTTTGGCATAAAAACTAATATTGTATGGAAAGAATTTCTAGAATTTCTAAAGAAATATTATACCAATTATGATCCGTTCATCGATAGGGACACGAAAACTACATTTGATTCAATTCTATTAATATTATTAACTAAATTCTCAATGTCGACTGGGGTATTAGAGCATCAAATTGATTCGCTTCCCATCAGTAACTTCAAATTAGTCATTAAGGAAGAAGTAGATAAAGCATCTCTATCGAAAGGATTATCAAAAAAATACCCCGATTTGTTTACCACATATATGATGTCAAAATCTCCGAAGCTATTAGAATTTATTTTTGATAGTTATTCCTATCTCATTGACATAGATTTAATAAAACGAGAGCAAGAGATACCAGAGGTTAATTATTTAGATAATATTGATTTTTTGCTTGTTGACACATCTTTTTTAGTAGCTCTAATGTGCAAATCGGACAATATACATCCGTTAGCTGTAGCTCTTGCAAATCAATGTCTAAAATCAAAAATAAATCTATATTATACTCAAGAAACTAATAAAGAAATGTGGGGTCTAATAACCGGATCAAAATATGAAATGAAAGGTTTATCACCATCAAGAAAACAGGGAGTCATTAGAAGTCAATTTGTGAATGATTTTAGAAGACAAAGTTTATCATGGTCTGCATACATTACTACTCTTGAGTCATGGGATAATTTAATAGAAGATAAATGGAAAATTATTCTTCTGCCTGCAAGTTATGGTGTTTCTCCAAACGAAGATATTTGTCATTATGTAAAAATTACTCTTCCAATATTGGAAGAAGTGAGAATAAATACTCGATTACAATCAGATCCTAAATATAAACCTAATCCAAGATCTGAAGAGCAAATTAACCATGATGCATGTTGTCTTGGATTAATTCATTCGTACAGAGAGTCGATAAAATTTGAGGGTAGAAATACACCAATAGGTGCTTGGTTTCTTACATTTGATAATTTGATTTCTGGACTGGATTCAGCATACTTTAAAAAATACAATGATTTTGGATTTGTAATTCAGCCAAGAACATTACTGAATTATCTATTAGTCTATTCAAGAATGTTGTTCGACGAAAAGGGTCAAGAAGCTATTGCTGAAGCTATAATAAAGTTTACTGCTAGGACGCCAGAATCAAATCTTGATCTTGACGAATACAGCCGTCTGGTTACATATAAAATGGGTTTAGACACTGAAAACATTGAAACAATAAAAAATATGTTTCTACTGTCACCGCTAAGAGCAGAATTGGAAAAAGCACTACAATATGATGAAGGTGGAAAAGCTGATACAATTGCATATGATATTATTTCAAACGAACTTTTTGTGAAACAAGTATTAAATAAGGAAGAAGATAGAAAAAACTATAAACGTGTAGTTGTAGCTCTTCGAGAAACAAAAGATAAATTAAGAGAAAAGGAAGCTGTCTGTCAAGCATTAGAAAAGGTAGCTAAGCAAAATCTATCCATTACTACAAATGTTACCCTAAGCATTGATATCAATATAATAAATGAATTTAATAGTTTAATATATTTTTTAGAAGCCGAAGGGGCATTTAAAAATAATTTGTTAGAGAGACCGTCAAACATTACTACGAAAGAGAACTTAATTAAATGGCTAAGTTATGCAGAAAAAACAATCAAGACATCAGATAACATAAATAAAGGATTAACAGCACTATTGCCAATTATAAGCCATCTTGTGGATAAAATACAGAGTTGCATATAATAAAAAAGATCCCCCCAAAAACATCAATCCCCAACATTAAACGTTTTGCATATGAGAATATAAACCAGTTGACCAGTCGCAGGGGAACCATCTGTTGCCTGAACCAATGAATCCTCCCATCATCCGCCCCTGCCCTCCGCCGAGTTCGACTCCACCTACGCCATCGACAACGCCGCCGTAGCCCTGGCCTACCGAGGCCCCACCCCCCAACCACCGGAAGCCCTCCACATGTCCCGAGGGAATCCACGGCGGGAGATCGACAACAGCGCTGTCTTGCGGGGCCGGAGGCATGGGCATCCAGCGCGGCGCCCTCGTCAAGCACGCCCGCATCCGCGCCACCCAGGCCTACCGAGACACCATCCCCCCAGCTGCTGCGATAGGCGCTGGAAGATCCCCGAGTGACAGGGCGAGACCTCGGCAGCCCTCGCGGACGAAAGGTGGACCGAACCCTTGCCAATAGAAGCCGAGAAAGACGGCCGAATGGCATCTGCCGCTAAAGTCTCACAGTCTCCATAAATATATATGCGATTTGCGTTATGATATTCGAGAACTCGGACAAAACCGAAGGAGGAGACAAAAGATGGGATTGATAAAAGCAGCCTTCATGTTCGTAACGCCGGATTCTGATCCGAAGATACACAGAACGAGCATATCCACGCCGGAAGTTCTGGATCTGGTGGTTGTGGGCGTCAAAGACTACGAGCAAGCGGCCCAGGTGGCCCAAGAGCTGGTCGACCAAGGCGTGACAGCTATCGAACTCTGCGCCGGTTTCGGCCAGATCGGAGTGGGCAAGGTCGCCGAGGCGGTGGGAGATCGAGCCTTTGTGGGTGTGGTCCGGTTCGATCGCCATCCTGCGCTGGAGTTCAAGAGTGGCGACGACTTTTTCGTGTAATAAGAGGCTGTCCTTACGCGTATGCTTGAAGAGCGCGGGTTGCGGGTGAAACGTCAAGTGTCAGTTGTCTTTGAATTCAATGGCATGCATTTCGACGAG
>DAOG01000116.1:10975-11132 GCA_002501765.1 Methanosaeta sp. UBA204
CTTCGCGTGAGTCAGAAAGTAGGGGGCACGCGAAGGTGCGAAGGGAGGGGGCTTTTGGATGAGATCGTTGGGGGAAAGCTCTCACGCGAAGGCGCGAAGGCGCGAAGGGCGGGGACTCGTCGATGAATGTGAAAGAAGTCTCTTCCGTCGTGGTGGA
>DAOG01000148.1 GCA_002501765.1 Methanosaeta sp. UBA204
GATAAAACGGCTCACTGCAATGCAGTGAGCCTCGCCACTACAGGGGCCTTGGGACAAAATTCGCTTATGCTCCTTTTCGTGGCCAATGAGGCGCTACACCTTCTATGATCTCGAGGTATCCAACTCTCCGGATATCATGCGCAACAAGCTTTAGCCGTGTTTCAGTTGCTTTCGCGGGTCAAGTTAGTTTTTCCTCAGCGGAGGAAAGTCGCACGTACAGTTCCTGGAAGGGGGGAAGAGGCCCTATTCGAGTCCACCAGCTTATGCCAGTTTTTCCTCTCCCAGATGCCGTGCGAGAGCTCTTCCTCTGCGATGAACTGGCGTAGCCTGAGAATGAGATTCTCCCAGTTGACTTCGTGACCGTCGAACTCGGGGCCATCGACGCAGGCAAACTTTGTTTCTCCATTCACTTCCACCCGGCAGGCACCACACATTCCGGTCCCGTCAACCATTAAGGGCGTTAGACTGACGAGAGTCTTCGTCCCGAAAGGCTGGGAGGCCTTGGAACACTCCATCATCATGAAGGGGCAACCATGAACTATGATTCTGTCGACCTGGTTACCAGACTCCAGGTATTTAGCGATGAAATCGTTGGTCCATCCCTTGTTCCCTTGGCTTCCGTCTCCCAGAAATACGTAAAACTCATCGCTGTACTCCCTCAACTTATCTTCCCAAAAGAGGAAACCCTGACCTCTTCCCTCCATGACGGTGATCACGCGATTTCCTTTCTCCTTGAGGGCCTTCACCAGCGGATAGGTGGGACCGATCCCGAAACAACCACATGCGCAGATTATCGTGCCGAAGTCTCCGATCTCCGTGGGCGTTCCCATAGGACCGGCCACGTTTAAGATGCTCTCCCCCACTTTCAGGGTGGCCAGCTTCATGGTGCTGGTTCCCAGAACATAGAACACTATGCCTATAGTTCCCACTTCTTCATCCCAGTTGGCCAGTCCCATGGGCACTCGCTCTCCGGTCTCGTCCACCATGAGAATGACGAACTGTCCGGGGCGGGCCACTCTGGCAATCTTTGGAGCTTTTATTTCGAGGTAAATGATATTGGGGACCAGAGTTTCCTTCTTCACTATCTGGTACATCTTTAGCCTCCAATGACTTTATTCAGCTTCACTGCACAGACTTTCAGCTCGGGTATCTTGGCCACGGGGTCGAGCGCCGGATTGGTTAGCACGTTGGTGGGGGTCTCCGCAAAGTGGAAGGTCATGAATACCACGCCAGGCGGCGATTTGTCTGTTATCCTGGCCTTCACCTTGATATTTCCCCTCCTTGAGGATACTTCGATCATATCACCATCCTCAATCCCCATAGATTGACCGTCATGGGGATTGATCTCCACAAACTCTTGGCTCCGAATGTAATTTAGATCATCGACCTTCCGGGTCATGGTGCCTGTGTGATAATGATAAAGCACCCGGCCCGTGGTGAGGATAAATGGATAATCTTCATCAGGGAGTTCCATAGAAGGCCGGTACTCGACCATCGAGAACTTCCCCTTGCCTCGGGTGAACCCATCTTTGTGCAGATAAATGGTGCCTGGATGATCGACATCTGGACAGGGCCACCGCAATCCTCCGTCTTTCAGTCTTTGGTAGTTTATTCCTCCGTAGCTGGGGGCGAGCTTGGAGATCTCGTCCATTATTTCAGAGGGGCTGCCGAAGGAAAATTGTTCTTGGTACCCCATCTTCTTTCCTAGTTCGCAAAGAATTTCCCAATCGGGAAGGGACTGGCCCACCGGATCCAGCACCTTTCTCACTCGCTGAACTCGTCTCTCGGTATTGGTAAACGTACCCTCCTTCTCCATACCGCTGGCCGCGGGCAAGACCACATCGGCCAGTTGGGCCGTCTCTGAGAGGAAGATGTCCTGAACCACCAGGAAATCCAGCTTATTTAGCGCCTCTACCACATGAGTACAATCGGGATCGCTGAGATGGGGGTTTTCTCCGATAATATACATGGCATTTATCCGGTCATCATAAATGGCGTTGAAGATCTCCACCACCGTCAGGCCTGGTTTATCGGGTAGTTCTTCGCCCCAGGCCGCCTCAAACTTGCCTCTGAGATCGTCGTTAATCACGGCCTGGTAGGCAGGCAGAACGTTGGGCAGAGCGCCCATGTCACAGGCCCCCTGGACGTTATTCTGGCCCCTGAGGGGGTTGATGCCGGTGGAAGGCTTGCCCACGTTTCCAGTCATCATGGCCAGGTTGGCCAGACAGAGGATGTTGTCTGTGCCATGAGAATGCTGAGTTATGCCCATACAATAGACGATGGAGGAGGGTTTGTTCTGGGCGTAAAGCAAGGCAGCTTCTTTTATGAGCTGAGCATCCACCCCGGTTATTTCTGAAGCCACCTCCGGTGAAAACTTGTCCAGCGAGTCTTTGAACTTCTCGAAACCTTCGCAACGTTCTCGGACGAAGTCCTCGTCTACCAGGTCATTATCCATTATCACCCGGCACATGGCTTGTATCAGCGGGACGTCGGTGCCGGGTATTTGCCTCAGCCAGACGTCGGCCAGCTGGCAAAGATCTATCCGTCTGGGATCGGCCACGATGATCTTCGCCCCGTTCTTCTTTGCCTCTTTTATCTTCAGGGCGATGATCGGATGTTGCTCCGATGTATTGGAACCTATGATGAATATGCAACGGGCATCTTTTAGCTCCTCGATGGAGTTGGTCATGGCCCCGCTTCCGAAGGCATCGGCGAGCGCGGCCACAGTAGAAGCGTGACACAATCGCGCACAATGGTCTACGTTGCCGGACCTCATCACCAGTCGGCAGAACTTCTGGGCCAGATAGTTCTCCTCGTTGGTACACTTGGCAGAAGAAAGAAGAGCAAAGCCATCGCCCTGATGCTGGGATAACTTGCCAGCAATCAGATCCAGAGCTTCCTCCCACTCCGCAGGAGCCAGCTCACCGTTTTTCCTGATCAACGGGGTCTTCAGCCTTTCGGGGCTTGCTGTGAAGTCCAGGCCGAACCTGCCCTTGACACAGAGCTGACCATTGTTGGGCGTATCACCTCGAGTTCCCTTGACCCGAACGATGCGATTATCCTGTACACCGACGTCCATCTGGCAGCCAACGCCGCAGAAAGGACAGGTAGTGGTGATAAAATAGCTTGGTGTTCCCCACTTCTCAAATCGTGCATAGAGGGCCCCGGTGGGACAGGCGTCGACACAGGCGCCGCAGAACTTGCAATCACTATCCTTTAGAGAGATCGGTCCCACCGAATGTTGCTGGTGGTAGTCCACATCGAAGAAAAGAACTCCCTCTCCCCTTACCTCTTCGCAAGTCCTGACACATCGACTGCATAAGATACAGAGGTTGTAATCCCGATCGAAGAACGGCTCCCTCAAAATGGGTGCATTGCGGTAAGAAATGGGATATCTCATCCGGTTCAATTCTAGATATTCTACTGCGTCTTGGACCTCACATTCACCATCGTTGGGACAGTACTTGCAGCCTACGGCGGCGGGGAGCCTCCTCATGCACTCTCTAAGGTCCGTGCATTCGTCTTTTCTATCGCAGAAAAGGCAGCTCACCGGGTGCTTGGTCAATGCCAGAAGCATCTCCAGGCTGTGCCGCCGCATCTCCTGAAGCTCTTCTGTCTTCGTCTTCACCACCATGCCCTCTTCTGCCAGTGTGGTACAGGAAGTAGGATAGACGTCCCAGTCTTCTATCTCGACTATACAGAGCTTACATGCACCTATTGGTTTGATGTCCGGATGGTCACATAGGGCAGGTACATAAGTGCCAGCTTGCCGGATAGCTTCGAGAACCGTGGCTCCCTCTGGAACCCTGACCTCTCTACCATCAATTGTTAGATTTATCTCGCCCACGTTCACCACTGTATTGTTTTAGAAACTGGAAGTTGTATTTCTATTTTGGGATTATAGAGGGCGTTACAACCAAAACACTTTAAATATCGAAGCATAGCTGGAGTGGCCAATGCCCATTACAGGTAAAATTGCCAGTGAAAGGAACTGCTCTCGAGGATATCGAAAGACGAATTCACAGGGTACTATTAGGGTTTTATACCGCAACGCTAGATCACCTAAAAAGCAACTGAACTGTAAGATAGAAGCTGGGTAAAATGTCAGACAAAAAGAAAAAGCTGAACTTGAACCGGGTTTCCATGCCCAAGCAACTTCTTGAGGAGAGAAAGCACAACTTCCAAGAGGTGGCTCTGGGTTACTCTGAAGAGCAGGCTATAGAGGAGGCTAAGAGGTGCCTGCAGTGCAAGAAACCCAGGTGCATGGCAGGTTGTCCTGTAGAACTGGATATTCCCAAGTTCATCAAAGCGATTCAGGACGGAAAGATGTGGGAGGCTGTCAGGATAATCAAGAGCAAGAACAGCCTACCTGGAATCTGCGGTAGGGTTTGTCCCCAGGAGGTTCAATGTGAATGTAAATGTGTTCTGAACAAGAAGGACGCGCCCATAGCCATTGGCCGTCTGGAGAGGTTCGTGGCCGATTGGGAGGCGAGACAAAAAGATAGGCCATCGCCAGAAGTCTTGCCCCCCACTGGGAAGAAAGTGGCTGTGGTAGGATCCGGACCTGCGGGACTCACCTGTGCTTCAGACTTGGCCAGAATGGGTAACCAGGTTACCGTATTCGAGGCCCTCCACGAAGCTGGAGGGGTACTGGTCTACGGCATCCCAGAGTTCAGGTTGCCCAAAGACATCGTCAAATCGGAGGTAGAGTACGTGAAAAGCCTGGGCGCAGAGCTTGAACTCAATTCCGTGGTAGGAAGATTGGTTCAGGTTGACGAGCTGCTTAAAATGGGCTACGATGCCATCTTTCTGGGTATCGGAGCTGGAGCCCCTCGATTCCTCAACGTTCCCGGAGAGAACTTGAACGGTGTTTATTCTGCCAACGAGTATCTCACCCGAGTCAACCTGATGAAGGCTTACAAGTTTCCTGAGTACGATACACCCATCAGGCAGGGCAGCAAGGTGGCTGTAGTGGGCGGCGGCAACGTAACCATGGATGCAGCCCGTTCTGCAATCAGGCTGGGTGCTGACGAGGTCCACGTGATCTATCGCCGATCCGAGTTGGAGATGCCTGCCAGACTGGAAGAGAGCGAGAACGCCAAAGAAGAAGGCGTGATATTCGATTTCCTGACCAATCCTACCAGGTTCATCGCCGATGATCGTGGCAGGGTGAAGGCCATGGAGGTAGTCACCATGGAACTGGGCAAACCGGATGAGAGCGGCCGCCGCCGCCCGGTGGTCAAAGAGGGATCTGAGCACATCATAGAGATGGACACGATAATTATAGCGGTGGGCACCATGCCTAATCCCCTCGTTCCAACCAACACCCCTGGACTGGAAACCACCAGATGGGGCACACTGGTGGCGGATGAGAACGGCAGAACCACTATGGAAGGAGTCTGGGCAGGAGGGGACATAACCTCTGGAGGCGCTACGGTGATCAGTGCCATGGGATCTGCCCGAAGGGCTTCTGCGGATATTGACACCTGGCTTAAAGAGAAAGGTCCCTGGAACTGCTGAAAGGTTCTGATATGCCTCCGGATAGGTTTACCAATTTTGGACGCCACCTTGATTCGTTGACGTTACAGAGTAACTGAGGAGATAAAATCCTTCCTTCGGTCTTCGAGCCCATCGATCGTTTACCGGCCCCGTCAAAAGTGATATTAACCTGCAGGGTCTATAAAAAAGAATCATGAATTTCTCCTTCCAGATAGGGAAGATCGCGGGGATCCCGATCAGACTACACCTGACGTTCCTGCTGATCATACCCGTGATTGCCTACCTCTTCGGGATAACAAGCATCCCACTATTTGGAAAAACCTACGGGTTTGGAGAGGTAGAGCCGTCCCTCATCAGGTGGGTCTACTCCTCCGCCTTCACCATCCTGCTCTTCATCTGCGTAGGGCTGCACGAGCTGGGCCACTCAGCCGTTGCCATGCGCTACGGCGTAAGGATCAAGAGCATAACCCTCTATATCTTCGGAGGTCTTGCCGCCATGGAAGAGATCCCCCGGGATCCGAAGGCAGAGATCCAGATGGCCGCCGCAGGCCCTGGGGTCAGCGGGATCCTCGGGTTGGGATGTGTCCTCTTCTGGAACCTGTCGTCGACCTACCTGGGCGAAGAGCATCCTTTTACCGTCCTCCTCTGGACCCTGGGTATGATCAACCTGATCCTGATGGTCTTCAACCTCCTTCCCGCATTCCCCATGGACGGCGGTCGGATTCTCAGGGCCTGGCTTGCCACCAGGATGTCTTATGTCGCGGCGACCCGGCAGGCGGCCACCATCGGCAAGACCTTTGCCATATTCATGGGGATACTGGGGATATTCTCTAGCATCTTCCTCTTGATCATAGCCTTCATCGTTTATATTGGGGCCTCGGAAGAGGAGAAGGCCACCTCCATATCGGTCAGCCTGGAAGGAATACGGGTCAGAGACATAATGTCCTCCGCGGTCAGCACCGTGCCTCCTTCCACCACCCTGGGAGAGATGGTCAATCTGATGTTCATCGAAAAACACAGGGGCTATCCCGTGCTCCAGGATGGAAAGCTGGCGGGGATAGTAACCATCACAGACATCCAGAAGGTGCCCGAGGAGGAGAGAAACGTCACTACCGTAAGAGAAATCATGATCAAGAAGATATATGTGATCGAGCCGGACGTGACGGCGACTGATGCCATGAAAAAGATGGCTGAGCGGAGGATTCGCAGGCTACCCGTGCTGGAAGACGGCAGGCTGGTGGGGATCCTTTCCAGGTCGGACCTGGCCAGGGCGATCGAGCTCTGTTCGAGATGGTGAAGTCATCTAAGCGCAAAAGGTTTTTTATAGTACATAAAGTATAACATTATGTGCTCCGAGCAAATCCGACCGAAGGGAAGATTTTCTCGTTGTATATAATGTATAACTGTAACTACTCAGGTACCTAAACCACTATCGGGGGACTTCACTATGCAGGAACTACCCGAGACATGGGGCATACTGTAACCAAACACGGAATACAACCGCAGAGTACGCAGAGGGGCGCGGAGGGAAAATAAATGGTTAAATGCTCTGCGTTCCTCTGCGCCCTCCGCGGTTATTTTTCTTGTTGTACATAAAGTATAACTTTATGTGCTCAAGTAAATCCGACCGAAGGGAGGATTTTCTTGCCCGAAAGCACAGGATCGCAATCGGGAGACAAATCAACATACCTGAGTATTTACCGGCGGTATTATCAAAATATACATGAGGAGCA
>DAOG01000080.1 GCA_002501765.1 Methanosaeta sp. UBA204
ATTACTTAGATGACTGGACACTAGCCTCTCCCCGCCTCCACCAGATCGAAACCCACACCCCTCCGCTCCAGTTCTTTTTTGACCTCCTGCATGAAGATCCCCATGCCGGGAACGTGCCGGTGAGGCTCGGCCCAGACCCTCCCGCCATGGTAACCCTTGGTGGTGGTGCCGACCCCACAGCTGGGGCTGTCGGCCACGCCCACTATCTCGATCTCGAACCCCTTTTTGGCGAACTGTTCTATCAGGTCCGCCTGATGGAGGAATACCGACCTGCAGTAGCGCCGGTACACGGGAACGTCGAGCTGGTTCCTGGTGACCGCCCAGCGATCCAGCCCCAGATACCCCGCCTCGGGGCATGGCAGCTGGATCAACGGCGGCCCGATGTCGAACCTAACCGTCTCCAGACCCTTCAGCCTCGTCTCCGGGTTGAGGAGACAGTGGGCCACCACTCGCAGCTTCATCTTTCAAAAGCTTATGCCTGATGCATTTATAAAACTCGATCCCCTGGTGTTCATCGTAGAAGACAACGTTCTCCGCCTTCTCCCCGATCTTCACCTTGAGGGTATTGGTGTGAAACTCATCGACGTACTCCACGCCGGATATGCTCTCCAAAGGGAAGCTCTGCACCCTGTTTCGCAAGAGACCGGCCTTGACGAAGATCAGGCTCTTCTCGGTCAGCACCAGCCAGCTGGAGGTATCTTTCTTGTCGGCCATCCCTATCCTGGCCAGGGCCATGCTCTTCTCGTCCCGGTAGCTTCCGGGGATGGCAGGAACTACCATGACCGGCACCTCGCCGCCCTCTTCCAGCTTTCTCAGCGTCTTCAGGAGTTTCTTGGGATGCTCTCCGCTTTGAGACATGGTTGCTCTTCCAGGGTCCCTTCAGGTAACGATCTTCTCCAGGGCATCGTTCTCCAGGGCGATTTTGACCTCTCTCATCAGCCTCCTGCCGGTGCTCATGTTCGTCCTCCAGAGGGCGTTGCCGTAAGGATGACCCACGGCCATGTGGACGTTGGTCCCGCCGCCGATCCGTGGCGCCACGTCATATATGTAGAAGTTCAGATCCTTGTCCACGCAGGTCTGGAGGCAGAAGGGTCCTATGATCCCCGGACTGTAATACTCCTGGGTAGCAGCCACGTACTTCTCCGCCAGCTCGAAGGCCTTGTCGAGGAGCGACTCCCTCAAAGTTGCGGAGTTATGGCCGCAGACCGTGTACTCGGGGTTGATCTGCAGATCGTTCAGGGTAATCTGTTGCGGGGCGGGAAGCCTCACATGACCGTCCAGGCTGGACTCGAAACGCCAGTCGACCCCAATAAGCTCGATCTGCTCGAGGAGGGGTGAGTAGAATAAGTCCAGGTTGAAGACCGGCCCGATTACGTACCTCTCTATCCTGGCCAGGTCCAGATCGTCCTGATAGATGACCCCTTGTCTCAGCAAGGTGTCCGATTTCTGGACGTACTCGTCGTAACTGGACGCCGTGAAGAAGCCTCTCTCCAGGGTCTTGACCGCATGGGGAAGCTTCACCATGACCAGCTCTTCTATATTCTCCGGTTCTACGGTCTCCGGATAAGGCAGGCCAGCCTTCTCCAGGATCCAGTAATAGTCCTGCACCTCTCCCCGCTCCTCGGACCGGAGGAGGTTCCTGCTTCCCAGCAGCGGGATCTTGAACTCGTCCTCTACCGCATCCATGCCACAATAGGAGGTGAAGGATCTGTTGGGCACGAATAGGACGTTCTTGGATATCAAAGACTCCTGCTGGTCACTCTCTATTATCTCGGAAAACTTGTTGAGTATCCTGACCTCGTCGACCACCCCGCTGATCACCGCCCCGTCCAGGCGGTTTGTCCTGAAATACTTCACATAGGTCTTCTCTCTCCCTTTCTGGCAGATGGCCAGGGTCCTGAATCCCTCCTCGATGGCACCATCACAGGTGTCCAACGCAGAATGAGAGGCGATCATGCCGATCAGCGGATCGCTCAGGTCGTATCGCTCCAAAATCTCAAAAATCCTTCCGCGGTCGATCAACTCAAAACACCTCGAATTTTGTTATGTCCCCAGACGTCTAGAGTCATTCTCATTTATCAAGCTGACCGTCGTCTTCAACCAAGGCCACATAGAGCTCCCCTTTGCCTTTCTCTACCAGGTCTCCCACGAACTTCCAGAGGAGCTGGCCCTCGATCTCCGCAGTCTCCTGGAACCCATAAGAGGGCAGAACTCGGGCCCGGCCTTTGACCACGATGGTGCCGCTGACCATCTCCGCTCCGGGAAGGTGAGCATCACCTCCGATAGTAATAGCACCACCCCGGTTGGAGGCACCGGGGAAGTCTCCGGCATCGCCCTTCACCTTGATCTGGCCGCCGCAGATGTGATCTCCCAGGTAGGCTCCTGCCGACCCCTCGATCTCGATCTCGCCGCCGCGCATCCCGCATCTTTCGCCCCAGTAACGGGAACCGACGTAGTTGCCGGCGTTCCCCTTGACGCTTATGGACCCGCCGCGCATCTCTCGCCCCAGCCAGTCCCCGGCATCGCCTTCGATATTGATGGACCCGCCACGCATCCCGCTTCCGGCACGCATGCCTATGTTGCCTCTGACCAGGATCTCGCCCTCGCGCATGCCTTCGCCGATCCGCTTCACCCTGGAGAAGTCGCCATCCAGCCTGATCAGACACTCTCCCGTCCCATCGTTGCCGGCAACCGAGAACAGGTCCGAGAGATACCGCCTGCGGTTGCCTTCCCAGACCTCCAGGTCTCTTATCTCTTCCAGGGACAGAGTAGCAAAAATGTCCGGCCGGATGTTTTCTGCCTCCAGAGGCACCTCGAACTCCTGGAGCGGTACGATTGTGATCTCTCTCATCTAAATCACCCCCGCCTTGACCACAACAGGATCGGTGACGTAGGCGTCCTGGACCATGTAGTTGGACTTCTGGATGCTGTAGTACTTCTCAAACTTCTCCACCAGGTCCACCTGGACCCGTTCTGCATCTTTCTCGGGCACAGACGCATCGACCCAGTAGGTTCTGCCCCGGGGTACCGCCACGATCTCGCCGTCTCTGACCACGACCTCGCCGCCTTTTATCGTGTACTTGACCCTGCCCAGTGCCTCTTTGACTCTTTTGTGATCCCTGGCAGGATCGATCTTTTCGGGCCTCAGGTCGTAGACGGTGACGTCGGCATCGGCGCCCACGCCCAGATGGCCCTTCTCTGCCAGTCCCAGGACCTTGGCCGGCGCGGCCCTGGTCATGACGGCTATATCTCCCCAGTCCAGCTCCCTCTCTATGGTGGGCAAGACGGTTCTCTTGGCGACCAGCTCGTGGAGGGTGGCCATCTCTTCTTCTCTCTTGGCCTTGCTCATCAGCAGGGTTATCACCTCAGGATAGTTGACGAAGGGTCCACCATTGGGGTGGTCCGTGGTCAGCAGCGTCTTCCAGGGGCTCTCTGTGAGTAGGGCCAGCTCCAGTCCGATGGCCCACTGGATGGCATTGACGGGCATCTTTCTCCCGTAGACCAGAGGCACCACCCCGCTGCTATCTTCCAGCTCTATGTCGTGGTTGGACCATTTGGCATGGAGCAACCTGGCGTTGTTGTACTCCAGAGGACCGTCCGCGGTCATGGTGGTGGCGTTCCCGAAGATCATCTGACCCATGTCCATGGTGACATGATCGTTTCTGTTGAAGTATTCGGCGATCTGCGGTGCTTCCGACTCGAAGTCGCGCCAGCCCGTGCCGCCGTATGAGCTGAACTGCATGTGAGTGACGTGGAGCACCTGCCGGTCTCTGGTGGATGTAATATCTTTTACAGTGTCCATGGTATCCAGCACGGTGGTGTAGTTGCCGGGCTTGCCCAGGTTGTTGGTGTGGAGGTGGACGGAATGAGGAAGGTTGAGCATCTCATTTGCCTTCACCAGTCCTCTTATGATCTCTCTGGGGGTCGTATCGAAGTTGGGAACAGGATCGTCGAGACCTTTGACGTTGGTCCCAAAACCCCAGGCTTCACCTCCTCCGGGGTTCACCACCTTTACCCCGTAACCGCGGCTGGCCCTCAGGCCCCAGGCCACGTAGGCGGCCAGCTTATCCAGGTCGTCGTCGCGAACGCATTCCAGCACCTCCCAGTTGCTGCCGAATAGGGTCAGAGCTCCCTTGTCCACGATGGGTATCTCCTCCAGCTCTTCATGGGTGTGCCTGGACTCTATGATGGGCGTGGCAGCCTCGAAGACGGTGGTGTACCCCATCCTGGCGTACCGGTACCCTATGGCGTAGCAGTTGGGGACGGTATATCCCGTACAGGGCCTCAAGAGCTTCGTTTTTGGCTCCAGTCCCGATCTGGCGTCTTCGGGCCGCATGATCCTGCCCGTGTTGACCTTCGTGCCCGCAACATGAGCATGGGCGTCGACACCGCCGGGCATGACCAGAAGACCACGGGCGTCTATTTCTTTGCCTTTCGCCTCTTCAACGACCTTTCCCTTCTCCAGGAAGATGTCCATCTCCTCGCCGAAGATCCCATTTGTGGGATCGTAGACGATCCCGCCCTTAATTATCATCGCCAAGCCTCCTAACCTCTTTTATGATGCCATCGAGAACCTCTTCGTCGCTCGGATAGGATGAGGTTACCAGCTTCTTCATTCTGAGAGGCAAACCGTCCATCCGATAGGCGGTACCCTCTACCTCTACCCCCGCCACCGCGCTGGGGATGACCACGTCCGAGATGAGGGTGGTGGGGTTCTCGAAGGGATCTATCTGTACGACGGGTATCTCGGCCAGCTTCTCCACCACAGACCAAGGGAAGTTGGACGCCGGGTCGGCTGCCACAACGAGGGCGGCATCGGCCTCGCCGTTGGCCAGGACGTCGCAGGCGGCGGTCTCCCCGGGGTTGAAGTAGGGGATGCCTCTGGAGAAGTCCACGGCCATGGGGTACCCCGTCTCCCATGCGCAGACCTGGCCGAACCCACCGACGTTGTAGTGACCTCTCATGGGCATGATCATGAACTTGGTGTGAGAGTTCAGCTCGTTCACCAGAGAGAGGCTGTTGTCTATGTTCTTGTAGCTGCCCCGGCTATGGGTCAGGCCCAGACCGAAGAAGAAGGCTCCGAAGCGGGCGGCCTTCATCATCTCTGCCATATCCACCAGGTCGTCCTTGGAGATCCCTGCCACTCTTTCCGGCAGCAGGTCTCCGTTCCCGCCGACGATCATCCTCAAAGCGGAGATCACCTCATAGTCGGTCCCCGGCCTTATCCTGAGGAACTTGTCTGCGTTCCTGGAACTCCTGGTCTTCCTGACGTCGACCACGATCATCTTCTTCTCGGACCTACCTCCCTCGGTGAACTTGCCACGGACGTTGGTGGAGTAGCGGAGGCTGTGCCGGGGATGAGCCTCGGCGGGGTTGGACCCCCAGAAGACTATCAGGTCTGCCCGGTTCTTGACCTGGCCCAGGGTGGCTCCTGCCAGGCCCTTCTCTTCGATGCCGATGATGGAGGGGCCATGACAGACGGTGGCCGTGGAGTCGATGACACCCCCTACCTCCTCTGCGAGGAGGATCCCTTTCTTGTGGGCTTCGCAGACCGTGGAACACCAGCCGTAGAGGAGGGGCCGTTTGGCCTGGTACAGTATCTGGGCCGCCCTCTGGTAGGCCTCTTCGTAGGAGGTCTCCACCAGTTCACCGTCCTCCCGGACCATGGGCGCCTTTATTCTTTCGTGTCCTCTTATCTTGCTGGCACCCAGCCGGCAGGCCCTGTTCACCTTAGTGATCTTATTATCTTCCACCTCCACACGGATGTCGTCGCAGAGACAGCCGCAGAAGGGGCAGATAACGTCTTCTACGATCAAGGTCCAGCCCTCCCAAAGCCGCGAAATAGCTCGCGCACACCCTTGACCTCCGCCATCGTGGGTTCCACCGTTGCCTCTATGCCCTTGAACCGGGGGGTTCCGCAACCGCAGGTATCCGGGCCCACCAGGGCGTTCGCCCAGGGTCCCATGGGTATGAATATTATGCCCTGTGGGAGACCCTCGTCCAGTCGGACCGAGACCACCACCTGCCCGAAAGGCGTGGTGACCAAGACGTTGCCCTCTCCTTTGGCCAGTTCCGGGGAGCCGTAATCCTCTTCGGACAGGGAGCAGACCGACACCGCCTTGAAGAACTCCGGCGACATCTTCGCCTCGCAGGTTGCGCCCTGCCCCAGTGTGCGTCCTGAGATCATGATAGACTTCAACAAAATCACCGTGCAACTTTTAGCGGTCGTACTTAGCCCGTCAAGAGGTAAATAGTGTTGCGGTCCGGCAGGATAATCGTTACGGTTCCGGTTTGCATCACAACCGATCCACACCCACGTGTTCTTTGTAGTATTGTTGCAAATATTTTTCGGGAAGGTGGCATAACAACGTACATATGTAGCATGATATAATACATTTACCGAAAGACTCAAATACTGCCCGTGCCATACGTTGGATATACGAGTGGTACGGTGATCGGATAGTTGGCGCGATACGTCCCACCCAGAACTCGTCTGCCGAATTTAATATTCGGCCTGATAACAATCTATATAGATATTCATACTATAATCTATATAGGAAAAGGTCATATAACAAGAGAAGTTACGAGTATTCACGTTGATGGACTAGAAGGGATCGAGATGAGAGCGGTAGGAACAATTACAGGGGCAGTTCTTCTGACCCTGCTTTTCGTGGCGGCACCTTGCTGGGCTGCCGACAACCCGGACGGATATTACATGAAGCACGAACATCAGTTCGCACAGGACGTATCAGGCGACGGGTTTGTGATGGTGCACCAGGTAGTGAACACCGAAACGCTCCAGCTCCAGAACTACCTGCACGGCAGCGGGAGCATGGATATGGCGACTCTGATAGACTCCTACCAAAAGAGCGGTTTCTATTATTCTGCCGCAGATAAATGTAAGGGAACGTATGGCTCTGCTGTATTCCCCCACAAGGGTAATATCTCTTTTGTGGAGCAGAATGAGATGAGTTACGCGCCGCGGAGCTTCGCCTACGGGACAGGCTACTACGAGCGAAATCCGGTGGTCTACAACTCCAAGCTGAAGGAGAAGACCTGTGGCAAGAACTACCAGGATAATGTAGGAACCTCCATGCACCACCAGATCGAGTACGCCCAGGGTTTCATCAAGGACATCGCGGTCAACCTCGACTGCAAAGCACCCACGAAAGATGCTAAGGGGACGGGGCTTATCGAGATGAGGATCGATGAAAACGTGACCGAGGGCGTGGTGCACGTCGGTGAGCTTATGACCGACGAGGAATACGGCTGGAAGAAACCATTGACAGAGATCGACGAGAACTACGTGGGCAGCTTCAAGATCAAGAAGAACATGAAAGTCATCGCCACGAAGTCCAAGAAGTCCGACAAGAAGGACTGGCTGTCCTGCTGCTTCGGCGGCTACGGTGGCATAGATGACAGAAACAACAAATTTGGCGAAGAGGAGATCTTCGACTGCACCTGCCGCCAGGTGGCCTGGGATGCATCTGGGTGGAGCAATCTGACCCAGGAGCAGTATACTCCTGATAAGGTGAAGGTCTCCCTGGAAGGCGAGCAGCCTGTCGTAGAAGAGCCCGAGCCAACCATAGAAGAGCTCTTAGAGATGCTCAGGGAGAAGGGATACGAGGGGAACGTCACTATAGACTCCAACGAGACCGCGTCCGGGAACACTACCATCGTATAAATGATCCGGAAAGGCGCTGGTCCTCGGCGCCGTTCCTTCCATCTACTTTCAGCGCTATTGACCCCCAGCCCACGCTAGACAAAGACCGAGATCGAGATCCTGGCGCGAGAGCCTCCGCCCGGTGCAACGCGAGGGAGGATAAGAACGATCACTTTAATATATCACCTCGGCACTGCAAGTAAATGTTCGCTTACGCTCACATTTACTTGAGCACATGTAACTACTCAGGTACCTAAACCACTATGGGGGGACTTCACTACGCAGGAACTACCTGGGACATGAGGCATACTGTAACCAAACACGGANNAATAAATGGTTAAATGCTCTGCGTTCCTCTGCGCCCTCTGCGGTTATTTTCTTGTTGTACTAAAAAGTCCAGGCTTGGAGATGGGCATTTGGCAGGTAGATCTTGGAAGTTTGGAGACGATATCGATACCGATGCCGTCATACCAGGACGTTACCTGGTGATCAACGATCCGGAAGAGCTGGCGCATCACGCATTCGAAGGAGTGAGGCCCGAGTTCGCAAAGAATGTGCAGACCGGGGACATCGTGGTGGCAGGAACCAACTTCGGTTGCGGTTCCTCGAGGGAGCATGCACCCATGGCGTTGAAAGGTGCGGGGGTCGATGCGGTGGTGGCCAGGTCCTTTGCCCGCATATTTTTCAGGAACGGCATCAACATCGGCCTACCGCTATTTGTTTGCGCAGAAGCCAATGAGATATATGACGGTGACACCCTGGAGATCGATATGGCTGACGGGATCATATACGACAAGACCGATGGACGATGTTACAAAACGACGCCCCTTCCGCCCTTTCTCCAGGATATCGTGGAGGCTGGCGGGCTGATCGAATACTCGAAGAGGATGGTGAAGACCGCTTGAAGTACAGGGTACCGGTTATTCCTGGCGATGGCATAGGTCCCGAGATCATGGCCGAAGGCCAGAAGGTCCTGGAAGCCGCGGCAGAGAAGCATGGCTTCGAACTGGAGTGGATAATGTATCCTTTGGGTGCTGATCACTATCTGGATACAGGTGAGCTGGTCGGCGAGGACACCCTCAAGGAGCTGAGCGCCTATAAGGCGATCTACCTGGGTTCCATAGGAGACCCCAGGCTGAAGCCCGGGGTGCTGGAGAAGGGCATCCTTCTGGCCATGAGGTTCTACTTCGACCAGTACGTGAACCTCAGGCCGGTCAAGCTTTTGGAGGGCGTCTGGACCCCTCTAAAGGACAAAGGCCCCCAGGACATAGACTTCGTGGTGGTGAGAGAGAATACCGAAGACTTCTATATCGGCATCGGCGGCCGGGCAGGGTCCGGGAAGAGCCACCAGGACTTCGAGGTGATCCGCAGCCTCTACAACGTAAAGTTCGGCCTGGATGCAGAGTCCGACAGCGAGGAGATCGGATACCAGATAGGGATGATCAGCAAAGAGGGCACCACCCGGGTGATCAAGTACGCTTTTGATCTTGCCATGTCCAGAAGAAAGCACCTATCGAGCGTGGATAAAGCCAACGTTCTCAGCGATATCTACGGGTTCTGGAGAGAGGAGTTCGAAGCCCTTGCAACCCGGTACCCCGAGGTTGTGACCGACGTTAACTTCGTGGACGCCATAACCATGTGGTTTGTGAAGAACCCGGAATGGTTCGACACCCTCGTCGCCCCCAACATGTTCGGAGACATAATCACCGATCTGGGTGCCATGATCCAGGGCGGTCTGGGGCTGGCTCCCGGAGCCAACATAAACCCCGATGGCACCAGCATGTTCGAACCCATCCACGGGAGCGCGCCCAAGTACAAGGGCATGAACAAGGTCAACCCGGTGGCCACCATCTGGGCCGGCGCGATGCTGCTGGAACATCTGGGCGAGAAATATGCTGCGGATGACGTGATAAAGGCCATCGAGCTCAACCTCGTAGAGGGCAAAACCAAGACCTACGACCTGGGCGGAACCTCGACCACAACCGAGGTGGGCGACGATATAGCTCGCATCGTCGGAGGAATTTGATCAGAACAAGCCGAAAAGGTTTTATGTGGGATGACTATCTCCTAGATAGTGAGGCTCGACAGACTCGGGGTATGGGCTGATCTGCTCATGGGGGCTCGTAGCTCAGTTAGGCAGAGCGCCTGGCTTTTAAGTTTTTTGTATGAAGATACCAGGTGGCCAAGGGTTCAAATCCCTTCGAGCCCGTTTGTGCTTTACTTCTTGAAGGAGGCTGTATGAAAAAGTTTGCACTACAGGATCACGAGCTAGTACCAACCCATATTATCCTCATCTCTGAGGAGAAAGAGAAGGTCCTGGAGGAATACGGCGTGGGCGCCGCTCAGCTGCCAAAGATCCACATCTCCGACCCGGTGATCAAGGATATGGAAGAGGTGGTGGTGGGCGACATAATAAAGATCGTCAGAGAAAGTCCAACCGCGAAACAGTCAATCTTTTACAGGCTGGTAATCGATTAATAAGGGTGGTTTGAGGGTTTTGCTGGATAGAAGCGTTATTTATAGAGCCTATTTTACGAAAGATAAGCTGGTACATCACCACATCAACTCCTTCAACAAATTTATTGACAGGGGTCTCCAGAAGGTCATAGACGAAGTGGGCGTCATCGAGACCAACATAGAGAACACCTACGTTAAGTTGAACCAGATATCGGTGGACCGACCGGTGGTCACCGAAGCCGATGGATCGATAGAGCCCCTCTACCCCAACGACGCCAGGCTTCGCAACCTGACCTATGCGTCACCCCTCCGACTGGAGATGACCATCGTAGAGGACGAGACGGAGAAAGAGCCGGTAGAAGCGAAGATAGGAATGCTACCGGTGATGCTCATGTCCAACATCTGCAACATCTGCGGCATGTCTCCCGATGATATAATCGAGTACGGAGAGGATCCTATGGATCCTGGTGGCTACTTCGTCGTGAACGGGTCCGAGAGGGTAATAATGACCATGGAAGACCTTTCGCCCAACAAGATACTGGTGGAGTACAACAAGAGGTACTCTGACTTCATCGAGGTCTCCAAGGTATTCTCCCAGAGGCAGGGCTACCGCTCGTTGGTGATAGTAGAGAGGGGCAGGAAGTCCATACTGGAAGTATCCTTTCCTTCGATGAGCGGGAGGTTGAACTTTGTGACCCTGACCAGGGCCCTGGGTCTGGAGACGGATATGGAGATCGTCCAGGCGGTATCCGAGAACCCGGAGATCATCAAGTTCATGCTGGAGAACCTGGAAGAAGCCGAGGTAGCCACCGCCGAGGAGGCGCTGGAGAAGATCGGGTCCAGAGTGGCCGCAGGCCAGGCCAAGGAATACCAGAAAAAGAGGGCGGCTTACGTCCTGGACCGCTATCTTCTGCCCCACATAGGCGTGGAGGAGGGTGACCGGTACAACAAGAGTCTCTTCCTCTGCCGGATGGCCGAGGCCTGTTTCGAACTGGCTCTGGGACACAGAGGAGCCGATGACAAGGACCACTACGCCAACAAGAGGCTCAAGCTGAGCGGTGATCTGATGGAGGACCTCTTCCGGGTGGCCTTCAACAGGTTGACCAGAGATATCAAGTACCAGCTGGAACGAGCCAGCATGAGAAACCGGGAACTGAACGTGATCACCACCGTCAGGTCGGACGTTCTCACCGAACGGATGCTCCATCCCCTGGCCACGGGAAACTGGGTGGGAGGTAGGACCGGCGTATCCCAGCTTCTGGACCGGACCGATTACATGGCCACGCTGAGCCACCTGCGCAGGGTTATCTCGCCTTTATCCCGGGCACAACCCCACTTCGAGGCCAGAGACCTTCACGCCACCCAGTGGGGCAGGATCTGCCCCAGCGAGACCCCAGAAGGACCGAACTGCGGCCTGGTGAAGAACTTCGCTCAGGGGGTCGAACTTTCTACGGGTGTAGAATATTATGACGATATCAAGAAGACGCTATCCTATCTGGGAGTAGTACCGGCAGGTGGTCATAGTGGGTAACTCTCGAGTATTTATCAACGGCGAGTTTGTGGGATTCCATCCGGAGCCTATCGCGCTGGCCAAGGACATCAGAAGACTGCGGCGCTCGGGTCAGATAAACAACCAGATAAACGTGGCCCACTTCAGCAAGACGAATGAAGTTCTGATCAACACCGACTCCGGGAGAGCCCGGAGACCGTTGATGGTGATCGAGAACGGCAGACTGCTGGTGACCGAAGAAGATCAAGAGATGCTCGGACGAGGCGAGATCTGCTTCGACGATCTGGTGAAGAACGGCAAGATCGAGTACATCGATGCTGCTGAGGAGGAGAACTGCCTCGTGGCCATCTGGGAGGATGATATAACCCCGGATCATACCCACATGGAGCTGGATCCGTCCCTCATACTGGGGATATGCGCAGGTATGGTCCCCTACCCGGAACATAACGCCAGTCCCAGAAATACCATGGGAGCGGGCATGGTCAAGCAGTGTCTGGGCACCCCCATGGCCAACACCAAGCTTCGGCCCGACACCAGAAGCCACTGCCTGCACTACCCCCAGAGGGCGCTCTGCAGGAGCAGGACCGCCGATGCCATAGGTTTTAATGAGAGGCCTGCCGGCCAGAACTTCGTGGTGGCGGTTCTCGCCTACGAAGGGTACAACATCGAAGACGCCTTGATCCTCAACAAGTCTGCGGTGGAGCGGGGCTTGGGCAGGAGTCACTTCTTCAGGGTATCCGATGCAGAAGAGCGAAAGTATCCGGGCGGTCAGGAGGACCAGTTCGAGATACCGGACATCGAGGTGAGGGGCGCCAGGGGAGCAGAGGCCTATTCGCAGCTAGACGACGACGGCCTGGTCAACCCCAACGCCGACGTAGATCATAATGATGTTCTGGTCGGGAAGACTAGCCCGCCCCGTTTCCTCGAAGAACCCTCAGAGTTTGGGATCATACCCCAACAGCGGAGGGAGACATCGGTCACCATGCGGTCCAACGAGAGGGGTGTGGTAGACACGGTGATACTGACCGAGTCCTCCAACGGCAACCGGCTGGCCAAGGTCAAGACGAGAGACCAGCGGATACCCGAGCTGGGAGATAAGTTCGCCTCCCGGCACGGTCAGAAAGGGGTGGTGGGCCTGATCGTGCCCCAGGCTGATCTGCCTTTTACCGAGAGCGGGCAGGTTCCGGACCTGATCCTGAACCCCCACGCCATACCTTCCAGGATGACAGTCGGACATGTCCTGGAGATGATAGGGGGCAAGGTGGGTGCCATGGAAGGTCGGTTCGTTGACGCGACCGCGTTCCTGGGCGAGTCCGAAGAGGATCTGCGTGCCGCCCTCACCAAGTTCGGCTTCTCCCACACCGGGCATGAAGTTATGTACAACGGGATGACCGGAGAGCAGGTGATGGCCGACGTCTTCGTGGGCGTGATCCTCTACCAGAAGCTCTACCACATGGTAGCGGGGAAGATGCACGCCCGGTCCAGAGGACCCGTCCAGGTCCTCACCAGGCAGCCCACAGAAGGGCGAGCCCGGGAGGGCGGTCTTCGGTTCGGTGAGATGGAACGCGACGTTCTCATAGCACACGGTGCTGCTCTGGCTCTGAAAGAAAGACTGGTAGACGAGTCCGACAAAGTCACAGAACTGGTCTGTAGCCACTGCGGCCTGATCGCCATCCACGACAAACGCAGGAACGTCGACTACTGCCCGGTCTGTGGATCAGAGACAGAGATCTACCCCGTAGAGATGAGCTACGCCTTCAAACTCCTGCTGGATGAGATCAAGTCGCTCGGCGTGGCTCCCAGGTTGATCCTGGAGGACGCAGTTTAGGTGTAAACATGACCGTCCCAAAGAGAATTGGTAAGATAAGTTTCGGGCTCATCTCTCCCCAGGAGTTCCGGAGAATGAGCGTTGTTAAGATCATAACCGCCGATACCTATGACGACGACGGTTTCCCCATAGAGATGGGACTCATGGATCCTCGTCTAGGGGTCATAGATCCAGGACTGAGGTGCCGGACCTGTGGGGGCAGGCCTGGTGAATGTCCGGGCCACTTCGGTCACATAGATCTCATCGCACCGGTGATCCACGTGGGGTTTGCCAAACTGATCAGGAAAGCCCTCCGTGCCATATGCCGGGAATGTTCCCGCCTGATGCTGCTCGAGAACGACAAGAGGATGTACCTGGAACAGATCAAGACTCTGATCGAGCTTGGCCAGCCGATCGACGATGTGGTGAACAAGGTCTTCTCGGAAGCACGCAAGCCAAAAAAATGTCCCTATTGCGGTGCATCTCAGAAGGATATCAAGTTTGAGAGACCCCTCTCCTACATTGAAGACGGCCACAAGCTCACACCCTCGGACATACGCGACCGGTTCGAGAAGATACCGGACGATGACGTCAAGGTGATGGGTATGAACCCGGATAGTGCCAGGCCAGAATGGACGATCCTCATGGTCTTGCCCGTGCCACCGGTCACCATGAGACCGTCCATCACCCTGGAGAGCGGCCAGAGGAGCGAGGATGACCTAACCCACAAGCTCGTGGACATAATCCGGATCAACCAGAGGTTCCAGGAGAATAGGGAAGCCGGCGCACCCCAGCTGATCATCGAAGATCTCTGGGAGCTGCTCCAGTATCACATCACCACCTTCCTGGACAACACAGTCTCCGGGGTCCCTCCCGCCCGTCACCGTAGCGGACGCCCACTCAAAACCCTGTCCCAGAGGCTCAAGGGTAAGGAGGGTAGGTTTAGGGGCAGCCTTTCCGGTAAGAGGGTGAACTTCAGCGCCAGGACGGTGATCTCACCCGACCCCAACCTGAGTATAAACGAGGTCGGCGTACCGATGGAGATCGCCATGGAGCTCTCGGTTCCGCTCGTCGTGAACAGCAGGAACATGGATGCCTTGCGAAACTTCGTTAGGCATGGATCGGAAGCCCATCCCGGGGTGAACTACGTTACCCGGTCCGACGGGAGACGGGTGAAGATCACCTCCCGAAACTGTGAGGAGGTGGCCGACATGCTGGAGATCGGCTGGAAGATCGATCGCCAGCTCATGGACGGGGATATAGTCCTCTTCAACAGGCAGCCTTCTCTCCATCGGATGAGCATCATGGCTCATAAGGTGGTGGTGATGCCCTACAAGACCTTCAGGCTGAACCCGGCCGTCTGTCCACCCTACAACGCCGACTTCGACGGGGACGAGATGAATCTTCACGTGCCCCAGACCGAGGAGGCCAGGGCAGAGGCCCAGATACTGATGCGGGTTCAGGAGAACATCCTCTCGCCCAGGTTCGGAGGCCCCATCATCGGCGGGATACATGATTACGTCACCGGGAGCTTTCTTCTCACCCACGGCGAGCGGCGGGTCAACCGGCGAGAAGTCATGGAACTGCTGAAGAAGCTCCCCGTCTCGGACCTGCCACCGCCAAAGGGTGTCGACGAGGAAGGCCGCCCTTACTGGACAGGAAAACAGGTATTCAGCCATGTGATCCCCGAAGGCATTAACTTGTCCTTCAGGGCGGATTTCTGCATGAACTGCGACCAGTGTAAAGAAGAAGAGTGCGAACACGATGCGTACGTAGTGATAAGGGACGGAGAACTTCTCAAAGGCACGATCGACGCCGCGGCGATCGGAGCCTTCAAGGGCAAGCTCACAGACAGGGTGATAAAAGAGTTGGGTCCCTCGGTGGCGGCGGAGTTTATGGACAGTATGACCAGGATGGCCATCAGGGGGATCATGCTGGCCGGTTTTAGCTTCGGTATAGACGACGAGGACATACCCCGGGAAGCGGACAACCAGATCCAGGATGTGGTTAAGACCGCCAGAGAAGACGTCCAGAAGCTGATCGAGGCCTACGATGCGGGCGAGCTGGAGCCTCTGCCCGGCCGTACCCTGGACGAGACCCTGGAGATGAGGATAATGCAGACCCTGGGCAAGGCCAGGGATAACACAGGATCGATAGCTGGCCGTTACCTGGGGTTGGACAACAGCGGTGTTGTAATGGCGGTAAGCGGGGCTCGTGGATCGATGCTGAACCTGACCCAGATGGCGGCCTGTGTAGGTCAACAAAGCGTCAGAGGAGAGCGTATCCACAGAGGCTACGAGGGCAGGACCCTTCCCCATTTCCGAAATGGTGATCTGAGTTCTGAGGCGCACGGTTTCGTTCAGTCCAGCTACAAGCACGGCTTATCTCCTACAGAGTTCTTCTTCCATGCCGTCGGTGGGAGGGAAGGTCTGGTGGATACCGCCATCAGAACCTCACAGAGCGGATACCTCCAGCGGAGGCTGATAAATGCCCTCCAGGATCTGGAGGTCAACTATGACGGCACGGTCAAGGAGACCAGGGGCATAATCGTTCAGTTCAAGTACGGCGAAGACGGTGTCGACGCGTCCCGGAGGGACTATGCAGGCCCGGAGAACGTCCATCGTATCGTCCAGAAGGTCTTGGGGAAGGAGTCGTCATGAGTCTTTCACATAAAGATCTTCTCAAGAGGATCGATGAACTGCCCCTGTTGCAGAACATGAAAGACGCCCTCCATGACGATCTGGCAGAGGTAGAGGTGACCGATGAAGAGTTCGAGGCGATCGCCAGGCAGGTGGTCGAGGATTTTGATCGGGCCCAGGTGGTACCCTGCGAGGCGGTGGGCGTGGTGGCGGCTCAGTCCATAGGCGAGCCCGGGACTCAGATGACCATGAGAACCTTCCACTACGCCGGTGTGGCCGAGATCAACGTAACTCTCGGTCTGCCCAGGCTCATCGAGATCGTAGACGCCAGAAAGATCCCCAGCACTCCCACCATGACCGTGAGGCTCGACGGGGAGTACGCCCGCGATCGAGATCTGGCTAGAGAAGTTGCCTGGAGCATCGAGTCCATCAATATACTCCATCTCGGCTCGATAGCTACCGACCTGGCAGAGATGAACGTCTTGATAGAGCTGAACGAAGAGGTGATGGCTCAACGCAAAATCTCTGTGGAGGAGGTAGCGGAGAGGTTATCCGATGTGACAAAACTGGCCGTGGGTAGACCGGATGATTATACTCTGACTTTGACGCCCAAAGAGCCGTCGTATCGAGACCTGCTACAGCTGGTGGAGAAGATAAAGAACATCTCTCTCAAGGGCGTAGAAGGCATAAAACGGGTTGTCATCCGCAAGGAAGGCGACGAATACGTCCTCTATACGGTGGGCTCTGTCCTCAAAGAGGTCATAGAGTTCGAGGGGGTAGACCCCGCCAGGACAAAGACAAACAATATAACCGAGATCGCCGAGGTACTGGGGATCGAGGCGGCCCGCAACTCCATAATAAACGAGGCAAACGATACGTTGCGGGAGCAGGGTCTGACCGTGGACGTCAGACACATCATGCTGGTGGCCGACATGATGACCTGTGACGGTGAGATTAAACAGATAGGCCGACACGGCATATCTGGAGAGAAGGTAAGTGTGCTCGCCAGAGCGGCTTTTGAGGTCACCGTCAGCCATATCCTGGACGCCGCGATACGCGGTGATGTGGATTATCTAAAAGGAGTAACTGAGAACGTTATAGTAGGTCAGCCGATAAAGCTGGGCACTGGTCATGTGCAGCTAGTCGCGAAGAGATGAGGTAAAAGAATGATAAATGTTGATAGAGCACTCAGAAATTCAATCCGGACCGGCAAAGTTTTACTGGGATCGAGTCAGGCCCTGAATGCGGGGATCAGCGAACAGGCAAAGCTGTTGATATATGCTACCGACTGCCCCCTGGCGATGAGCAGTCAGCTGGACGATCTGGACGTGCCCATATACAGCTATCCAAGTGGGGGACGCGAGCTTGGGTCTGCCTGCGGGAAACCCTTCTATGTGGCAGCCCTTGCGATCATAGAGCCTGGCGAGTCTGATATCATGGCGCTCCTGAGGGAGATTCGAGGTGTTGAGAATGAGTGAGTTCAAGCTCACCACCGAAAGCATCAGGTACATCGCCCTATTCGAGAGCCTGACCGGTGGTGTGGCTAGGGACTGTATAGTCGATGATGAGAACGATCGGATAATATTGGTCGTAAAGAAGGGAGATATGGGCGCTGCCATAGGGCGAAAGGGTAGCAACATCAACCGGGTCAAGAAGTCCATTGGCAAGCAGATCGAGATCGTAGAGCATAGCGACGACGCCAAGGAGTTCTTGGAGAACCTATTCCAGCCAGCTTTGGTAAAGAACATAACGCTGGTAAACAAAAATGATAAGCGATTGGCTTATGTAGAGGTAGCTAATAAGGACAAGGGTCTTGCCATAGGTAGAGATGGCCGCAACATATTAAAGGCCAAGATGCTTGCACGGAGGCATCATGGTCTGGATGACATAATAATTCAATAAGATCGGTTTTTGGTCAGGTAGCCGGTTCGATAGATAGCAATTAGCCAGGTGAAAGAATGGGAAAGGGAATGTATGCTGCCAGGAAACTGGCAAGCGACCGTAAGAACTTCCAGTGGAGAGACCGAAATTATAGCCGGAGGGTGCTGGGGCTTAATGTGAAGGCGGATCCCCTCGGCGGCGCGCCACGGGGCAGAGGTATCGTACTGGAGAAGGTCGGCGTGGAGGCAAAACAGCCGAACTCTGCTATCCGCAAGTGTGTGCGAATACAGCTCATCAAGAACGGTCGGCAGGTCACCGCATTTTGTCCGGGTGACGGTGCGATCGGGTTCATAGACGAGCACGATGAGGTGGTAGTTGAGAGGATCGGTGGCCGTATGGGCGGGGCCAAAGGCGATATTCCCGGTGTCAGGTTCCAGGTGATCGCGGTGAACAACGTCTCCTTGAAGGAGATGGTCAGCGGGCGGAAGGAGAAGCCGATAAGGTGATATCGTGAAGATATTTGATAAGTGGGATCCCGAAGAGGTCGAGATCGAGGACATGAGCATAAAGGGTTACTTCAACCTCCGCCCCAGACTGGTGATGCATACCGGTGGTAAGCATGCCAGGCAGCAGTTCAAGAAGTCTGAACAGCACATCGTGGAGCGTCTGATCAACAAGACGATGCGCAAGGAGTGTAACACCGGCAAGAAGCAGAAGGCTTACCAGATAGTGGAGAAGGCCTTCGACCAGATCCATCGGAGGACAAAGGAGAATCCCCTCACCGTGCTGGCCAGGGCGCTATCCAATGCAGGTCCGCGTGAAGAGGTCGTGCGTCTGAAGTACGGAGGAATAACCGTGCCCAAGGCGGTAGATACCGCTCCTCAAAGAAGGATCGACATAGCCCTGATGTTTATCACACTGGGGGCCTATAGAGCTTCATTCAAGAGCAGGCGTTCGGCAGCGAGCTGTCTGGCAGACGAGATTACCGCCGCTGCCGGTGGGGACGTCCGAAGCTTCGCCATAAACCGGAAAGACAGCATGGAAAGGGTGGCCAAGGCGGCAAGGTAAGCCGCCGTTCGTCCTTTATTTTTGTATATAATGTATAACGTAACTACTCAGGTACCTAAACCACTATCGGGGACTTCACTATGCAGGAACTACCCGGGACATGGGGCATACTGTAACCAAACACGGAATACAACCGCAGAGTACGCAGAGGGGCGCGGAGGGAAAATAAATGGTTAAATGCTCTGCGTTCCTCTGCGCCCTCCGCGGTTATTTTTCTTGTTGTACATAAAGTATAACTTTATGTGCTCAAGTAAATCCGACCGAAGGGAGGATTTTCTTGCCCGAAAGCACAGGATCGCAATCGGGAGACAAATCAACATACCTGAGTATTTACCGGCGGTATTATCAAAATATACATGAGGAGCA
>DAOG01000064.1 GCA_002501765.1 Methanosaeta sp. UBA204
AGAGGACGCAGAGGTTCGCAGAGCGTCTAACCAGATACACACCTCCGCGTTCCTCTGCGCTCTCTGCGGTTTGAATTTTTCAGGAAGTCAATGTGAATGCTTGCTATTTATTTTTGTTGTTGAACCGCAGAGGACGCAGAGGTTCGCAGAGCATCTGACACATCCCCCCCTCCCGCACCGCAATCTGCTCGCGAGCCATCCGAATCGCCTCATGCAGTTTCGCCTCAAGCAGCCGCCTTGGCGGAAGATCGGTCAGGTACTCAGCGACATACATCCCTCCCTCCTCCAGCCGCAGAAGCTCCACATGCTCGTAAGACGCATCAGCGCACAGTATCAGTCCAAGCGGCATCTCTTCGCGCTCGCGCTTCTCGTATTTGTCCAGCCAGCGCAGGTAAAGCTCCATCTGGCCTTTGTCTGCCGCCTGAAACTTTCCCAGCTTGAGTTCGATCGCGACCAGACAGCGCATCCCGCGATGGTAAAACAATAAGTCGAGATAGTAATCCTCATTATCGACAGTGATCCGCTTCTGACGAGCCACAAAGCTAAAATCGGTGCCAAGTTCCAGGAGGAAACGCTCAAGTTCCTTTAGGATTGCCGATTCCAGATCCCGTTCGCTGTAGGTGTCGGCAAGACCCAGGAAATCAAGCAGGTATGGATCACGGAAAACCAGATCAGGGGTCATGAGGTCGCAATCCCGCAGGGAATCAAGTTCCTGCTTGGCAAGCTGTGCAGGCTTTCTGGAGATTGCGGTGCGTTCATATAACATACTGTTGATTTTCTCTCGCAGTGCCCGGACGCTCCATCGCTCAACACGACACATCTCTGCATAGAACTCACGCTGCAATGGATCCTTCATAGGGATGAGTGCGACAAAGTGGGTCCAGCTCAATTGTCGTGTCAGTGATACGACAATCTCTTGATCCGGGAACACCTCAGCAAACTGGATCATCCGCCGCAGGTTTTTCTCTGAAAACCCTTTTCCATACTCAGCAGTCAATTTTGCACTCAGTGCGTGCACAATCTCCCTGCCATATTGGGCACGCTCATTACCAAGGATATCGGTTTTAATGCGCTTTCCCACATTCCAGTACAATGTAACAAGGACTGCATTGGCAGTTTGTGCAAATCGGGATTTTGCCGACTCTATTAGCCCTCTGATATCCTCTAAAAGTCGCCCGTCTACGACGAGGGGCGTGGCGGTTTCTTTGGCGATAATCTCAGTGGATTTGTGGAAACGCTTCGTCATCCATCCACCTCCTGTAACCTCTCCGGTGTCTTGATATTTTTATGGTCGCATAACTTCTCGTTTGTGTGGGCATCCCTGAAAGCAGAGACAATATCCCGGCGATTTTGTGTCATCGGTGCTGACACATTTGCACTGGAGCACACATCCCCCCACTCTCTTTGTGGTGCATGTATGACCCACAAACTCTGTTGTGGGTCATGAAACCCAATATATGTCCCACAAACTCTGTTGTGCGTCATGGGTGACTCACTGCCCCCATCCCCTCAAGCATCCCGGCAATCTCCGCCTCGATACCTTTCAGGTCTGCCTCGATCTCCTCAAGCGGTCGCAACGGGGTGTATTTGTAGAAGTAGCGAGGCTGTCCAACAAATCAAAACTGAGTGCTAAAGAAGACCAAATAGGGCTTTAAATCCGAAAAGAACGATGATTTTCGGGGCCAAAATCAATTGTGAGACTACCTCTAGCGGTTGAAGTTGATCTCGTAGCCAACCCGGGTCTTTGATCCGTCCACCCATGCATCCGGCACATGCGGCAGTACCTCACGAGCCATGTAATCGGCGATCTCTTCCGTAAGCGGTACGTTCTCGTAATCACGCAGTTCCGAGTCGGGCTCTGGGTTGCCCTTTTTGTCGGTGCATATCTCCGCCCTATCGTCCCGCTCAGAAAGCGCCATCAGGATGGATTTGAATAACGGCGGAGAAACTTTCACACCAGAGTCCTTGAACGCGCCTCTCAATAGCTTCGTAAACTCGCCGCGGTTCCTGATCACACCGCTCGAAGAGAGTGTAGCAAGCGCGTCCAGAATCGACTGTTGCATCTTCGCACCTTCAGCGATCTCCGTCCGGGCTTTCTCCTGATCCTTGCGCTTCTTGCTGGCTGCCAGATTAACAAACTGTTTGGCTTCCCTGACCTTCCCAAGCCGCCCATCGTTTACCGCAAAATTAAGCTGCAAAGGTCGCTCCACAGTGATGCGCTGGTAGCCGAAGTCGGCGTTGTCAAATATCCTCACGTGCTCGCCCTCGGTAAAATCGCCGTAAATACGGGTGATCTCAGCGATGTGATCTGGAATGCCCTCGCGCCCGTCGCCTATTTCGTTGCGTTTGTTGCCAAGGCTCTTTCGCATCTTCGCAAAGAACCCTGTGGCATCGATGAGCTGGATCTTGCCCCGGCGGTGTTCCTCCTTGCGGTTGGTCACGATCCAGAGATAGGTGCTGATGCCTGTGTTGTAGAAGAGCTGATCCGGAAGCGCTACAATCGCTTCAAGCCAGTCGTTCTCGATGATCCACTGCCGGATGTTGCTCTCTCCTGACCCGGCCGATCCTGTGAAGAGAGGCGAGCCATTAAAGACGATTGAGAGCCGCGTACCACCCTCTTTTGGGTCCTTCATCTTGCTGATCATGTGTTGAAGGAACAGAAACGCGCCATCATTGATACGTGGCAGTCCTGCGCCGAATCGCCCTCCGAACCCCTGTGTCTCATGCTCATTCCGTACAAAATTCTGCTGGGGCTTCCACTCCACGCCGAATGGTGGGTTAGCCAGCATGTAATCGAAGGTCTTGTCCGCGAAATGATCATCTGTGAAGCTATCGCCGAACCGGATGTTGTCAAGGCTCTGATCCTTGATCATCATATCCGATCCGCAGATGGCATAAGCCTGATCATTATAATCCTGCGCAAAAACCTCAAGCCGGGCGTCGGGGTTCAATTCACGCAGATACTCCTCAGATACGGACAGCATCCCGCCGGTCCCTGCCGCCGGGTCGTAAAGCGTCTTTACGATACCTCGGGTGGTCAGGATGTCGCTGTCAGGAGCAAAGATCAGGTTGACCATCAGCCTGATGACCTCCCGCGGAGTGAAGTGGTCGCCAGCCTCCTCGTTGCTGGCTTCATTGAACCGCCGGATAAGCTCCTCGAAGATATACCCCATCTCGATGTTTGACACCTTATCCGGATGCAGGTCAATCTCACAGAATTTTGAGAGGACCAGGTACAGACGGTCCGCCTTATCGAGTCTCGCGATATGCTCCTCAAAACCAAAGTGGTCAATGATTTCACGAGCACTGCTTGAGAAGCTCTTAATGTACTGGGTCAGGTTGGCTGCGATCTTGTCCGGATCGCCTTTCAATTTCTCGAAGGTGAAGGGACTCGTATTGTGGAAAGACTGCCCTGCGACGTTGTTCAGGAACGGTTCGACATTCTTAAACTTGCTGCCTGCAAGACTCTTCTGCTTTTCAAGCACTTTCTCTTTCGTTGGTTCCAGCACACAGTCCATGTGACGCAGAACAGTTAGGGGCAGCATAACGTCCTTATACTGATTGGGGCGGTAGGGTCCCCGCAACAGATCCGCCACAGACCAGATGAAGCTGACCTTTTCATTGAAGTTGTTCACGTTGTAACACCGTTTTCCTTTAGTTTATCATTTTTCATATTTTCTAGATTTACACGTATTGCACCTGCGGAATACAGATTATAAATTCCGGTCATAGATCCTGGATTCTTGTCGGCGTTAGATGACGAATATATTTAACCCTGCTGACGTGGGATCAGAATAGTGTTGTCTGTAAAACACCCTCCTGGGCGAGTCCGTCCCAGGTGCGTATCGAGAATGGTGGATCGGCGCGGATTTACCAATAGACTCGTTACACTGCCTTGAGATCTGATGCATGTTTCAACAATAAGGAGAATGGATGTAAGTATGTATTTGGAAGGGTTCATAACATCGTTTCCACAAAAAAGCTCAACACATAGGTTCCACTCTTCTTATTCACAACTTCACTTCGAACCATCCCCATTGGTGATCGGTTAAGCCCTCCATTAGATCATTGGGATATATCTCTCACGCGAAGACGCGAAGGCGCGAAGGGGAGGACTCGTCGATGAATGTGGAAGACGTCTCTTCCGTCGCATTGGAGTGAGGAGCTATCAACTTCGGTGCAGCAACCTTCAAGGAAGGAATCAGACGGGTAGTGAACAAGCATCAGGACTTCGCGCCTTCGCGTCTTCGCGTGAATAAGAAAGTGGGGGGCACGCGAAACATTGGTGATCGGTTAAGGATTTTGAGTCACATAATCGACCTATGTTTCACACGATTTATGTGTCATAGTAATGACGCCCACTCTGAAACGGAGCATACATCGCCCCCTTCGATCAATCAAACCTCGCTAGATTTGCTACCCCAAGCCCTCAGCACACCACGGTTTTCGTCTTAACCGATCACCAATGGAACCATCCCACATTCTCACCGATATTGTACTCATGAGTCTTTGCTCATGAACGTTTTGTTCGACCTAACGCCCCCTACCCGTCGCCCAGCCGCCCCAGCTCGCCGCCCGGCTGCAAGATAAAGCAAGCGGCCCTTTTGGCTTCGTTCGGCGCTTGCATTATCAGCAGCCGGGCTTTACTGCGTGCTTCGGGCGGCATACGGGCGACGGGTCGGCGCTAGACGCAGTGATCCGCGATAGCGAAGATGCGCAACTATCCGGCCCTGCTTTATTCGTCGTCAAGTTCAACCTTGGACGGCTCCAGGCTCAGGGCGCGGGGCTGCCGCAGATGGACCGCATGCGCTTCGCGTCGGAGAGCCGGTGGCTGTGTCATATGGTGGCGGGAAAGTACGGAAAATTCGTTGTGCTACCAGAAATTTTTTTATACAATAGACAACTGACGCGATCTTCTTAGGTGCTCAATGTGTCGCGAGTCGACACGTGTTTGGTCTAAGTCAAAAATGATCGCTTTTATTGTTCTATTTCTCCTTAACCCAACGTCATCTGAACTGAGTTTGTACGATTATTTTTCTTTTTGTCTTGATGCATCAATAACTCGTTCTTGACACGATTCATCTCAATCATTACCATATCTATATCAGCATCGGTTTCAAAGACTATATCAGCTCGTTTCTCTGAAATCAATTGAGTGTTGCCATGCGTTTTTGGATGCCCGATTAGATCTGGTGGATGTTTCAAAACCATGAGTGCACGTTTCTGCTCCTTGCAAGATTTTACAGTATGCATAGTGCCACCTTTTATGCCAGTTTCAACAACAAATACGCCCAGCGATAAACCGCTTTGAATTCGATCCCGAGCTACGAAATAACTACGATTAGCCTTTGTACCCCACGAGTATTCCGATACAAGCGCACCACTGTTTTTAAGTATGGCATCTGCCAGTTCTTTGTTTTTAATAGGGTAAACGGTATCCAGTCCATGAGCCAAAACAGCTACGGTTAGACCATTGACTTCTAATGCCCCCCGATGTGCCGCTGCATCGATGCCATCTGCTAAACCACTAACCACAACATACCCACTTTCTGCGAAAAGTGCTCCAAGCTTTTTTGCTGCGACAATACCATATTCGGTTGGTTTTCTTGTCCCAACGATTGCAATACAATCCTTGTTTATGGCATCAATGTTTCCTAAAACATGTAATAACACGGGCGAATCAGAAATCTGTAAAAGACCTTTTGGATAGTTTGGACTCCCTCTTGAAATCATCTGAATATTATGTTGCCGTGAGACTTCCCATATTTTATTTGCTTTACTCCAACTAACCATTGCAGATCGAGTATCGGGCACGGATATCCTCTTAAACCTTGCATTTGCCTCTTTAAGTATCTCAATTAAATCAGATGGACTGCTTGGCTCAAACGTAGGCGCTATAGAAAGGACTTTCTCTATAGTTTTTGATCCAACATTGGGTGTTTTCTCCAATGCCAGTATAGATATTGGTTCCATTTTACGAACTCCTATTCTTTTTGAGTTTTGGCAAGTGCAAGTAATACGACCATTTTAGCTCTGGCCCGCTCTATCAGATATTTTCCTGCCTTTAAGAATGTACCAGTTGTAGTCACATCATCCAATAGGAGTACCTGCCGACCTTTGACTGCACTTTCATTTATCACAGTAAGTGATTTTATTTCTAGCTGTATATCGCGGCTTCCACCCATTGCCTTCTTTGCTATCTCAAAAACTCTTGATAAAACATCTGTTCCATCAATTATCGGAAGCGAAGATAACTGTCTCGCGATTGTTCTTATGCCTGATGGTGCTGTCCCTATTGCATGAGTTGGCATAACACAGATTACATATTCTTCTGTATTTGAAAGAATGTCACGTAGCTGATTTGTAAAGTACTCAATTGCTTTTTTGTAATAGTAATACTCCCATGATTTTTTGTCTAACGTGTGTTCGTCTTTTTTTATATCCAAAATCATGCTAGAGAACTTATCCATATCTTTATACGGTCTGCTATAGAGGGGGTGGTATATATTAAGTGATATTGTATTTTCTGGATCGGTGTCAATCAATTCGTTCTTTTCTGGATGTCGGAATATTCTGCATTGCGTTGTATCTTTCTTCATTATTTAGTTGCCATGAACAGTGGTTGTTTATTGGGCACTATTTCAGATAACTCCGGTATATCCAAACTTGTGTTCATATATCCCCCCATTTGTTGCTATATCAAAAGTTTACTTCGTAGATACCTTCTTCTAACAGAAGTTTACTTGTTTTCATCCGCAACCTCCTGACTCATAATAGAGTCTAACGGACTTTTTATATCCGTTATTACTCACCCGATAACCCGGTCCTCCGCACCTATATCAGCCCCATCTCCGACAACCTCTTGGGAAGATACTCCTTTGTCACGAAGTCCAGACCCTTCCCCGCAAAGGCCTGCTGCTCGGCCTTCTTCTTCAGATCCAGCTGGAGCTTGATCTGCTCCTTCCAGTAATCGGTCTCGAACCTGGGATCCGTAAGCTCGCTCCTCAAAGCGTGCAGGTCCTGATCCGTCAGCTTATCCGTCGATAGATCGTAATCCACAATGTCCGTAGGCTGGACTCCTAAGAACTGCGCCGAAGGCGTGACCAGGTAGTCGGAAAGATGGGCGCTCTTGATCGATCCGTAAGCCACGCTGGCGAATATCCTGTAGCTCCAGGGATCTCCGTCGGTGAAGACCGCCACTGGCAGGCCCAGCTCCAGGCTGAGACGCCTGATCATGCGCCGGGTGGACCTGGCAGGCTGGCCCTTGAGATGGACCAGTATGACGTCATACTCCTGATCGAACCCGTTCTCGATCAGCCGGGCATACATCCCGCCGGTCTCTAGGGCCAGAACCAGCCTGGCGTCATGGTCCTTGAACTGGATGTTGTCCACGTTGAAAGGTATCTGGTAACCGGCCTCCCCCACATCTTCCTGGCAGTGGATATCTCTCATCCCCCGCCGGGTCTGCTCCCTGATCTCCAGCGGCCCGAAGACCGTAGCCCCATCTTCTTCCGGCCGGACGTGGAAGTCTTCCCGCTGGAGAGAGGTCACGATCTCCAGATCTTCCACCAGCCGATCGCTCTCCCCCTGTTCGCCGAACTTGGCCAGGTCCCAGTTCTCGGAGATGTAGTAGATCTCCCTCAAGGTGGAACCCCTGTTATGCCGGAGGTGCTCCTTGATCAGGAGCTCCACCAGATGAGAGGTCCGAAGAAGGCTCTTCGCCCCCCGGATGGTCTTGACGCTGCGCAGGCTCTTCTGGTCGCCGTATACCCAGACCTCGCCGTCCTTGTCGTACTCGATATTGTTCTTGGTCCTGCTCGGCAGAGCCAGATAGGGCACGATCCCCTCTTGGAACTGGTCGTAGAGCGATTCCACCATGCTCAGAAGCTTCTCTTGCGCCTGCTCGGGATCGCTCAAGTTTCCACCGTCCTCGCCCCGGCGACCACGTCCGAAGGCTGACCTTCTACCACCAGATCGGAGAAGCGGGCCTCCTCGGCAGGAAGGGCATAGCTTAGCCTTCGCGCCTCACCGGGCTTCAGAGATATGTCCCATAGATGGTCGTAATCATCGCCGATGGGCACCACCCTGGCAGAAGGATCGACCGAGGTCGCCTCCAGAGGAAGCATCTCGTGCAGTCGGAAAGACCTGGCAGACTCGGTATAGTTGGCCACCTCGATGGTCACCAGGGTCTGACCGTTCTCCAAAACCAGTTTTCTCTTCACCAGGAGGCTGCTCATGATCTTGGCCACCACCGGATTGATATCCGGCTTCTCCCGGTCCAGAAGGTCGGCGAGCTTCTCCGCGATTCTGGGCAGGAGCGTCCTTATGATCTCCTCCTTCTCCCGGCGCGCCGAGAGGGCGTTCTGGCGGGACAGGTGCCGCCTCAGCTTTCTGCCTACATCTTTCAGTCCCAGCTCTACCTCGGAGACGATCTCCGGGACGTCGGCGATGGCGTCCTTGGATTCAGACGTGAAAGGTATGTTTGTGGAGGCCACGTGAACCAGGATTCCTGCAGGACCCGTGGGGATCCCGCCGCCTGGCTGGCTCAACGAATAGGTCCGCCAGGATACGTTCTCGATAGCATGGGTTATGCCGCAGCCTCCCTGCTGGTAGAGAAGAGGAACCCGGTTGGCGAACCTGAGCACTCCTACCTTTCCGTCGCTCTTCAGCTCGCCGCCGTAGGCCAGCCCCACCTCTACCAGAAATGGGTTGCCCGAGTAGACGGAGACGGATCTGGTAGAGGTGGCCACGAAGTCCACCCGATACTCCTTGTCCAGCCCCATCCTGATCAGTTCTTCGCCTATGGGCGAGAGACAGTCCGTGGGCGGTGACTTGAGCCTCACCTTTCGAAACGCCTCTATGAGCCGCTGAGCCTCTCGATAGGTCAGCTCCGAAGGAGGCCGGTTGGAATCGAGCTCCGCCAGGTCGCAGAGTTCCTGGGCGGTGATCGTCCCGATGCTGGAGAAGGTACCCTTGAGGAAGCTGGAGAGCTTTCTCTTCTCGGTGTACCGCAGCATCTTGATCAGACCGCCCAGCTCCAGCCCGCGGGGATGAGGCTGGATCTCGTAGGCGGGCTTGGGCAGCTTCTCCGTAGCCCTCTCGAAGGTCTCTACGTTCCCGTCCGGCTCTTTCAGGGTGATCCTGGCATGAGGGTTCACGATGGCTACGTTCTTCAGGTAGCTGTAGATCGACTGCCTCCTGGACCTGACATAAGACCCCTCCAACTCCATCTCGACCCTGGTCCCGTGGGGCCGGTCCCAATCTTGAACGACGCTTTCCAGGATCTCAGGTTCGTTGGTAGCGGTATTTATCATCAGCTGGAAACGGCAGGCCTTATGCCCCGGACCGATCTTGGAGATCACCCTCGTAGGCTTGCCCGTGGTAAGCTGGGAGTAGAGAACCCCGGCCGATATACCGATACCCTGCTGGCCTCTGCTCTGCTTGAGGACGTGGAACCTGGACCCGTAGAGAAGCTTGGCGAAGACCCGGGGTACCTCCTCCGTCACGATCCCCGGACCGTTATCCTCGACCACCACATGGAATAATTCGCCTCTCCGGCCTATCTGGACGAAGATATCGGGAAGAATCCCCATCTCTTCACAGGCGTCCAGGGCGTTGTCCACAGCCTCCTTTACCGGGGTGAGGAGAGATCGAGGCGCAGAGTCGAACCCCAGGATCTGGCGGTTCTTCTCGAAGAATTCTGCTACAGAGATGGCCCTCTGCTGTTTGGCCAGCTCTTCTGCTATCTCCATGATGAGGGAAAAGAGGGGGCTAGAGCTCGGCCCCCACAACGGTCTGCGTCGATGTCACGTGAGTTATTTCCCGAATGGAGTCCACCAGCCGGTTGAGCACGCTGAGCCCCTCCACCTCCATGACAACCACGAAATCGTACTCGCCAAATACATGATAAACGTCTTTGATGCCCTCCTTGTCCTGAAGGGCGTTGAAGACGGCTCTCTCCTGTCCCGGTACCACCTTGACCATCGTTACACCTATCACCATCCTTCGATCACCACTTATTATAAACCCCGGCAATTATATAAGTCTTTCAGGTCTTCTTGTAGTTGATCTCCTCTCCGAAGTCCAGGTCTTCGTCCATTTTCTTGCCGCCGAACCTGCCGCCGAATACATCACCCTCATCCTCGGGACCGTAACCTTCGTCCCCGGGAGTATCGGAGACTTCCTCGCCGCCCTCGATGACATCTTCGGGCCTTTTCTCCAGAGACTGCAAGGCGGTGACGACCATCTGCCGGTACCGCTCCAGGTCCGTATCGTAGTGGAGCTGTGCCTTGGCAGCATCGGAGATCTCCTCGGAGGGCTCGTCCATGAGCTGCTTCCCGTCGGAAAAAGCATCGGGCCCCTCTTTGATAGAGGGCTCGAAGTTCTTCAGCCGCTCCAGGGTGCGCCTGGCCGTATCCACGATCCACCGGTCTCGGGTGGCAGCGTCCACCTTCTGGACAGACTCAGCCCGAATGGTGATCAGCCTGGTCCCTTCCTCGGGCTCGTAGATGCTGGGCTTTCCCACCACCGCCACGAAGGAAGGTAACTCGGCCTCCGCCAGCGCCTGTGCCGCATCGGGCTGGTATTGGCCCGCGTAGACCGGGATGCTGCCGGTGGGATCGGCGATCCTGCCCCGCCAGTAGTCGGTCTCGGCACCCACATTGTCCCTCTCCGTCAGGGTGCCCACCACGAAGACCCGGTTACATCTGGCCCCCGTAGGGGTGATCAGGTATAGGGGAGCGTACTGGTCCTCATGCTCCCTGATCGTCAGGTCGGAGTCGCGAAGCTCTTGGGAGAATGTCCTTCCTGCCACCTCTCTGGTGAATTCGCCCATCTCAGATCACCCCCTCAGCGTCTCGCATCAGCTCCGCCACTTCATCATCGGTCACCGGTGGAAGGGGGTCCACCGTCTCTACAAGGATATACCGCTCGATCTGGGGTCCGGTGACCTTGTAGTACCTTCCCACAAGCCGTTCTTCGATCAAGCCCATGACTATCTCATGATCCAGTGCTTCCATGGCCATCTGTTTTGCTTCGTCTAAGGTAATCCCCATCAGCCTCTCCGTAGTTTCCCTGTTGATGAGCGCTTCCTGGACCTGGTTGCCGTCGTCCATCACCGCCTTTATGCGCAGGTCGTAGGTCCCTTCGACCCTGCCGTGCTCTCCGCAGACCCCTTTAGCCAGGGCCCTCCTGCAGACGGGACAGCGCTTGATCAGGCCCGATCCCTTCTGGATGTTTACTATCGCGCCGGAGAACTGGGCTATCTGAGGACTGACCTCGATATCCTCTTCCAGCTCGATGATCTCGCTGGTCCGGTTCAGCTTCACGCTGAACCTATCCTGGAAGACATCGGTGACCACGTTCTTGAAGAGGTAGCTCTGGCCTTCGGTCAGCTCAGGAAGGTCGGACTTGACCCACTTCACGAACTTGATGACCCCGGTATCGTCGCCGACCAGGCCTGTCTGGGATATGGCATCGCTGGTAGGATCCCAGAGCTGGACCACCTTGGCCTTCAGGTCTATCCACCGTTGTGGCTCTGCTATCTCCGAGATCTTCATCTCCTCTGCAGGAGCGGCAGAAGCGATATCCGATACCTCGATATCCTCATCTAGCTCTGAAATCTCGCTAGTCCGGTTCAGCTTCACGCTGAACTTATCCTGAAAGACGTCGGTGACCACGTTCTTGAAGAGGTAGCTCTGGTCTTCGACCAGGTCGGGAAGATCGGATTTGATCCACTTCACGAACTTGATGACCCCGGTATCGTCGCCGACCAGGCCTGTCTGGGATATGGCATCGTTGGTGGGATCCCAGAGCTGGACCACCTTGGCCTTCAGGTCTATCCACCGTTGCGGCTCTGCTATCTCTGAGATCTTCATCTCCTCTGCAGGAGCGGCAGAAGCGATATCCGATACCTCAATATCCTCCTCCAGCTCTATGATCTTGCTGGTCCGGTTCAGTTTCACGCTGAACCTGTTCTGGAACTCGTCGGTGACCACGCTCTTGAAGAGGTAGCTCTGGCCTTCGGCCAGGTCGGGAAGGTCGGCCTTGGTCCACTTCACGAACTTGATGACCCCGGTACCGTCACCAACCAGGCCTGTCTGGGATATGGCGTCGCTGGTGGGATCCCAGAGCTGGACCACCTTGACCTTCAGGTCTACCCAGCAGTTGGAAGCGCTGATATCCTTAACCTCGACCTCTTCGCTCTTCTTGGAGAAGACACTGCCGGGGGTTATCCCATGTTCCTTGAGAAAATAGTTCACTACGCTGCGCGTCGCCTCGTTCTGAGGAACGGCAAAGGTCTCCACGAGAAGCCTGAGGCGGCTCTCGATCTCTTCCTGTGCGACCTCCACGCCCTGCTCACGAAGGCGAGCCTCTATCTGGCTAATACTCTCTTTCATATGGTTCGACCTCTAGTTTTTTTATTGAGAGGTAACTCTAATGATACCTTCATTATAGATAAACCTTTACCTTCCCTGAGTCTGATGGTCGACCCTGCTCAGAACGTCCGGAAGGAAATGAGATGAGCTGAAGCGCTGTTCGGGTGCCGAGGCGGATCTGCTCCAGACCATCGAGGCCCTGGACGATCTGAACGAGGTGATCAACAGGCTGGACGAACAGCTATACGAGTGGTCCGGGCTCTATCGCGAAGACGTCATCCAAGTGATGGGCGCGGAGAAGGCCCTCTTCAAGCATCTCAAGGGCAGGCACCCTTGATGGAGAATAGTTTAAGTGCCGCACCAACAAAATATTCAGATAAAGCCCCAACCCTTCCCACCCTGCAATAAATTGCGGTGCATCCTTTGTGGTTCACTTGAATTTTGAGAGAAAATCCTCTCTTTCTATCTTCGCCTGTTTCATAATCGAGATTAATGTTCCCTTGGCCAATTCATGATGATTTGGAACCGTAACAAGCAGTCTTCGCTCTTCATTCCACAGATGGATGTGGCTCCCAGTTTGACGGTGAACTTGAAAACCAAACTTCCTCAAAACTTTGATGACACCCTTAGCCGATAGGACGGGAAGTTTGGACATATTTTTCTACCTCAATATCTAAGAAAGATATATTATGGTCCTTTGGGGCTAGCTCCATAAGAATCTGATAATGTTCTTCCAGCCCTTTCTTTAGATTTTTCGTCGCCTCTTCTTCTGTCAACCCTTGATCAGCTACGTTCGTTATCATATCCACAGCTACGAAGTATTTACCTTCTTTGTGGGTTTGGATGATCGTTTTCATTTCTTCCTCCTCAAAAAACATGCCACCGACAACAATCCTATGATTGCGAAAATGACTTCAAACCTAGGTATTCCCTTTTCTTCCCCGGTTGGTGCTTCTGGTGCACCGACCAATCGAGAAAATCCTCCCTTAGGTCGGATTTACTCTGAGCACATAAAGTTATACTTTATGTACAACAAGAAAATCCTCCCTTCGGTCGGATTTATTCGATTACAGAATGTTATACATTATGTACAACAAGAAACCAGCAGGATGTGCACAAACTTGCCGAAAAGACACAGTACCGCCGCCGAGTAGGAATAACATCGTTATCACTTCCGTCTTTATCGAAAGGTAAAAAGACGTAACATGGGCAATACCTTCATTATAGATAAAACTTTACCTTCCCGGGGTCTGATGGTCGACCCGGCTCAGGACTTCTGTAGGGAGATGAGATTAGATGAAAATCACAACCTGGTTCGGAAGACTAGATCTCGATACGGGCGATATCGATCCTGCTGTCCAGACGATCGAGAAGCTCTCGTCATCGGATATCCTCACCATGCCAGAGGTTCAGCCCGACCTTCGCGCTTGTGCTCTCGGAGGCGGCCTCTTCGAGGACGATGTCGGATATGACCGGGCCCTGAGAGAAGTGGCCATCGATCTTGTAAAAGATGAGCTGAAGCGCCGTTCGGGTGCCGAGGCGGAGCTGCTCCAGACCATCGAGGCCCTTGACGATCTGAACGAGGTGATCAACAGGCTGGACGAACGGCTCTACGAGTGGTCCAGGCTCTATCGCGAAGACCGGCTGCGAGGCAAGGACCTGGCAGAGTCTTTAGTGGGCGAAGATGTCATAGGAGAACTGGCCCGGGTCGACCTGGATCTGCGCGAGACGCGACGCTCGGTGGAGAGAAGCCTGGAGGCGACCATCGGTTTGATGGCCCCCAACCTCACCGATCTGGCAGGCCCTCTCCTGGCCGCTCGGCTGATATCACGAGCAGGAAGCCTCAAACATCTCTCGGAGATGCCCGCCAGCACCATCCAGGTGATGGGCGCGGAAAAAGCCCTCTTCAAGCATCTCAAGGGCAAGGCGCCATCGCCGAAGCACGGCATGATCTACAGGCATCCTGCGATCATGGGGACCCAGAAGCGGTTCCGGGGCAGGGCTGCTCGCGCCCTGGCGGCGAAGCTGGCCATAGCGGCCAGGATGGACAAGTACCGGGGAGAGCTCGACCCCGACCTGAAAGTCGCTCTGGACAAGAGGATCGACGAGATCAGGGGGCGCAAGAACGAGTAAAAAGGATCAAAGAAAGCGGCCGGTCTGACCCACCAGATATATATCAGATGTACTCTGGTTATGATACCAGGAGGGCTTATAAGTGTTTGTAGTGAGAGGGATGCTATTGGTCGTGATCCTCTTGATGGCGCTCTTATGCCCGGTCAGCGCCTTCACCAATACAGGAAACGTATCAGAGCATTCGTTCATCCATCTGAGCGGTTACATGGACGAGATGAAGATCTACCAGACCGATAAGGGTTTCAAGGGTCAGAAGCTGGTCGTGGGAACCCAGGGCAGCGGGATGGTCTCCCGAACCCAGACGGCGTACGTCACCGATGACGAGATTTACTTCAACGAGTGGGGGGTATTCGACTACCGACCTTACCTGGTCGAATCGTCAAAGAGCGATCTGAGAAACGCGCTCTGCGCCAAGAACTACGCAATGGGGACGGTGGTCTCAGAGAGCTACTCCGATCTGACTTATCTGATCAAGGACACCACCATCTACCAGGACAATACCACCTCTGTCTATCAGATCGGGTCTCATTTCCGGGGCACGGCCAAGATCGGGGCCAGGGTGAAAGACGGTCCCAGAGGGGCCTCGGTCATGACCTACGGCGGGACCTACATAGGCGACGTGATGATCAGAGAAGAGATCGGCGTCGGTGACGACTTCTACCTGACCTGTCCCTGATCGATTATACCAGCGGCCGAGGCTGCTTCTGTTCGGGCAACACCGGCAGGGGCATGGTGTTTATCAGAAGCGGGTTATCCACCTCTTTTGCCCTCTCCACCAGTACCTCTTTTCCCCACCGGGTCAAGCCAAATAGAGGAACCGCGGTTCCTACCTGGACTAAGGGATCGACCTGCTCTCTGATGTACCTGGATGCGCAGGCGGTAACTATGTCCGCCAAAGAGAGCAAACGTTCCGCATCTTTCTCGCTTATCCCGGTCAGGTGAGCCCCTATTATCAGGATCTTCACGCCCAGGTCTTCCTCGACCCGGCGCAGCCGTTCTGCTGTCTCGGCATCGACGACGGTGACCGCGAACCGGGTGTAGGTCTTCGCGGCCATCACCGCGCCTTCGACCGGGTCTATCCGGGCTGTCTCCGGGTCCAGGACCACGCCGTCGCGCTCTTCGATCCCCTTCAGAACCTCGAGAACGGGGTCGGTCTCCACCAGCCCGGAGATCCAGCCGCCCATGCCCTGGATGAGGCTGGGGTTCGAGGTGACCACGGTTCCTGCACCGTCACAGACGGTAACCGCGGCCTCGATGAGTCCCCGGGAGACGGCGGTCATCATCACCTCGGATGCCCCGAAGCCCACGAAGACCTCCATCTCCAGCTTCCGCCGGGGGGTGAACATCCCATGTTCCCTCATCCGAAACTCCATGTTCTCCGCGGCCGCATCCGGGGTGATCTCCTTTATGCCCCGGACCTTCTCGAAGAGGGGGCACCAGTCGATCACGGGCCGGCCGACCTCCACGACCTTCTCGTCCTCTATCCTGACTCTGGTCTTTCCCAGCAGCTCCATGATATCCAAGACTTAATCACCATCCACCAGGCCGAAGTAGATCCGCCGGTTGGCCTTGCCCTTGTTCTGAGCCTTGAGCATCTTCACTCGTCCTATCTCGCCGGTCCTTTTAACATGGGTTCCGCCGCAGGCCTGGAGATCTACACCCTCGATCTCCACGATCCTGATCTCGTCGCGGTCGGGCACTTCCTTGGCCAGCCTGATCAGCTCGGGCACTTCCAGGGCTTCCTCGGGAGACAGGACACCGGTCCTGACCGGCCGATCCTCCTCGATGATCTGGTTTACCCTTTCCACGTACCCGGCCAGCTTCTGCCGGTCGAAGTCCTGCAGGCTGAAGTCGACCCGCGATCTGGTCTCGCCGATCTGGTTGCCGGTGATCTTGGCCCCGGTCTCACCGTAGATCACCGCGCTCAAGATATGGCAGGCGGTGTGGCTGCGCATGAAAATATACCTCCGGCCCCAATCGAGGGTTCCCACCACGATATCGCCTGCTTCGAGACCTTGGGTCTTCACCTCGTGGTTGATCTTCTCGTCGAAGACGCCCACATATACCACGGAGAACTCCTCCTTGTCCCTGACCAGGGTACCCAGGTCGTTGGGCTGGCCTCCCGACCGGGGGTAGAAGGCGGTCCTGTCCAGGACCACATACTTGCCAGAGGCCTCTTCGACCGTGGCCTCGAAGGTCTGCAGATAGCTATCTTCCAGATAAAGAGCTTCCATCGAATCATCCTCTAACCGGTGATCAGATCGTCCCACTAAAATCAGTTTCCGTAATCCCGATGATGAGATAATTATTTTCAACGAAACTTATATATGTATCTATAACATATGCCATATCGGTGACTGGCTTGAGCAACGTACACCCACCCGCCCGGAAGATCGAATACGAGGAATTTACATCAACCCTGATTAAGGTAGGTATGAAAAGAAGCGTGGCCAAGGTACTGACTTATCTGGCTTGTGTGGACGAGGCGACCTCGAATCAGATTGAAGCAGGCTCTGATCTCAGACAGCCGGAGGTCAGCATGGCCATGAGAGAGCTCCGGAAGATGAACTGGATCGGTGAAAGGAACGAAAAGACACCGGGCAAAGGCAGGCCCTACCGGATTTACAAGCTCACGATGGAGCTTTCCGACATAATCGCCTATCTGGAAGAGAACAAGAGAGTGGAGATCGAAAACGTGATGAGCCAGGTCCAGAGGCTGAAAGAGCTGAGGCCCCCGTAGCCCTCTCTAGCCTTGCTGTCTTTCCCCCAGTTCATCGGGCATCCGGAACAGAGAACTGCCAGCTCTGCACATCGAAGGTCTGCGTCTATTATCAGGGACCGAAGTACTTCTCGAATAAAGGGGGTATGTCCCCGGTTCGCTCCAGCATGGATACCCCTTTCATGGCAGCTAGCTTTTGGACATGCTCCACGTCTTCCTTTCTGATGACCAGCTTCAGGTCCTTGCCGTTGGGCAGCTTGGTGATCACCTCACCCTCCTTAAAGTCGGAGGGCATGATGTACAAAGGTACCAGTGCTTTCTGGCTCATAATGGCGGCGTTGGTGAGCATGGTATCTGCTATCCGCAAGGAGATCTTGGCTACGGTGTTGGAGGTGGCGGGAGCGATGAGCATGAACTCGAACTTTCCCATCTGGACCTGGCCCGCCAGGAAGGGTGCGTTGGCGTTGGCCTCCACCCAGATCTTGTCGAAGTCGATCTCCAGCTCGGGCAGCAGCTTGTAGTATTTCACCACCTGGTCCCCGGCCTTGGAGACGTAGACCCTTATGTCCACCCGATCCTCGTATTTCTCCTTCATCTCCTTCATCACATCCACAGTCTCCCGGATCCGGTCACCGCTGCCGGTGATGCCCCAGACGATCATCTTTATCTTCTTGGATTCTTTCATCTCAACCATAATCCGACCTCCATACACCTTAACTTATTTTTTCCGCTTCCAGGCACTTGGCAAACTGCCCGACGGTCATCCTCAGGCTCCTGAAGCCCTCCTCGTCTTCCTGTACTCCTTCCAGGGTGTCCTTGGACCAGAAGGTAGCTCCCAGGTTGGCGCCGAAGGATCCACCGCTTATGGGCACCGCCCCGTTCAGGACGTAGAAGGTGATGATCTGCTGGATTGCCAGCTCCTGGCCGCCCATCCGGTCTCCGCCCACGGCGATGGCCATGCCCGCCGTTCTCCTGAAGAAGTCGAAGTCTGCCGCCACCAGCGCCCGACATCGGTCCATGACCGCCTTGGTCTGAGCGCTGAGACCTCCGTTGTAAACCGGCGTGGCGATCACCAGCCCATCCGCTTCTTTGAGCATAGGGTAGAGCTGGTACATGTCGTCCTCGATCCTGCATTTTTTGTTCTTCAGGCAGTAGTCGCAGTGCTGGCAGGGACTGATATTCTTTCCCCTGACATCGAAGCGGGCAATCTCGAATCCCCTCTCTTCCAGCATCCGCAGGCACTCTCCTAAAACATAATCGGTGGCCTTCTTGCGGGGACTGCCACATATTCCCAGTATCATAGTCATCCCATTAACTCTAGATGTATGTTACTACTTACTTATTGCCCCGGAGGTCGGCGGCGGGCAATGGTCCCTCAATTGGTTGGTGTTTTTCCCGACCAGCTATTTAATGGCCTGCAGGTAAAAACTTCAGAACTTCACTTCGAACCCCCTCACATTCTCACCGATCTTGTGCTCATGGACCTTTGCAAGCCCCGCCACCTCCGCGTTCTTTTCTCGATTGTCGATGGTAGGCCACACATATTCATAAGCCAACAATTTATCGACATCGATCAAGTTCAGGGATGAGACAGCATCATGACCATCCATGAGTGTCCTGTCCGGTGTGGCGTTATCCTGATGGTCCCCTCTCGCCCTACCAGAACACATATCCGAAATACCTGGCAGCGAAGACCACCCCCACGATTATGATCATCAAGCCGAAGATCTTGGTGATCCATTCTCCTATCGTGAGATACTCTTCACCGATCCTCCCGCCGAAGGACCTGGTGAAGGTGGCGAGGGGGATTATGGGCATGCCGTGTCCCACCCCGAAGACGAAAAGCATCAGACCAGCGGTTAGAGGCGGGATGTTCTGGGCCATCAGCCAGATGAGGACCGGGAAGATCAAGGATATGGCACAGGGCGCCCAGCCAAGGGCGAAGAAAACACCCAGGGTGAAGGCCCCTATGAAGGCCGAGTATTTGAACAGCTCAACAGAGATGTTTATGACCCGCACCAGGGGGCTATTCTTCGGCCTCCCCACCCCCCCCTCTCTCAGGTAGGGAATATGAGATGTTATGGGCTCGAGGATATCTCCAAGCGGCTTAAGACTGGTGATGCCCAGCCCGATCATGAGGATCCCTGCAGCGAGGTCGAAGAAGCGGGCATCTCTGACGAAGATGCCTACGTTGGATATGAAGAGGCCGAGGATGAAGAAGATCACCGCCATGCCTGCGGTGAAGGCTATCCCTATCATCAGCCCCTCTCTGGATGATGAGATATAATCATCACCTTCCGGTGCCTTTTTTCTGCGAGTGGTCATGATGTAGGAGAAGATAGCGATCAAGAGGGCCAGAGAACATGGCGAGAAAGATGTGATTATGCCCAGGGCGAACATCCCCAAGAAGGAAATCCTCTGATGCGATATCTCGCCTTCCAGTCCCACCCATTTCCCTCTCTCCAGAGATACTATCTTGCCGTAGAGCGTCTCAGCGTCCTGAATTCCGTCTATCTTCCCTCGTCCCATCTGGTATACATGGTACACGCCTGCGACCTGGCCTTCTTTATCGATCAGAAGGATGGTGGGGTTGGAAAAACCGCCATCGAAGTTGGAATAATCGATATATTTCCCAGCGATCTCGTACGGCTCGAAGTCTTCGGCCCAGATCCAGCAGACATCGACGTCCCACCACCTCTCTGCCAGAGATCTGCCGTCCTTGGAGAAGGGGTTCTTCCTTATGTTCAGGGTTATGAGGTTTACGCCGGGATGATGATCCTTTAATTTCTGAAGTTCCTCGACCTGTGCCTTGATCGTCTCTTCGCACTCAACACATAACGGAACTTCTATGTTTGTTATGTGAAGGATGACCACCTCGCCTCGAAAATCGCTCAACGAGAATGGGTCACCGTCTAGATCCACCGTCTGGAAGTCGGGTGCCGGAAACACTTGCCGCGTCGAGCCCAAAAGAGAGTTATACGAAATGATGGTTGCCAGAACGACAACAAGTGTGACAATGCCCACAACCAAAAATTTTTTGATATCAGGTCGCATTGGCGTTCACTTGTTCCAGTCGCCGGAGTTCTCCTCGTGGTAGCCGATGGCATCTTCCAGATAACTCCGGATCCAGCTCTCGCCGGAGGCCTTCTTGACGCTGTGCCATCCCACCACGACGTTCCCGTCATCGTCTCGAACCAGGGTCAGCACTATGGTCAATGGGGCATAAGCAATTCCTCCATCGGGGTTATAGACGTTATCGAGGCCCCTTGCCATCTCGTCGCTCCCGTCGGCCATTATGTTGCAGTAGGTTACGTTGGAGCCGAGATCTTCCAGGACCTGATCGATGTCGGATTCCTGTTTTGTACAGTCCTTACAATTCTTTATGTGCTCCAGGATGAGGACCGGTTTATCTTCCAGGGCGTCCAGGACCCACCGGGGATGGTCTACCTCAGCGCCTGCATCGGCATGCTGATCCGGATAAGATACCCACCAGTCGTCGTCTCTTGACCCAACCGAGTATTCTGCGTCGCTCTCGGTGGATGCGACCAGGCCGAGAACGCCGGTCGCTAAGATGACGCCAATCACCAATACCGGCAGGTTCTTTTTGTCGATTAGAGATGAGATTTTACCAACTCCCATTATCTTACCATACGATCCCTTCTTCCTCCAGCGGCATCTCGGACATGACATATTCGCATCTGTGGATCTTTGTGGGCCACGTGCCCCCCGCCCCCCCCCCGCTCGGATGTCGAGCATTCGAGGGATGCATTTGTATATAAGTTTGTTGGGTCGGTGAATATATGCGCCTCAATGAGCGTACTCATGCTACAGTTTATGAACATGCTCAATATCCCTTGGATACTAAACGCTGATATCCAGCGAGGGAAAATTATAAATAACATTAATTTCATATGTTCTAGAGACTGTAATGGAGTATATTGAAGGGGATCTTCTTAGCCTGGACGTTGATAGTATCGACCTAAGCGATCCAGAGCAGGCAAGGGCGCACATACGTCGTCTTATTAGTGTAAATGAGTTGCAAGCCCAGGTTATAAAAGACCAGGGGGATGAGATTCAGCAATTGATGGACAAGATAGCTTATTTGAAAGGGGAGAAGGGTAAGCCCAAGATTAAGCCGAAGATCCCCGAAAA
>DAOG01000027.1 GCA_002501765.1 Methanosaeta sp. UBA204
ATCCATATAGTTAGATTGATCCCGTCTTTTGATCTCTGCATCTCGGAACGATAGGTCGCGCATCTCCATTGGAAATGATGGGGTTCTCACCGATATCGTTTATTCTCCCGGGCCGGTATCATCATCCATATAGTTAGATTGATCCCATCTTGTGATTCCTGCGACTCGGAACGATAGGTCGCGCATCTCCATTGGAAATGATGGGGTTCTCACCGATATCGTTTATTCCCTCGGGGCGGTATCATCATCCATATAGTTAGATTGATCCCGTCTTTTGATCTCTGCATCTCGGAACGATAGGTCGCGCATCTCCATTGGAAATGATGGGGTTCTCACCGATATTGTTTATTCTCCCGGGCCGGTATCATTATCCATATAGTTAGATTGATCCCGTCTTTTGATCTCTGCATCTCGGAACGATAGGTCGCGCATCTCCATTGGAAATGATGGGGTTCTCACCGATATCGTTTATTCTCCCGGGGCGGTATCATTATCCATATAGTTAGATTGATCCTGTCTTGTGATTCCTGCGACTCGGAACGATAGGTTGCGCATCTCCATTGGAAATGATGGGGTTCTCATCGATATCGTTTATTCCCTCGGGGCGGTATCATCATCCATATAGTTAGATTGATCCTGTCTTGTGATTCCTGCGACTCGGAACGATAGGTTGCGCATCTCCATTGGAAATGATGGGGTTCTCACCGATATCGTTTATTCTCCCGGGCCGGTATCATTATCCATATAGTTAGATTGATCCCGTCTTGTGATCTCTGCATCTCGGAACGATAGGTCATGCATCTCCATTGGAGACGAGAAGGCGGATATATAGTCAAGAATCAGTTAGTTAGATCATACTAATAGGTTCCTCGTCAGAGTGGTGTCCAACGACAGCAATAGACAAACTCGAAAACGTTAACTAACTTCGAACTCGTCTAGAAAGTAAGGTTATGCACTTGTACTCTGGTGGGAGTTGTGTAGTGCTACCCCAAATATCACATTTTCAACATTAATCAAAGTCAATATTTAGAGCTGCTTGGCTGTTAGACCGTCTGAACTCCTCTGGCAGGAGTCATGAGAGTTTCACGTTTCTATATATTTTTATATGTACCCCTATATATAACGCATAGGTCTTGTGGGAAGTATCCTCTATTGCATCGGAAAAGAAGAGATCTCCTCTCAAGTCTTCTGCGGTCATCTTAGATTAGTCCACAGGTATGGTTTCCAGCTGACTTGCGACGTTCCAGACCAGGGTCCTGGTATGGAGGGGTATGTTCGGGTCATTGCTGATCTCGTCGAGGACAGATATCGCGGATGCCGCTCTGACCGCTTTGGAGTCCTCGTCGTTCTGGAGAATGTTCTTTATGTTCTCTGCAGAGCGCCTTATGTTTCTAGGAACGGTGTCATCACCTATTACGCGCTCTAATACTTCAACACACTGCTTAATCACATTTTCAGTTGACATGGAATCACCACGCACTATTCGAGACGGCAAAAAGGTTAAGGATAACATCCGTCTTACTCATCCATTACGAGTGATATTGTAATATTTAAACGTTGGTGGTGTCGGGTGACCGAGTTGATCTGGTGATGCTGAATGAGCGAAGAAGAAGCGATCAGGAGAATCACGAAGTTGCTGGAGATGGGTGGGACCATGCTTGCTGAGCATCATGACTGTGGAGCCCCACTCTTTCGGTACGGAGGCAAGGTAATCTGTCCGGTATGTTCCTTTGATGAGGTATTCGGAGATGCGCCCACAGTATCCGAAGAAATGGGTCCGGGTGGTTCAGGGGTCGGGTCACCATCACCTGGAGAGGAGGGGCCGGTCAGCGGGGGTGTGGAGGGTGCCTCCGGCAGAGTGGCTGGAGAAAGGGATCGCAGACCTGAAGAGCGATCTTTTTCTCGTGTCCCCCTGGCCAAGCCGGTTTCTCCCTCACGCGAGGGTGAAGAGGGTGCGATGGAGGTTAGAGGCGAGGCCGATCTGATAAAAGAGGAGCTATGGCGGTCTATTCTTTATAGGTTGGAGAAACTCTCGGACAAGGTCAGGAACGAAGAGGATTTGAGCAGGCTCAAGAGCGAGCTAGAATGCATGGAAGAGGCTCTCAAGGTTTTGATCACCTTGGAGCGGTAAGATCGGGAGACCGTCTGGAAGGGGTCTGCCAGGAACGCATGATATCGGTTCTCGACGAGAGGGTTATGGTAAGGTCGTGACTACTCTGTCCCGGGAGATCTGCCTGAGGTTTCCTTCTGCAGCTTTATGTCTATTGGCCTTGGTCTCGGTCTATTAATTTTCCAGTGGAAATGAAGGGGTTGTGTTATTGACGATGGGTATCACCCGTTCCCGGTCTATCCTATTTCTCTTGATCCTGTTCCTATTGTTGTCCTCGGGCTGTCTCCAGGACTACCAGAAATCAATTCTTCGGGACGGGAACGGGCCTATGGAAGCAAAAACGCCATCTTCAGACTTGTCTGGAGAGGACTTGTCCGGGCAAGTTCTGTCTGGGGCGGTATTATTTAGGGGATCCGGGGATCGGCCCGGGATTGATATGGACTTCGAGTCCTTCGTTAGCAATACTCTCTTTCGCACGAGAGGGTCCCTCACCCTTCAGAGTGACGCCTCCCTTCCTTACCTCTTGCTCAATGCTACTCTATGGGATGGAGATCTCCTGCTGGAAAGCACCAGATATATGATAATCAATCTGGAGCCCGGCCGGAGCTGCGGTTTCGACATATCTGAAAACAGGAGGCTGGATCCTGGCGGTGGTTATCTCTGTCTTCTTGAGGCCCATGGCCCAGAGGGCTTGATCTGCTCGATGGAGCGGCGGTGTCAGGTGGTGATAGATGATCCTCTCCTTGTAACCGGGAAAGAACCAGAAGGGGTCTCTGGCGGGAGACCGTCACTGGAATACGATCCGTGGCTCTCCTCGCCCGGAGTCTCCGATCGGTCCTGTGATCGATATGAGTACCCAGGTCGTCTTGATGCGTCCTATCGCGGATCTGATAGCCGTAGCGATCTCTATCGCGGATCCCCCGACAGCGGTCTCGTCTCTCATCACGAGCTCACTGATGTCGATGATAACAACTATTGCGAGACCACAGGTTATCGTGACGACAGCGATCGTGAAGTTCTCGACGATGTCTCAGAGGACGGCGAAGATACTGCTTCCTTTTATGATGAGCCCAGACAAAACCGCGCCGGAGCGCGCCAAGAGGCGATGTACATGGGCAGCACCACCTCGGACAAGTACCACAGTCTCGACTGCAGATATGCTCAGAAGATCAAGCCCGAGAACAGGATATACTTCGCCGATGCCGAGGATGCGCGGCAGAAAGGTTACGTCCCATGCAAGGTCTGCAATCCTCCATGAACTCTGCCTTGTTACCGTTCCACGAAGACGAGATCCGGGATGCTGGTTGCGTATCGATCTTCATTCTTCGGGCACGAGCTTCTGTTCCAGATCTCCGATCATCACACAGGCCAGCCCACCGGACAGCGGTGGGTCCGAGGTGTTGCCCATCATGACTTTCTCCTCTGGGTAACCCAGATCGGTGAGCACGGCCACCTCCCGGCCCAGCCCTCTCTTTTCCAGGTGCTGGCACAGTCCTGCCAGGTCGGTAGAGTCGTCGACCAGAAGAAATACGCACTTTTCCCTCCTGATCTCTTCGGCGATCGGCCCGGGGTTCATCTTTCTTCCGTGGACGGTTATGGGAACGACATTGATCTGGCTGATCCCCAACCGGGCGCAGGCTACCTGCATGCTGGATATCCCGGGGACGATCTCTCCGCCGAGGTAGCCGAGGCCGCTCAACATCGGGTCTCCCGTGGATAGGACGACCGTGTCATCGGGCAGTTCACACAGCGTCTTGTAATCATCGATGACTTGGACGTCGGATCGGGGGTCGATCTGGCTGGAGACCAGCTCGATCGCTCGCTCGGACCCGTAAATCAATCTCGCTTCGCCGATGACCCTGGCCGCCTCGAAGGTCAGCATACCAGGCCCGGCACCCACGCCTACCACTTTCATGTTTTATCATCCCTTAGCACGCTTCCATCTCTCCTCAAAAGCACGATCCTGGTATTGGGTAGCCTCTCCCGCACCTTCCTCAGAGCCGTATCTATCCTGGGGTGGTTCTGTTGGTTCTCGATCATCTCGGCCACCGTCCTGTATCCGGTACCTTCCAGGACCTCGGGCATCCCCCACTTCAGGATCAATGCGGGCAGGCCGCAGAGTATGCTGTCCTGCTGGTCGCCGAGGTTGAGTCTGTCCAGCTTGTTTCCGATGAGCACCGCCACGTGGTTGGGAAAGAGGATCCTGCTGTACTTCAATCCTACCCGGCCCGTGGTCACCACCACTTTGTCGAGATTCTTGATATCGTCTCCTCTGCTCTTGCCCAGGTGCTCGTTCCAGGGCTCGACGAACCCGGTCGATCCCAGGATGGATATCCCGCCCTTCACCCCCACCTTGGGGTTCAGGGTCCGAAGGGCGATCTCCTCTCCGTTTGGGACTTCCAGCTCGACCCGCGCTCCGGGGAGTCCGGTTGCCTCCAGCCCCTCTTCGATCGCGCTCATGATCTCTTGTCTGGCCGACTGGCTGATGGCCGCCTTCCCCAGGGGAGCGCAGAGCCCTCGGCTATTGATCCTCCCGATCCCATGGCCGGCCACCAGCACCGTCTCTCCGAAGGTCTTGGCCCTGGCTCTTATGACCATGCCCGCGGTTACGTCGGACTCATGATCACCGCCCACCTTGCTTGCGGTACAGATCCCGCCTTCGGCCCGGACCGGCACAGGGACTCTTATGCCTGCGGGGGTGAGAAGATTGACTTCGGTCGTCGCCCCGGTCGGACTGGCCAGGGAGAGGACCGCCCCCTTGCAGGCAGCGGCCGCGGTCGTGCCGGTGGTGTACCCCCTACGAAGGAGGGTCCCATCGGAGAGGAGGACCCACCTGCCGCTCTTCACCTTCTCCAGGACATCGGGATCGTCTGTTCTCTCTATCCAGGGTCCGGGTATTACAAACTTGGTTACCGGGTCAACGGTCGGCTCTGACATGGTGCATATTTATAATCTCGTTTATCGCTGCCACGGCTATGGGAGTGCCTCCCCGGGTGCCCACCGTGGATACCGAGGGGACGTCGATTTTTCTCAGCCTTTCCTTGCTCTCCGTGGCGTTCACGAACCCCACCGGGACTCCTATCACCAGCTCGGGCCTGATTCTATCCTCTTCCATCAGCTCGCAGAGGGTCATCAGGGCGGAAGGGGCGTTGCCGATCACCACTATGCTCCCCGAGAGTTCGCCCGCAAGCTCGATCACCCCTGCAGAGGTCCTGGTGATACCCTCTCTCTCTGCCAGTTCGTCACCTCTCCCGATGAAGGTCGTCACCGGGCACCGGTGGCTTTTTTTGACTATCCCCGCCTCTACCATCTTGATGTCTGCATAGATCCCGGCACCTTTATCCAGGGTCCTGAGGCCCGCGCCCACCGGGTCATTCACGAACCGGAGCGTCTCCGCTATGCTCAGATCGCCGGTGGCGATGACGCATCTCTGTCGGATCTTGTCTTCCGGGTTCCTATCGCCCACAATCTTGGCGATGAACTTCCTGCTCGTGTTGTAGATCTCTCTGGCCTGAGGAGTGACCGCGCCCAGATCTGGATAGGTATCTTCACTCATTTTTGCATCACTTGTTCTAGTAGTTGTACTTGGTCTCATAACCTCTCCGGGTAATTATTTTATCATTTTGTATATACGAGTTGGGTCCTGCAACTATGAGGGTCCATCTCTTTCCCTCGAGTTTATGCGCCACGAGGTCCGAGATATTGGCGACGACCACCACCTCTTCCGGGCGGGTGACGTCCCGGGCCAGGGCGGAGGCCCGGTCCATATGGCCGACCAGGTCCGTCAGGAGAGAGAGCCTCCCGGCGTCCAGGTTGTAGATCACCATCCCGAAGCCCTTCTCCATCAGCGTGAGGATCTTTCCGAGCCGCGGGCCATCTCCCGGCCAGGAGAGTACGACGAAATCGTTCACCAGGGGTGCACCGGTCCTGGCTGCGACCGCGGAGAAGGCGCTCAGCCCGGGGGCGACGTGGACGCTGCAGCCGGAGACTCTCGCCTCTTCCAGGACCCGCCAGGAGGAGCCGAAGAGGCTGGGATCACCGCCCGCCAGTATGGATGCGGTCTTCCCCCGGTCCGAGGCGGCCTTCGCTGTCAACAGGCTGGATCTCATCCGCTCCTCTAAGACGCCCCGGTGAGGGATTATTTCCCCTCTGATCAGCTCTTTCATCGATCTCAGGTACCTCTCCGCTCCCAGGACCATCTCCGATCCCTTCAGAAGCCTCTCGGCCTCCAGCGTGAGGTGCGATTGGTCACCTGGCCCTATCCCCACGAGCCCGATCCTGGAACCCGGGACCGGCGATCCGGACCGGACCATGCCTTTGCCGCCGATGATGATCAGGGAGAACATGTCCACCCCGTTCCGCAGCTCTTCTTTCTCCCTCATCCGGTCTACAGTGGCCCAGAGGAACTCTTCCCCGGGACGGGCGACCTTCTTGGCCACCAGGAGGTCTTCGTTCCCTCTGCCCTGCCGGGAGCAGATCTCCAGGGTTTTTTCCAGCTGCCAGGTTCTCTTCTTGCTTCGGGGGTTGTAGAGGGCCAGGGGCATCCCGGCAGCAGCAGTTGCTCTCACTCTCCGCTCGATATCGTCCCACGGTGTCAATAGGTCGCTGAGGCTGATTATGGCCACCGAGTCTCTGAAGGTGATCCCGGAACGGCAGGCTGCGGCGGTGAAGGAGGTTATTCCCGGCACCACCTCCGCCCGGTCGAGGCCCACCCGGTGGGAGGCTACCTCGAGCCCCAGGCCTCCCATCCCGTAGATGTTGGGGTCTCCGCTGCTGATCAGGGCCACCGATCCTTTCTCCAGGAGGTCCACGGCGGTCCTGGCCCGGTCCACCTCGCCTCCCATCCCGCTGGAGACGACCTGTTTATCGGCCAGCAGGTCTCTCACCAGGTCCAGGTAGGTCTTGTAGCCGACTACGTAGTCTGATCTTCTTATGGCCTCTACCGCCTTTCGGGTAATCTGATCATGGCCGCCGGGACCGATCCCCACGATGTAGAGTTTACTCTCCGAGGGCAACGGTAACCCTCCCGTAGACCTTTTTGGGCATCAGTAGCCTGGTCGAGAGGGCCATGGCGGCGGGTTCGGCCACCCCGATCAAGCCCAGGTCCGAGGCCCTGGAAGGGGTGGTGGTGGTCTGGGAGTTCAGGACGTGCTCGTCCAGGTAGATGACCTCCCGGTCCAGGTTCTCGGCGGCCTCTTCGATCCCTCGTTCGTCATGTTTGATCCAGGCGGTGGCCATCACCCTGATCTCTCCGGAGGTTTTGCCCACCGACCGGAGGGCGGTGGTGATCGCGTCGATCACCTCTCGGGATGTCACCCCTCGCCTGGTTCCCAGCCCTACCACCACGCCGCCTCTGCTCTTCAGGACGGCCACGTCATCGTCCACCATCACCACTTTGGGGCCTTTCAGCCTCAGGATGGGGACATCTTCTTGGAGGAAGGCCAGGTTCACCTCTTTGGAGCATTCTCTGTTCACCAGCTTTGCACCCAGCCGCTCGGCGGTGCCCTCCAGGCTGGGTTTTCCGGCGGAGTCGGTGGCGGTGGTGATCGCCGGGAACATGTTCATCTCCTCGGCCAGGTGGAGGGCCAGGTCGTTGGCGCCGTGGTGCCCTCCTACCACGGGGACGGCGCATCTCAGCGACGAGTCCACGGCTACCACCGGTGTTTCGGTCCATTTGTCTTCCAGGGTGTCGCAGAGGAGCCGGACCACTATCCCCACCGCCATGATCGCTATCATCAGGTCGAACTCTTTCAGGCGCTCGAAGGGCGATCGGTCTTGCGGTTTTTTGTTTTTGTCTGGGTCTTTGTCCAAGTCTTTGTCCAAGTCTTTCTCTTTCCTGTAGATCTTCAGCGAAGGCCTGTACCGGTTGGCCAGGGCCTGGCAGACCTTTTCGCCTTCTCTCCTGTTCCTCGGGAAGACCAGCACCGCTACCGACTTTTGTATAGGTGAGACCTCCTGAAACCGCTTCTGCTGATCACGTTCCCCACCAGGATTATGGCGCTTTTTTCGATTTTGGCCTCTTCCACCTTCTCTGCAATGTCTTCTAATGTTCCCAGTATGATCTTCTCGTCCGGCCAGGAGGCCCGGTATACTACTGCCACCGGGGTCTCGGCGGGGACCTCCAGCGATCGTACCACCTGTCTTATTTTGTCCACGCCCAGAAAGATGGCGAGGGTGGTCCCGTGCCTGGAGAGGGAGGCGATCTGGTCCTGGTCCTGTTCCAGGGTGGTTCCTGCGGGCCTGGTGATTATCAGCGATTCGGAGACGTCTTTGAGGGTGAGCTGGGTCTTGAGGGCGGCGGAGACCGCGAATATCGATGAGACCCCGGGGACGACCTCGACCTCCACCCCTGCCTCTTCCAGGGGTTTCATCTGTTCCAGTATGGCTCCGTAGAGGGAGGGGTCTCCGCTGTGGAGTCTCACCACATTCTTACCGGCCCGGAGGGCTTCCAGCATCGTATCCGTGATCTCTTCTAAGTTGATGGTGTTGCTGTCCACCAGCTCGGCCTCGAGGTCCTCCAGGAGGACCGGGTTGACCAGGGACCCGGCGTAGACCACCAGGTCTGCTTTGGCCAGGAGCTTAGCGCCCTTGACGGTGATCAGGTCCGGGTCGCCCGGACCGGCGCCGACGAAGTAGAGTTTCATGGCTCGTCACCGATATGCACGAAAATATAGTCCATGCCCTTGGAGATCATTTCTTCTCCTTCCTCCTACTTCTTCTCCTGGCGTAGAGCACGCTGAAGTAGTCGCTCCGCTCCGGCATATCTCCCATGATGATCTCTTCTTCTGGGGTGTAGAGGCGGGTGCCCAGGATGAACTCATCGAAGCCTTCTTCTCTCAGCTCTGCCGCCACCTCGGCGGGTCTTACGGCCTTCATCCTGATCGCCGTATTTACGGGGGAGCCGTCGGTGACCTGGAAGGAACCGCTCAGGTCCACCCCGAACCTGGAGGCGAGGGCGGGGATGGTTCCCACACCGGGTATCGTCTCGACCTCGATTGATGGGTGGCGCTCTTTCAGGACCCGTCTGAGGTGGGAGAAGGTGGAGAAGGTGTTCACATCACCGATACAGGCGAAGGCGGTCTCTGCCCGGGAGGCGTAGTCTGCTACCCTGTCGGCGTTCTCGGCCCAGATCTCTTCCAGCTTATTCTTGTCGGAGATCATGGGGAACTTTAGCATCTCCGGTTGGGAGTAGGGGCAGACCAGGTCTGCCGCCATCTCGCCGGGGACGAAGACCTTCTCCGCTCGTCTCAGGGCGTCGGCGGCCTTGTAGGTCAAGAGGTCGGGGTCGCCGGGGCCGAGGCTGACGCCGATCAGCATGATATCTTCTCCCAGCGGTGGTGTGGCGAGGAGGAGGAGGAGGAGATCGGACGATGCGGCATACCTGGTGGGGTACTCGCTGCCATCTTTGCAGGCGTCCTGGTCAGCAGCGCCCCACCACCATGAATATGGGGTTCTCCGGCCTGAGGGCGATGTCCCCGGCCAGGTCGTAGCCCCGTGATATCCCGATCTGGATCAGCTCTTCGAACGTTCCCTGTTCCTTCATCAGCCTTGCTATCGTGGCGGCCACTCCCATCCTGGCCAGGTTGGCCACCATCATGCATTCCGGGGCGGCGCTTTCTACAAGAAGGGGGAAGAACGTCTCGATGTCTCTGGTTCCTCCGATGAAGCACCGGTCGATCTCGGGGAGGTCGGGGATCAGGTCGACGGCCTCACCGCAGAGGAAGGTCCCGGAGGGGACTTTTGCCTTCGACATCTCCACCGCCTCCTGTCTTCTGTCTATCCCGTAGATCTTCTCGGTGAACCGGGATGCTGCAAGGGAGACGGCGCCAGAGCCGCATCCCAGGTCCAGGAAGGTCATCCCGGGTTTGATGTCCAGCTTCCCCAGCGCTATGTAGATGTTCTCCGGTTGGGTTGCGGTGCCTGGGAGCTTCATATCTACAAAAGGGTCTGGGGCGGATATAAGCTTAATCCAATACAACGCTGCTGGCGATGAGTAAAGGAGACTGGATCTGTGGACCGTCCCGAAGGGTCCGGGCCGGAGGCCCGGCGCGCTCCCTGGCCGATGGGTCTATCTTCCACCGAGCGCGGTTCGGCCTCGGGGGAGGATGGCGGTGTCGCTGGCTTGGCTCGGTCACGCTCTACTCCGGCGAGCAGTCTATTCCTGGTGGGCTCCTCGTCCAAGCCCGTCAGGTCGATGTAGACTATCGGCCAAGCAGGCCTTCCGGGTTGAGACACAGGAGTTCAAAGACGACAGAAATATATACGCATGTGAGCAAGAAAGATATCGGTAAAATAAAAAGCCCTTTGGATTTAATCACTAATTCGAGTGGTAAGAATGAGGGTATGTGAACCTCTGACAGGGGGGAGCATATCCGAAGTTTACTTCTGATATACCGCTAAATTGGAAGTATATACGAACTCAAATTCGGATATACCAGAGTTGGGCGATATCCTTTAAATAAACGGAAATAGATAAGGATACAAAGGAGGGTAAGACCATGTATGAAAAGGAAATCGAGCATAAAATGCAAGAGCTTCCTGAAGATTTGAGGGCGGAGGTTTTAGATTACGTCGAGTTCCTGCTAAAGAAGTACAGGGGCAAAGAAATCGGGACGAGGAAGTTTAAGTTTGACTGGGAAGGGGGCTTATCAGAGATACGGGCGAAATTTACTTCCGTTGAGTTGCAACACAAAGTTCTGGAGTGGAGATAATGTTTTTAGTGGATACAAATGTATTCTTGTATCTTTGATCGGCATAAGAGGAAGAGACCGATATGGAGGTTGCGATGAAAGCCATTGAAACAACAGGAATAATTAATGCCCGAGGTCAACTCGTTTTGGACGAACCTCTACCGGCAGTTGCTCCAACTCGGGTCCGTGTCGTCATCCTTCTGCCTGAAGAGACTGACATAGATGAGATGAAATGGCTTCGGGCGGCAGCCCGAAACCCGGCCTTCGATTTCCTGAAGGAGCCTGAAGAGGATATCTACACACTTGCCGACGGGAGACCGTTCTATGGCCAGGGGTAGCGTGGTGCTGGTGCCTTTCCCCTTCGATGATCTTTCAACGACCAAGGTACGCCCGGCGGTATGTCTGACCGACCCTATCGACCCTATCGGCCCGCATCGGCACGTTATCCTGGCGTTCATCACCAGTCAAATACCGACTGACCTGCTGGAATCGGACGTGGTGTTAGATGCCAACCAGGCGGACTTCACCACAACAGGGCTACGGGTGTCCTCTACTCTCCGTTTGCATCGTCTGATGACGGTTACAACGACATTGATTCGGCGGGAGTTGGGCGAATTATCGCCGAGGATGCAGGCTGAGGTAGCTGAGAGGCTGCGAAAACTGTTTGGCTTGACATAGGAGATGAACCGCAACTTTATCTAACAGTGTGTTTGCGCTTCGGGCTAAAGCCAAATGCCTTCGGCACTCCACCCAAACCCAGCTTTACGGCTGGAACTTCAGATACGCCCGGAACGTTATATGAAATAGCCCTTCAATAATATGGTTGATAATCGTTATGGAAACCGATCCGAATAAAATCAGGAAATTATCAAAAGAAAGAGAAGACGAGAATTGGAAATTCCGATCTTTCTTAAAAGGATGTGATATTTCAGAAGAGGAAATAGATTCAATTGTACATAGGTTATATTGGCAAGTATCTTCAGAAATAGATTGTAAAACTTGTGCTAATTGTTGTAAAGAAGTACAACCAGTTCTAGATGAAGAAGATATTGAGAATTTCTCTAGATGTTTAGGCATCTCTGTCGCTCAATTCAAAGACCAATATTTGGTTAAGAGTGAAGAACTGGAAACATTTGCATTCAGCAAGAAGCCGTGTCCATTTCTAAAGGATAATTTATGTTCACATTACACTTGCCGTCCTAAAGATTGTGTATCCTACCCCCATATCCATAAGAGTGGCTTCATTTTTAGATTAATAAATATAATAGAGAACTATTCCATTTGCCCAATCGTATTTAATGTCTATGAACATCTAAAGGATGAAATTTGGCATCGTGGTGACTTTGATAGTTTCAACGACTTTAATTGGGGAGAATAACGGGCTACTTCACATAACACGGTGTATGCGGTTCGGGCTGACGTTCTCACCCAAATTGCTTCCTTCGGTCACAACTTCGCATATACCGATTCTGTTGGGTGACATTGGGATTCCCGCAAGAGAAATTCTTAATCTACAAAAAGGTCATCCTGAATAAACAGTAACCATCTGGGCTCCATTGGTGGATATCTCTGTTTTCGGCTTGTCCTGGCCAGGTGTTGTGGCTCCCGCAGAGGCGCCCCGCGCCGTCTTATAGGCGCTCGCCTGCCACCCCCCGCCGTCTACAAGACAAAGCCTTCGGGGACCGCGGCCCGGGATCTTCAGGTGGGCACAAGCCGGGCCGCGAAACCGGGCCGCGTAAGCACCAGCCCCCAACGACCCGGGCCCGCGCATCCCAGGCGAGAGCCGCGGGGTTTAATGGGCCGGAAATGCGGGCGCGGTCCGCCCTTCGACCGGCATCGGAAGCGACATAGCGAGGCGCGCCGGGTTGTCTTATAGACAAATAGGCTCTTATACCCGGGAGTCTATAAGAAATCGATGGCGCCCGAGAAGAGAGGTCTGAAGGCCCAGATCAGGACCATTGCCCAGGCTGTGGAGAGCCTGCGCCCCCTGGTATCGCCCGGTGTGGAGGAGGCCGTTCGCCTCCTGGACCGAGAGCTGGCCGCCCTGGAGGAGGAGCTGATCGAGGCCCAGGGGGAGGTGGTCTTCAGAGAGAAGCGCGAGGGCCTCTCCGTAGCCGCGGTCAGGGTCAGGTGCGGGAAGCCGAGCTGCAGGTGCGCGCGGGGTCACCTCCACGGCCCCTACTGGTACGCCTACTGGCGGGATGGCAGGCCGGTGAGCCGCTACATCGGTCCCTGTTCTAGGATATCCGAAGAGGAGGCCTGGTGGAGGGCTCGGGCGGCGAGAGCCGGGAAGGCTGTTCCATAAACCCGAATCGGGAACCTCGATCTCATCTACCAGATCCTGAAGTTTCTTCGCTGTCCGGGAGCACAAAAAGTATTAAATCAAGTAGACTTACTTCTATCCCAAACAGCTTTACAGGTGGTTGAGATGTTTCGAAAAAGTGAGCATATTCTGGTATTGATCTTGCTATACGTCTTGGCACTATCCATCATGGCTCCAATACAAGCCCAGGAAGGCGTTCTAACAGACGCGGCCCACAACGTTTCCACAGCCGCAGCGACGCCGGCACCCAGCACCCAGACAGATGCCGATGGTGGGTTCGAGTTCATCGATCTGGCAAAAGGCCGGTATACGATAACTGCATACAAGGCGGTGATGGGAACCCTCCACTATCTCGGAGAGGTCACCGTCGAAGTCTCTGGCGACGTTGAGAACGTCAACATCACGCTCTCGGCTTCAAACGAGGACGCTTATCAGGGTTCCCGGAATGCCGTTCTGACCTACGACGAGACCGCACCTGGCGGGGGGTTCACCCTGCGGGGAACTGTACTGGGACCCAACAGACCCGGTGCCACCCCATCGGTTATCCCCTACTCGGAAGCGGTGGTGAGGATCACCCAGTACACTGGGGCGGAAACTCCGGCAGAGATGGATGGGGCACCGGTCTCGGGTGAAGAAGAGACGGCCGAGGCGGTTCCTGCACCCAGCACCCAGACAGATGCCTACGGTGGGTTCGAGTTTACAGACCTGCCAGAAGGCCGGTATACAATAACTGCATACAAGGCGGTGATGGGAACCCTCCATTATCTCGGAGAGGTCACCGTCGAAGTCTCTGGCGATGTTGAGAACGTCAACATCACGCTCTCGGCTTCAAACGAGGCCGCCTATCAGGATTTCCAGAACGTCGTTCTGACCTACGACGAGACCGCGCCCGGCGGGGGGTTCATCTTGCGGGGAACTGTACTGGGACCCAACAGACCCGGTGCCACCCCACCGGTTATCCCCTACTCGGAAGCGGTGGTGAAGATCACCTGCTTCCTTGCTGAGGGTAGCATGGCAGGGGCGACTGATGACCAAGACGGGGTGCGACCTGATCGCACCTCAAATTTTTCTGTAGAGGGGTATCTCGGGAGCGTAAATAGAGAACCAAAGATGGCATTTTTATTGTTATCGGACGCTGATATCTTTTTGGTCAGGAGAGCGGCAGAAGATATCGGTCTGAATGTAAGCGTATACAGCCATTATAGAGTCCCTTTAGACCTGAACCTGACGGCATATGACGTTATATTTGTAGACCGTGTGGTCACCCAACCTATACAGAACGTGGTTCTGCCAGTACTGGATGCTGCAAAGGAGAACAATGTAACTGTAATATGCAATTATCCTGCGGAGTTGAGCAATATCGACGCTGCAGAACGTTCATACATCATGCAATATTGGAGCAGCCGCAACATCATGAATATAGAACGGCTCCTGATTTATCTCGGTGTCGAGTTCTGTGGCTTGGATGGTGTGATTGAAGAACCGGGCGTCATCCCTGAGGATGGAATCTATCATCCTGATGCTGATAAAATCTTTGAGAACTTGAGCGAGTACCTTGAGTGGTATGAAAACGATACACGCACACATCATGTTTATGATCTGGATAAA
>DAOG01000134.1 GCA_002501765.1 Methanosaeta sp. UBA204
TGTGAAGGCATCATGTGATGGCGAGTTCCCATCGGATGGATAACATCTAGCAGCTTCCGTACAGGTGAAAACATTTGCAGAAGCAGTGAGGAAGAAGATGTAATCCAGATCATCACATTTTCTCGCGTTCAATCCAATATCTCTCCCACATAGATCATTATTTATGTAGTATATGATGTAGCTAATATATATACATGTTGGTCAAGTGCGTAAGTCCTAACCTCATTACCTCATCTCCATCATCATGCTCTTCGACCGGGGCGGGATCAAGGTTGACATCTACATAAATTATGGCAAAGATTCGATCGTGCGCCATACGGTGAAAACCTGTTCTGAAGCCAGTGTCCTGGACATCCTGAAGGACGCCGCCGAAATCGAGCTCACCGAGGACGAGAGCGCCACCGGTCATGAAGGTGCCATGGTGACGTCCATCGACGGGATCAAGAACAACGTCGATCACTGCTGGATCTACTATGTCTTCGAGCTTGGTAGCTCCGGGTGGCGCATCCCCGGGGTGATGCCGGACAAGCTTGAGGTCTCGGACAAGATGAGGATCGGCTGGCGATATTACGACTTTGCCAAGAGAGGTATTGAGATCAAGGACGGGCCATTGTGGACGAACCGGTGTGTCAGCAAGACCAGAACCTGCACCCGGCAGTTTTTGTAGCCCCTGTTCATAGCTCCATCGGCGACTTTTCCTTCAGACGGTGGCCCGGCTCTCTGGGACACCGCCCCGATGCCACCACCACGGAGATCCCGGACCGGGCCAGCTCTCTTTTCAGCATCGCCTCGATCTCGTCCTGAGGCACGGGCATCTTCAGTCTTTCGACCCTGGGCACGACGGCCTCCACCACGGGAACGATATCCGGTACCCTTTGTCCTCCGGTCATGGCGGCCACTTCGTTATCTAACAGGACCATCAGAACCTCTCGCCCGTGATACAATGCGTTGATAAGCCCCTGGAGCCCGGTATGGGCCAGGGCATAGTCCCCGACGACGGCGATCCCCTTCCCGGCGAAACCCGAGGCCACGCCCACCGACGACCCCAGCCCGTAGACCACATCCACCACGTCCAGAGGCGGCCTCACCGCCCGGATGCTGCAGCCTGCGTCTCCTGCCACGGGGACGCCCAGGTTCTTGATCGCTTTGTAGATAGGGAGATAGGGGCAGTCGTCGCATATCGCCCTGGACCCCTGCCCCCGTCCTTTTGCCGTCTCTACATCGTATCTTTGGCGGCCTGGCTTGTCGATCGTCTCCAACACCCTTTCCAGATCTGCAGCTTCCAGCCTGCCGAAAGGCAGGTGGCCGGTCAGCTTCCCGCAGACCTTATCGCTCATCCTGAGCCGAGACTCGACGAAGGGTCCCGGCTCCTCTGCCACCAGGATCTTCCGGTGATCCAGGATGAACCGCTCGATCATCTTCCAGGGGAGCGGGTGGGCGTAGCCCGGGGCCAGGAGCGAGACCTGGAGATCTCTGGCAAGATGGGCAGGTCTGCCGCAGGCGATGACGCCCAGGTCGCCGGAGGATTCCAAAAAGTTCAAGGATGTGGTCTCTGAGGCATTTGCGATGATCGGAAGCACGTCACGAAGGTACCTCTGATGCCGACCTCGGGCGGTGAGACCCCAGATAGCCCTATCGAAGGTCTTGCTTCCGGGCGAAATCCCGGTCCGGTGGATCTCGCCCTCGTAGGTCTCGGTAGGCCGAAAAGTCATCCTCACCATAACCGGGGCGCTTATCCGCTCCGATAATTGGTAGGCCTCGATGACCGACGGATATAGCGATTTTGGCCCTGCGGGATCCAATACAGGAAGCTCGCAGAGGGCGGCGTGGTGTCTTACGTCCAGTTCGATCTGGGAACCTTTGGGACCCACGTCCTCTCCCACCAAGACCACGAGACCCGCGCCGATGGTGTGGGTGGGCGATATGGAAAGAGGGTCGGCGAGCAGGTTTACGCCGAGATGCTTCACCAGGACCATCGACCTCTGGCCGGTGGCCGATGCTCCCAAGGCCACCTCGAAGGCCACCTTCTCGTTGACCGCCATCTGGGCGCCGAGAGCCTGCCCAGCTTCGGTTATGGGATAACCCGGGACGTACTGGAGGACCTCTGCGCCCACGTCGTTGACGGCCATCTCCAGAGCGTCCAGTCCTGTCTTTCGTCCCCGTTCTTCTTCTTCTTCTGTCATATCTCCGGCCTTACCGATTCGTCGGGCCTTGCGCAGAAGGGTAGGGCGGCGAGCGCGCCGATCAGGCCCTGGCCGCTCATCACCATCTCCACGCCCATCTCGTCTGCGGTGGCGACCGCAAGATCGTAGGGTATCCGCTCCGTCCTGCATCTGTGAGCGTAATCCATCAGCGGCGATGGATCGAAAGCCCTGTAGACCACCATCCCGGTCTCATCAGAGACGCTATGCCGCTTTAGAAGAGCCTGGAAATCCTGGAGCATCTCATCGGCCTTGCCCGGCAGACAGGCGAACTCCGCCACCGTAGATACGCAGTTCTGGGTCTTGGTGGGCACGGGAAAGAGCTGGACCAGGGAGTGTGATATGTACCGGGCTTCGGGCCGGTCCACCCTGGCCGAGATGTTGTGGACCAACGACCAGGTGGCGCCTTCGGTCTTGGAGTCGGTATCGTCCACTCCGATCATCACCCTCTCTCGCCGGGGCAGAACTATCGTCCCTCTTCCTACCCTGCCCCCTCCTGACGCGCTGGTCTCGCTCCGGATCACGTCCCCTGCCCGGGACCGGGTGATAGTGGCGCCCACCCCGCCGCCGCCCAGGCCCGCGTAGGTTATCTCCACCTCGTCGTCTCTTACCAGAACCGACTCGAAACCGGCAGATCTCCGGGAAGACGCCAGGTCCAGATCGACCTCTCCGCACCGGACCAGGTATCTGAACCATTCGCCTATCGACCGGGAGCCGATTACCAGCGGTCCCTGGGAGTAATGGTACCTGGACCAGGCCGAACCACCGTAACAGGCGGAACGCTCCAAAAGCTCGATCATATCATTTTCCGGACTGCTGATTGCGTGGATCTGCTTGTAGACAACCGCATAAGGATCTTCAAGATGCACGTGTAACACCTCAAACTACTTCGATGATAAGGTTTCCGACTTCTGTCGCCTATTTCAATTTCATATACTCCCTCAGAACCACGGTAGCGTAAGACCCCGGAGGCAGGGTGAAACCGAGCAGGGCCGAACCCTCGACCACCTGGACCTGGGGATCTAACTTCAGGAGCGCGGGCCGTCGGACTCCTTTCGAGCCCAACCCGGGGTTCGCCGCCACCCTGAAGCCCTCGAGGCCCATGCCCTCCTCATCGAGCACCGCCCTCTCAACCCGGCCTGGTTCGTCCTCCGCGAACTGGGATTCGTAGCCGAATAGTGGCAGAGTGACGTAGGCTCGGCCCCGGCTGGCCAGGCGGTTGACCGCATCCAGGTTGTTCCGATCTACATGCTGGGTCCGGGACGGGTTCGGGATGCCTTCCTTGAGGTAACAGACCACGTCTCCTTCTACCGCCCTGTCCAGGGGGAGGCCGCGTTCCATCCTCCGGCTCAGGACCATGTTGAAGAGGTAAGACTGGTAGGCGTGGACGAAGAGACGCTTCAAGTTGGTGGACAAAACATCGAAGGATGATGCGTACTCGCCGCGATGTTCTACCAGGTGGTTGAGGATGGCCCGCTCGTAGCGGAGGTGGTGAGGATAATCTCTCAACGCCCGGGTCAGGTCCTCTGTCTCCTGCAGGTCCGACCTGGCTACTCTGGTCGCCTCGGGCTCGCCGGGAAAAGGCATGGTCAGGTAGATGAATACCGCCTCCTTCGGGTCGCCTTTAACCAAAGCTTCGCCCACCAGATGAGTTACCGGCCGGACCTCACCGAAGCGCTGGACGCCGAAGTAGTTGGGCAGACCTCCAAGACCTTCGACTTCCGCTGTGATCCTGTCCAGACGCCGGATAGCCTCTTTTGGTCCGACCTCCAGATCCCTGATCCTGACCTGGAACCGATTTCCAGATAGATCGCCCAGGGCAACGGACCGGTTGGACCTGCCCAATACTTTTATCTTGACCCCGGGGAGCGAGACCCGCTCAAGTTCTTTCTCATCCAGGTTTATGATGCTCATCCTTTGCCTGGTAACGGCTCTCTTGTCTTTGGTTCCGGCCCACCCAAACCGTTTCTGGCTGATCCTCAACCTGCGAGATAGATCCCGGATGAGATGGTGGGTATCCCAGTTCTTTTTCTCTACTGTCACCACCAGGTAGCGTCCACCTTCGTAACGGCGCTCTTCCCAGAGCTCTTCCACCAGAAAGTCCTCCGGGTGCTGGCGGAGTTTCCCCCCGCATCCTGGTGAGTCGGTGGTGTAGTACTTCACCCCGATAGATAGATCGGGCTCTTGGGCTGCGATCATTTTTTCCTCCATCGTCCACGGGATCGACGCATCAGAGCAGCTTCAGGTCGCTGGTTATCTTGTCCAGCACCTTTGCAGGAGCAGGCCCCATGCCCAGGGCAGTTATAGTTCCCGGCGGTATCTCGGTCAGGCCGGCATCGATCACTACGGCGCAGGGCACACCTGCCCCCTCCGCCTCTGCTCTGAGCCTGAATAGCTCTTTCAGTTCGGGAACCTTAAGCACGATCTTCCTCTGACCTTCTGCTTTCCAGGCTCTGATCGTCTTCTTGTCGGCGTGTTCCAGGGCGAGGATCGCGGCGTGGGCGGTCTGTACCGCCAGCTTGCCCGGCGATAGTTTCAGATCTTCGCGGATCACGATACACTGCTTGAACTCCATGGTCTGAGATGGGACTGACCACAGATAAAGGCGTCACCGATACGGAGCGGATATAAAAAAAATCGTAACTACTCAGGTACCTAAACCACTATCGAGGGACTTCACTATGCAGGAACTACCCGAGACATGGGGCATACTGTAACCAAACACGGAATACAACCGCAGAGTACGCAGAGGGGCGCGGAGGGAAAATAAATGGTTAAATGCTCTGCGTTCCTCTGCGCCCTCCGCGGTTATTTTTCTTGTTGTACATAAAGTATAACTTTATGTGCTCAAGTAAATCCGACCGAAGGGAGGATTTTCTTGCCCGAAAGCACAGGATCGCAATCGGGAGACAAATCAACATACCTGAGTATTTACCGGCGGTATTATCAAAATATACATGAGGAGCA
>DAOG01000021.1 GCA_002501765.1 Methanosaeta sp. UBA204
CTGACTCACGCGAAGACGCGAAGTTCCTCTCGTCGAAAATTAGAGATAAAATCGATAACAGTAGGTAGTGGGGGCGTCAGATATATTTACAAAATATATAAAATATCAGTAGCCTCAATTAGGGGTCCAATGTGACATTGTCAAGGTAGCCAGAAATACTGGATTCCCACCTTCGTGGGAATGACGAGTGCATGATGCGATATTTTACGCATGACTCGACACTAGGATTGATTGTCCTTCTTAGCTTAATAGCGATTATCTGGAGATTTTCTTCCCTTCGGTTATCCATTCCTTGTCCTACATGGTTAAGTTGGCTTGTCGAATTGGATAATCCTTTCCTAAAAAATAATAGCGCTCGCGAAATCATTCAACATTTGGCGCTTGAACCTGGGATGAAAGTATTAGATGTTGGCTGTGGCCCAGGACGGCTGACCATTCCTGTTGCGAAACGAATTGGCCCTACCGGAGAAGTAACCGCATTTGACATTCAACCTGGGATGCTACAACGAGTTCAGGCCAAGGCGCTGGCTGAAAATCTGGGCAACATTCAATTCATACAAGGGGGAGTAGGAGACGGGAAACTGGGGCACAATCAATATGACCGGGTATTACTGGTCACGGTGCTAGGAGAGATTTCCGACCGAAAAACTGCGATGGAAGAGATTTTTGATAGTCTAAAGCCAGGCGGTATATTATCTGTGACCGAAGTCATAGCTGACCCACATTTTCAGAGGCGCAACAGCGTGACACGTACAGCTAATTTAGTTGGCTTTGTAGAGAGAGAATTTTTTGGCAATCGGATCTCTTTCACAATAAATTTTGAAAAAACCTAAAACGCGCCCAACAACGGCTTGCACCCGACTGCCTACCGCCCGGATTATCAAAGGCCAAGCATCCGCCACAATGTCTTTGATTGGGGTAGGTCTTGCTGGCCCGGCAGCGGGTGAAGCCGAAGCGTTATACCCTACTATCCGGCGCCCTTCTTCGTCTCTACGCCCTCGAGCTCCCCACAGCCCGCAAGATAAGGCAGCATGCCAGCGACCCCCGGCGACAATCCTGATCATCGGGCGCATACTCAACCCCTCCGGCCCTTGGATTCAGCAACGCAGAGACGAACCTGGGTATCATGGCCGCATAATCCGGGCCAAGACCCTGAAACCTGCTCCACCGGTTATCACCACATTCAGGTCCATCAACCCACCCGGTTAGCAAGCATCCTCACCATCTTCGTCACATAACAAGTAAATGCTCCATTCGGTCGGATTTACTTGAGCACATAAAGTCATACTTTATGTACAATAAAAATAGACTGCAAAGGCTCAGATTATCCCTTGCTCTCTCAGTGCACCCTTGATCTCGCCAATCTCACCCTCGATCCGGTCGAACTTGCCCTCCATATAGTGTTTCAGATCGTACCTAACTCCACGAACTTCTTCGATCACTACATCTTGCTTCTCCAGCATCATGTCCTGCTTGTCGAGCATCTTGTCCATCTTATGCCCCAACTCACCGAACCCCTTATCCATCCGACCGAACCCATCTCTGGTGACCTCTACCAGCTCTTTGAGATACTCGATGCCCGTATCCAACCTTTCATCGGTCTCTCCTTCCCCGACAAGCTTGTAAAAGTCCTCGTACTCTCCGGTCGCCCTGGAATAATCTCTTTCGAGATCGGTCACATCGATGATAGTATTGTTCATCTTCAGGGCATCTGCAAACCTTTCAAGGTCAGCCTCATTGCCCTCGGCTATAACCTTCACCCTGCCATCGGGAAGGTTTTGGATTGACCCTTTCACGCCAAATGCTTTCGCTATCGTGACAACCTTCGACCTGTATCCGGCCTGTTGGATCCTCCCGGAAACGTAGGCGATCAATCTCTTCATTGAGGATAGTCCACAGCCTATATTTATATAAGAGTTATCCTCACGAGCCTGATCATCTCAAAGGATGAGAGCGTCGTAAATAAATCGCAAAGAAATCCGGCGCAGATCCTACAACATCACCAGACACCGCGCCCGTCGGCGCCGAGGAGCCCATTGATTCCGGGCGCGTCTGGTGGCCACCAGCAACACCGCGCCGCGAAGGCGACGGACCTGCCAACCCGACCACCGCCACAATGATTCAACTATCGACAGAAATCACGGCGGCGTATCCACACACCGATCCCGTAGGGATCGGCGACACAACAAGTCGAACCTCACCGCAAAAACAGCCACCCCATGAAAATGGATCGAAATCTCACCCCATCTTCGCCGAGAACCACCGGACGGTCTCCCTCAATCCCTCCTCTATCGTAAACTTGGGTGCATACCCCATCTCTTTTGCCCTCTTTATATCTGCCAGAGAGTCCCTGACATCCCCCGGCCTTGGATCTGTATACACCGGTCTGACATTCTTCCCTAGATTCTCCCCTATGAGCTCCGCCAGACGGTTCACGCTTATCCTCATCCCGCCGGCCGCGTTGAAGACACCAATCGCATCGCACCGGCTGGCCAGTATATTTGCGCTGACAACATCTTTCACATATGTGAAATCCCGGGTCTGCTCTCCATCCCCATATATCACTGGAGGCTCATCTCTCAGCAACGCAGAGACGAACCTGGGTATCACGGCCGCATAGTCCGATCCGGGATCCTGCCTCGATCCGTAAACGTTGAAGTACCTGAGCGCTATCGTCCTCATACCATACAGCTCGTTGAAGACCGCACAGTACGCCTCCCCCGCAAGCTTCGCGACCGCATAGGGAGACTTCGGTGATGGACACATATCCTCACTCTTCGGGAGCTCGGGCGTATCCCCGTAGACGGAGGAGGACGAGGCATAAACAACTCTCTTCACACCGGCATCCCTCGCCGCAACCAGAACGTTCAGAGTGCCCTCGATGTTGACCCTGCCCGTCCTGATAGGATCCTCAATGCTCCTCTGGACAGAAGGTATCGCAGCCTGATGAAATACACAATCCGCGCCTTCAAAAGCTGCCCTGAGAAGCGAAGGGTCTGTGATGCTGCCCTCGATGAACCTCACATCCATGCTCGATATGTTCTCGGCCTTTCCGGTGGAGAGATCGTCGATTATCACCACATCGTTCTCCCCGGCCAGCGCTTCGGCCAGGTTCGAGCCGATGAAACCAGCACCGCCGGTTATCACAAACTTATGTCCCATTTTAACCTCTTTTTTTTGTGAGTTCGTAAATACCGTCTTCCAGCGAGTACTTAGGCTCAAGACCCAGTGCTGTCATCCTGGAGCCATCAGCCTGGGTATGCATTACGTAATTCTTGATCGGATTCTCCACATAGATCGGTTCTATGCTCTCTCCTAGCTGGGAGTTCAACAACTCAACAACATCGTTGAAACTGTGCGATCTTCCTGTTCCCAGATTGAGTATTCCCGTGCCGACCTCGGAGGTGAGTATCAAACCATCCACCACGTCCTTCACGAAGATGAAGTCCCGGGTCTGCTTTCCGTCACCGTAGATAACAGGCCTCTTCCCTTCTTGCATATTCCAGAGGAACTGAGAGACCATATTGGCGATTATTCCTTTTGCCTCCTCGTGGGGGCCGTAGACTGAAAAGAACCTGAGACCGACATAATCGATATCGTATAGCTCTCTGTAGAGCTGGGCGATCCTCTCTATCGCCAGCCTGGCTTCCGTATAATAGTCTGTGACTAGAATATCTGCGTCTTCCCTGTGCGGTGTTGGTATCCCATTATACAGAGAAGACGAGGAGGCAAAGACCACCTTTTTGCTCCCACTCCGCTTAGCCAGCTCCATTATGGCAACCATGCCGTTTATGGCCTCACCGACAAAAAATGGATCCTCCTTGTACATCGGCGACGATGAGGGGATGCCCAGATGGAATATGATATCCGGAGATAGATCCGAGGATAACACATTGTTGCAGGAATCTCTTATGATCTCCACCTTATCTATTACTTCTGCCAGGTTTTTCATGCTGCCGGTGTGGAAGTTATCCAGCACGGTCACCTGGTGTTCGTCAGCCACCGCTTCGACTAGATTAGAGCCTATGAATCCGGCGCCACCTGTTACGAGTACTTTCATGTTAACTCACCTTCCTTCTTTAACCATACCGGAACTATAAATTTATATGAAAACATCTCTCATTCGGTATAAATAACAATCGGTAATATCATCATATGATCTATGTTATAGAGTCTTGGTATCCCTGGGCGGGTTATCCTGCAAAACCACAACGATCTTCACACGATAGGGGACCCTCACTCGCCATCCTCCTACCTACCAAAACCGATATATGATTTTGGCCCATGCGACCGCTAAAGGCGATAAAATTATGCTAATTGGAATTGACGTCGGCGGAACTACTACAGATGCCGTTCTCATTGAGGAAGGAAAGGTGATCAGGGCGGCCAAGGTCCCCACCGATCGCGACAATCTTCTGGAGTGTCTGATGAGTCCGCTGGACGATATAATCCGGGACGTTCCCCTGGAGAAGATCGAGCGGGTTGTGCTCAGCACCACCCTGATAACCAACCTCATCGCCGAGGGTAAGATCGACCCCGTGGCCCTGGTCCTGGAGCCGGGCCCCGGAATGAACCCTGACGACTACACACTGGGCGACGAGATCCACATAATAAGAGGAGCCATCGACTATCGAGGCAGAGAGATCCAGCCTCTGGACGAGAAGCAGATGAAGAACGTAGCCTCCACCCTGGTCGACCGGGGATACGATAAGATCGCCGTGGTCAGCAAGTTCGGCCAGCGAAACCCCGCACACGAGGAGCGAATGAAGGCGATCATCACCGGGGTCTCGCCAAAGATCCAGGTAGAGATGGGACACCAGGCCTCGGGATGGCTGAACTTCCCCCGAAGAGCGGCAACTGCCATGCTCAAGGTTGCCACTCAGGACAGGTACAGAAAGTTCGCCGACGAGATCAATAAGGCCATATCTCAGAGGAAGATCGAGGCGCCGGTCTACATTCTGAAGGCCGACGGCGGCACCCTGCCCCTGGACAAGTCCATGGAGTCGCCGGTGGAGACCATATTCTCCGGGCCGGCAGCCAGCAGCATGGGTGTGATGGCCCTGATGCCCTCCGATCAGACCTCGGTGGTGGTGGACATCGGAGGAACCACCACGGATCTGGCTCTCATACTCGACGGCGAGCCTCTCATATCTTCCACAGGGGCCAAGGTGGACTCGTTTCTTACCCATATCAGGGCCTTCGCCGTGAAGTCCGTCGCTCTGGGAGGAGACAGCATCGTCAGAGCAGCTGGCGATGGGGTGACCCTGGGTCCGGAACGGGCAGGCCCGGCCTTTTGCCTGGGCGGTCCCGAACCCACACCCACCGACGCCATGAGGTTCCTGGAGATGATCGATATCGGTGATGGATCTCTGGCCGAGGAGGCCATGGTCGGTCTGGGTCGAGAGCTGGACTGCTCGGCAGAGGACGTTGCCCGTAAGGTGGTGGACGTGGCCGTGGAGACGCTGGTCCGCGAGATAGACCAGATGTTCCTGGCCTGGGAGCAGGAACCTGCCTACAGGGTCTGGGAGGTGCTCCAGAAGGAGAAGATCAGGCCCCAAAACGTGGTCGGCGTAGGTGGAGGTTCCCTGGGTCTGGTACCCCTGGTGGCCGAGAAGATGAACACCACGGGGATCATCCCCGAGAACGCCACCGTGGCCAACGCCATCGGCGCTGCCGTGGCCAGGCCCACCCTGACCCTGACCTTCCGGGCGGACACCGAACGGTGTGTCTACACCGTGGCCGAGGACGGGACCAGCGGCGAGGTTCGTGACCGGAAGATGGACTTGGGACAGGCGGAGGATATGGCCCGGAAGCTGATCGTGGAGAGGGCCGAACGTCTGGGGGTCGAGGAATACGCGGGTGAGGCGGTGGTGACCCACAGCGAGGTCTTCAATATGATCCGGGGTTGGTCCACCGTAGGCCGCCTCCTGGACGTCGAGATGGAGATCCCTGCCGGGCTTATCCCCGAATGGACAGGAGGTGGTCGCTGATGACCGGAAAAAGGATGGGTCTGATATTCTTCCCCGCCTTCGACTGGGCCATATCTCCGACCCATCCGGAGAGGGAAGAGCGACTCCTCTACACCAGAGACCAGATCTTCGAGGAGGGGTTGATGGACCTGCCGGAGGTGGAGGAGTACAAACCTCGCCTGGCCGAGCTGAGAGATATCGCCAGGGTTCACCTCTGCGTGCCCAACGTGGAGGCCCAGGTAACCGACGCCCACCTGATCGCTGCCGGCAGCACTCTCGTATTGGCCGACGCCTACATGGACAAGAAGATCTCCAACGCCTTCGCCCTGGTCAGGCCGCCGGGTCACCATTCCATGAGGGTGGCCCACGGCAACCGGGGGTTCTGCAACGTCAACAACGAGGCCATCATGATCGAGTACATCAGGCAAAAGTACGGGATCAGGAAGGTAGCCATCGTGGATACGGACGTCCACCACGGCGACGGGACCCAGGAGATCTTCTACCACGACCCGGACGTCCTGTTCATATCCTTCCACCAGGACGGGAGGACCCTCTATCCAGGATCGGGGTTTATGGACGAGCTGGGAGGACCCAAGGCTATGGCCAGGACGATCAACATCCCTCTGCCCCCGGAGACCCCTGATGAGGGGATCCACTACGTCCTGGACGAGCTGGTCTTGCCCATCCTGAAGGAGTTCGATCCCCAGCTGGTGGTCAACTCGGCGGGCCAGGACAACCACTACACCGACCCTCTGGCCAACATGCGTTTCTCTGCGCAGGGTTATGCCCGCCTGAACGAGAAGCTTTCCCCGGACATCGCCGTGCTGGAAGGTGGCTACGCCATCGAGACAGCTCTGCCTTACGTCAACACCGGGATCATCCTGGCCATGGCCGGACTGGACTACTCTCATGTCAGAGAGCCGGACTTCGTCCCAGGCCAGTTCCAGATGTCCAGGACGATGAAAGCCACTATCGAGGCTATCGTCCAGCATCAGAAAGATGCCTGGGACCGACGGGACGAGCTGACCGATACGGCAGTGAGCCGGGCCGGTCCCTTTTACCGCAGGAAGAAGAGCATCTTCTACGACACAGACATGATCAGTGAGAGCCAGGAAGAGTCGGTGAAGATGTGTCCTCACTGTCCTGGGTACATGACCATATCGTCCCGGGCCTCCAAGGGTTATGGCACTTCGGACAGGGTATTCGGCGCGTTTGTACCTCTCTTCGCATGCCATCGATGTCGAGAGGAGGCAAAAGAGGAGTACGAGTCGCGAAAGACCGACTCTGCCTTCGATTATATCTACCTGCAGGATAAGACCGCCGACGATTACCGGTGCTACAGCGTTCATGAGAAGAACGAGAGGGTCTACTGAGCGTGGTATTGAGGTGTTGGGATGGAGGTTAAGGAGATACGGCTGGCCTCTTGGGGCGCTCGGTTCTGGGCCTGGCTCATCGATATCATGCTGGTGAGCATCATCTGGGGGTTCCTGGCAAATATCTTCCTCCCTTTCCATCTCGGGCTCTGGTATGCTGACTCCGGCTTCTTCTACCTCAGGTCGGATGACGCCTTGATAGCCTTCCTCTACTGGACTCTGCTGGAGGGATACCGCGGCCAGTCTCTGGGCAAGATGGTCCTGAACCTGAAGGTAACCGGCAAGAGAGGCGAGGATATCGACTTCGTGGCTGCGGCCATCGAGAGCTTCGGGAAGGCGTTCTTGTTGCCTCTCGATATTATAATCGGCTGGCTGGCCATGTCCGGTACCGGACAGCGACTCTTCAACCGTCTGTCTAACACCATCGTGATCAAGGTGGACGAGGAAGTGCCAGAAGGGGTGAGGTACGTCAGGTAGGGCGAGGGAGGCGATCTTGCCCTACAAGAAAATCCATGGTGCCCCAAATCTATTTATACCATTTCCTAATATAATTCCTTTCATTGGGGTAGCATTGGAGGGAGTT